>DATJEU010000015.1:0-12314 GCA_035496255.1 Vicinamibacterales bacterium
CCGACGATCTCGATCTCCTCGCCGACCTTCACCTTGCCGCGCTCCACGCGCCCCGTCACCACCGTCCCGCGCCCCGAAATCGAGAACACGTCTTCGATCGGCATCATGAACGGCTTGTCGATCTCGCGCTCCGGCAGCGGAATGTAGGTGTCGAGCGCGTCCATCAACTTGACCACCGACTCCACGCCCGCCGCGTCGCCGTTGATCGCCCCCAGCGCGCTCACCCGCACCACCGGCACGTCGTCCCCCGGGAAGCCGTAGGTCTTGAGCAGGTCGCGCACTTCCAGTTCGACCAGGTCCAGCAGCTCCGGGTCGTCCACCGCGTCCACCTTGTTGAGCGCCACCACCAGATACGGCACGTTCACCTGCCGCGCCAGCAGCACGTGCTCCCGCGTCTGCGGCATCGGCCCGTCGACCGCGCTGACCACCAGGATCGCGCCGTCCATCTGCGCCGCGCCCGTGATCATGTTCTTGATGTAGTCCGCGTGGCCCGGGCAGTCCACGTGCGCGTAGTGCCGGTTCGCCGTCGCATACTCGACGTGCGACGACGCAATCGTCAGGATCTTCGTGTCGTCGCGCCGCCCCTGCGATTCCGACGCCTTCGCCACCTCGTCATATGGCACGAACTTCGCCCACCCCTTGTCCGCCGCCACCTTCGTCAGCGCCGCCGTCAGCGTCGTCTTGCCGTGGTCGATGTGCCCGATCGTCCCCACGTTCACGTGCGGTTTGGACCGGTCGAATTTCTCTTTGGCCATCGAAGTTCGTCTCCGTGTCTAAAGCGTTGGCTACCGCTTACTTCGTTCCCTGAATCCGGGCCACAACCTCTTCACTCACATTGCTGGGCGCCTGCTCGTAGCGATCGAAGTGCATCGAGTAGGTCGCACGGCCCTGCGTGCGCGAGCGAAGGTCGGTGGCGTATCCGAACATTTCGGACAGCGGCACGCGCGCGTTGATGATCTGCGTGCCGCCGCGGTCCTCCTGCGACTGAATACGGCCGCGCCGGCTCGAGAGGTCGCCCATGACGTCGCCCATGTGTTCCTTCGGGACCACCACCTCGACGCGCATGATCGGCTCGAGCAGCACGGGCTTCGCCTTCTTCGCGGCATCCTGGAACGCCATCGATCCGGCGATCTTGAACGCCATTTCCGACGAGTCGACATCGTGATACGAGCCGTCGTACAGCTCCACCTTGACGTCGTCGATCGGATAGCCGGCGAGCACGCCGCGCGTCAGCGCTTCCTTGATGCCTTCGTCGATCGGCTTGATGAATTCCTTCGGAATCGATCCACCGACGATGCCGTTCTCGAAGATGTAGCCGGTGCCGGGCTCGCCAGGGAACACATGGATCTTCGCGTGGCCATACTGCCCGCGGCCGCCCGTCTGCTTCGCGTACTTCATCTCGCCATCCGCCGGACGCGTCAGCGTTTCCTTGTAGGCGACCTGCGGCTTGCCGACGCTCGCCTCGACGCTGAACTCGCGCTTCAGGCGGTCGACGATGATTTCCAGGTGCAGCTCGCCCATGCCGGAAATCACGACCTGGCCGGTCTGCTCGTCCGTCTTGACACGGAAGGTCGGGTCCTCGCCCATCAGCTTCGACAGGCCGACGCCCAGCTTCTCCTGGTCGCCCTTCGACTTCGGCTCAATCGCCAGCGAGATCACCGGCTCCGGGAAGTCCATCGATTCGAGCACGACCGGGTTCTTCTCGTCGCACAGCGTATCGCCGGTGGAGACCTGCTTCAGCCCGACCGCCGCGGCGATGTCGCCGGCGTAGACCTCCTTGATTTCCTCACGCTTGTTCGCGTGCATCTTCAGGAGGCGGCCGACACGCTCGGTACGCTGCTTGGTCGAGTTGTAGATCGAGGAGCCCGACGTCAGCACGCCCGAGTAGACGCGGATGAAGGTGAGCTGGCCGACGAACGGGTCGGTCATCAGCTTGAACGCCAGCGCCGAGAACGGCGCGTCGTCGCTCGCCGGACGCTCGAGCAGCTTCTCTTCCTTCGAATCCGGATCGAGGCCGGTGACCGGCGGAATGTCGAGCGGCGACGGCAGGAAGTCGACCACCGCGTCGAGCATCGGCTGCACGCCCTTGTTCTTGAACGCCGACCCGCAGATGACCGGCACGAACGCCGTCTCTTCGTTGCGAACGGACGTGATCGTGCGGCTGCGCAGCGCCGCCTTGATCTCGTCCTCGGTGATCTCGATGCCGCCGAGATATTTCTCGAGCAGCTTGTCGTCGTGCTCGCTGACCTTTTCGATCAGCTTCTCGCGGTATTCCTGGGCCTCGGCAAGCATGGCCGCCGGAATGTCCGACACGTCGTAGTCGGCCCCCATCGTTTCCGTCTTGTAGGTGATCGCCTTCATCTTGACGAGGTCGATCACGCCCTGGAAGCGATCCTCGGCGCCGATCGGGAGCTGAATGGCGACGGCGTTGCCACCGAGCTTGCTGCCGATCTGCTCGAGCGTCCGCTTGAAGTCCGCGCCGATGCGGTCCATCTTGTTGACGAAGCAGATGCGCGGGACACGGTACTTGTCGGCCTGTCGCCACACCGTTTCGGACTGCGGCTCGACGCCGGCGACGGCATCGAACACCGCGCAGGCGCCGTCGAGCACACGCAGCGAACGCTCGACTTCGGCGGTGAAGTCGACGTGGCCCGGCGTGTCGATGATGTTGATCCGGATGTCCTTCCAGAAGCAGGTCGTCGCAGCCGACGTGATGGTGATGCCGCGCTCCTGTTCCTGCTCCATCCAGTCCATGACGGCCGTACCTTCATGGACCTCACCGATCTTGTAGGTGATGCCGGTGTAGAAAAGAATCCGCTCGGTTGTGGTCGTCTTGCCGGCATCGATGTGCGCCATGATGCCGATGTTCCGTGTCCGTTCGAGCGGGGTTTGACGAGGCATTACAAAGTCCCGAATACGAAAATTGACGAATCTACGAATCTACGAATTGACGAATGGATTTGCGGCGTGAACGAACCGACGAACCGGCGGGACTCCGCGTCCCGAAATCCGTCAAGCCGTAAATTCGCCAATTCGTCAATCCCCTTACCAGCGGTAATGGGCGAAGGCCTTGTTGGCTTCGGCCATCCGGTGCGTGTCTTCGCGCTTCTTGACGGCGCCGCCGCGCAGGTTCGACGCGTCGAGCAGCTCGTTGGCGAACTTCTCCTGCATCGTCTTGCCGTCGCCGCGTGACCGCGCGTACGTCACCAGCCAGCGGATGCTGAGCGACAGGCGGCGGTTCGGATTCACTTCAACCGGCACCTGGTAGTTGCTGCCACCGACGCGCCGCGACTTCACCTCGAGGCTCGGCTTCACGTTGTCGAGCGCCTTCTTGAACACCTTCAACGGATCGTCGCCGGTGCGCTCCTTGATGATGTCGAACGACTTGTAGAGGATCCGCTCCGCGGTGCTCCGCTTGCCGTCGTACATCACCGTGTTGATGAACTTGGTGACGAGCGTGCTGTTGTAAAGCGGATCGGGAGCGAGTTCGCGTTTCGGAATTTCGCGTCTACGAGGCATGGTTCCGTCCTACTGCTTCGGGCGCTTCGCGCCGTACTTCGATCGTCCCTGCTTGCGGCCCTGAACACCCACGGCGTCGAGGGTGCCGCGGACCACGTGGTAGCGGACGCCCGGCAGATCCTTCACGCGGCCGCCGCGAATCAGCACCAGCGAGTGCTCCTGCAGGTTGTGGCCAACGCCGGGGATGTAGGTCGTCACTTCGATCCCGTTGGTGAGGCGGACACGCGCCACCTTGCGGAGCGCCGAGTTCGGCTTCTTCGGGGTCTGGGTGAACACGCGCACGCAGACGCCGCGCTTCTGCGGGCTCACCTGCAACGCGGGACTCTTGGTCTTCGTGACGATCTTCTTGCGTCCCTGGCGAACGAGCTGACTGATAGTCGGCATTAGCTACCTGTCTTCAGGGAACGGCTGCCGCCATCCCCCCTTCTTCAATTCGTACGCACGCGACAGCCAGCGACAAAGGAACGACGTGAAGCCGCTCCGGCCAGCATTGCTGACGCGACGTCGCGTCCGGCCTGAAGGTGTTTCCACCTGGCGCCAGACGCTACTGACCCTATTGAGTGAATGCGCGAGGCGGCCCCGGCAAAGGCCGAGAGGCCGTCCTTTTACTTCGGAAAAAACGCCTTCGCGGCTTCTTCCAATGCGGTTGGATCCAGATAGGGTGTCCTGGGCCCAAAAGAACCTGACGAATATAACACGGCCACTACAAATCCCAAATCCCAGGGCGCCAGAAACCCGGGCTTCGGACTCCGGCTTCAGACCGGGATTTAGGATTTGGGATTTCGACTTCGCTCTACTTTCGTCCGGCCAGGTAATTCGAGAGTTTGGTCAGCTCATCAGGCCTCAGCCGTTCGCCGAACGGCGGCATGTTCGCAGCCGGATCGACGGTGCTGGGATCGGTAATCCAGTCCTTCAGCCACTTCGCGTCGTGTTTGGACCCTTCGTGCGTGAGATCGGGCCCGGCCGAGCCGCCCTCGCCCTCAATCATGTGGCACGACGCGCAGTACCGGCCGATGACCAGCGACGCCGTCCGCGCTTCCTCGGAGATCGGCGGATACGACGCGCCCGTACGGACCTTGGCCATGTAGCTGACCACCGAGCGGCCGGCCGACTCGCTGAACCCGCCATCCGGTGGCGTGCGGCTTCCAGGCACGATCGTCTCCGGGTCACGGACGTGCGCGATGAGCCACTCGGGACCGTGCACCAGCTTGATGTTGGAGATCGGGTTCGCCGCCCCGCCCTGCGTGTGGCAACTCATGCAGCTCTTGTCGCGCGCGAATTCGTGGCCGGCGATGGCCATGGGCGTCCACCGTGACGGATCCGCATGTGCCGGCGTGTCCTTGTACCCGAGATACGTGAGCACCATGATCGCCGTCCCGATCACCGCGAATCCGCCGGTGACGAGCGGCCGCTTGAACGGATGCCGATCCGGATGCGAGTCGAGGAACGGCAGCAGGAACAGCAACGCCACGATGAGCCCGGGAATCACCATCGTCGCCACCGGCTCCAGCGGGCCTGGGAAGTACTTCAGCGTCTGGAACAGGCTGAGGAAGTACCACTCGGGACGCGGAACGTACGTGGCGTCGGTCGGGTCGGCCACCGCATCGAGCGGCGGACGGAAGACGATGGCCAGGGTCACCAGCAGCGCAAAGACTGCGGCGCAGACGACCGTGTCCTTGACGGCGTGGTACGGGTAGAACGGTTTCGGTTCACCGGACACCGGCTTCAACGCGCCGGAGATCCCGTGGCGCCGCATCAGGTACAGGTGCGCGATCATGAACGTGATCAGCGCAGCCGGCAGCAGGAACACGTGCATCGTGTACCAGCGGAGCAGCGTCAGGGCGCCGAGGCTGGTGCCGCCCATCATCAGGCCGGCGACGTACTTCCCGAACGGACCGCTCTTCGCGATGTTGATGGAGACTGTGGTGGCCCAGTAGGCCTTCTGATCCCACGGCAGCAGGTAGCCGCTCAACGCAAAACCCAGAATGACCAGCAGCAGCACGACGCCGGTCAGCCAGGTCACCTCGCGGGGCTTCTTGTAAGAGCCGAGCGCGACCACGCGGATCATATGCACCACTGCGGCGATGACGATGAAGCTGGCGCCGAAGAAGTGGAGTCCGCGCAGGATGTGGCCGAACGTGACGCGCTCCATGATGTAGCGCACGCTGTCGTACGCCGACTCCGGCGACGGCACGTAGTACATCGTCAGGAACACACCGGTAATCAACTGCACCGACAGCAGCAGGATCAGGACGCTGCCGGTGACGAACCACCAGCCGACGCCCGGGGGGATCGGTTCGTCCAGCAGGTGCTTCCGCGCCGTGCGGATGCCGGTACGCGAGTCGAGCCAATCGACGAGACCGCCGAGCAGTTTCATCAGATTTGCACCAGAATCTGGTCGCCGTCGACTCTGGTCGTCAGCCGTGCCAGCGACTTCGGCGGCGGCCCCGACTTGACCATGCCCTCACGGTCGTAGATGCCGCCATGGCACGGACACTTGATCAACTGCTCATCCGCGTCCCAACTGACGCGGCATCCGAGGTGGGTGCAGGTCGAATCGATCGCCAGCACACCGTCGCCCGATCGCACGAGGAAGATCGAGCGTCGCTCGATGACCTCGTTGTAGCCGTCTTCCTTGGCCACCCGGAGCGTCACCGGCAGGGGGTCGTGTTCCGGAAGATTGGAGACTGTGCCGGCCGGCAGCCAGTTCTGTTCCTGTTTGCCGAAGAGCGGCGACGCCACCGCGCCGCCGAGAACCACACCGAGGGTCGCCGCAATAGCCGCGTGGATGCTGGTAATAACCCGCGAGAGGAACCGGCGTCGCCCTGGATCGCCTGAATCACCCGAATATGAATGCTGCATGCTGTCTTAATTTATTCCACGGCATTAATGCTGTCTACGAATTGGAGGAAGTCGCAGGGGCTCCTGGGAAGAAATCGCAGCAATGGGAAGAAATTGTGGGGGCGGGTCTTCAGAGCCGCCCCCGAGCGGAGGGAGGTGAATCTATTTCACCGGCATCGCGGGAACCGCGCCGGGGAAGACGTAGGCGTACATCAGCGACAAGCACGCCATCACCAGCATCAGCAGCACGCTGTGCTTGATGGTGAACCGGAACAGCCGCCCCTCGTCCTCGCGCGACATGTTGGTGGCGGCAACGGCAACGGCGATGCTCTGGACCGAGATCATCTTGCCCATCACGCCGGCGGCAGAGTTCACCGATGCGGTCAGGATCGGATTGAGGCCGAGCGCGTTGGCCGTGACGACCTGAAGATTACCGAACAGGGCGTTGGCCGACGTATCGCTGCCGGTAAGAAAGACGCCGAGCCAGCCGACGACCGCGCTGAAGAACGGGAACGCCTTTCCGGTGCCCGCCAGCGCGAGCCCGAGCGTCGACGTCATGCCTGAATAGTTCATCAGGTACGCGAGCCCGAGCATCGCGCCGATCGTCACCAGGGCGAACTTCAACTGCTTGAAGGTGTCGACATACGCGCTCACGAGTTTGCCGGGACGCACGCGCAACACGAGCGCGGTCGCGATGATCGCCAGGAAACACGCGCTGCCCGACGCGGTCAGCCAGTTGAACGTGAACGGTGCGCCATACGGCGAGGGCTGTGGCGTGACGGGCGGCATCCGCGTAATCAGGTTGTGCAGGCCCGGCACGTTGATGATGTTCCGCCCGGTGGCGCCATTGCGGAGGAACGTCGGCATCACGCTGTCGGTCCACTGGTCGAGCGCACCCTTGATCGCCGGCTCGCCCCACGCCAGCACGAACACGACCAGCAGCAGGTATGGCATCCAGGCCATGAAGATCTCGCCCGCCGTGTGCTTCGACATCGTGATCGACGCCGGCTGGTCGCCTTCGAGGCGCACGATATTGGCCGGCCGCCATAACTTCAGCACGAACACCATCACCACGATGCAGGTGAGCGAACTCATGATGTCGGTGAGTTCCGGCCCCACGAAGTTCGACACGTAGAGTTGCATGCCGGCGAACGACAAGCCGCACGCGATGATCGCCGGCAGGACCTCGAGCGCCTTTTTCGGACCGGTCATCACGACGACCAGATAGCCGGGAATGACGACGGAAATCATCGCGCAGAGGCGGCCGACCATGGCGCTGACGCCGGCCAGGGGCAGACCCGTGACATTGGCGAGGGTCACGACCGGAATACCGATCGAGCCGAACGCCACTGGCGCGGTATTCGCCAGCAGACAGATACCGGCCGCATAAAAGGGCGAGAATCCAAGCCCGGCGAGCATCGCACCGGAGACGGCAACCGGCGCGCCAAAACCGGCGGCGCCTTCGATGAACGCGCCGAACGAGAAGGCGATGAACATCGCCTGCAGGCGGCGATCGTCGGTGAGACCACCGACCGAATCCTTGATGATTTCGAACTTACCGGTGTCGACCGCGATCCGGTAGAGCATGATCGACGCGAACACGATCCACGCGATCGGGAACATGCCGTAGGCGGCGCCATAGAGCGTCGAGATCACCGCGAGCGACAGCGGCATGCCATAGGCGACCAGCGACACCAGAAGCGCCGAGACGAGTGCGGCGACCGCCGACACCCACGCCGGTTTCCGCAGCGCCCCGAGCATGATGAACAGCACGATGATCGGGATGGCCGCCACGACCGCCGACAGGCCGAGACTCCCGCTGATGGGTTCGTAGTTGTGCTGCCACACGGGTAGCGCGTCTCCTTGTGGGAACGAGTCGAAACGTTTTTCTAGCTTTCCCTCGGATCGACGCCGCGAATCGACGCGTCGATCACCTGGATGGGGTGAAAGATCGGCCAGTTATACCCGAAGTTGCGCCCGGCCGCAGCGATCTGGAGCATGCACCCCGGATTCGCGGTGGCAATCAGGTCGGGGTTGAGGGCGGCGATGTCGCGCGCCTTGCGCGCGCCGAGTTGCGCCGCCGGCGTGGGCTGCACCAGGTTGTAGATGCCGGCGCTGCCGCAGCAGATCTCGGGGTCGACCGGCGTCAACAGCTCGATCCCGGGAATCGCCTGCAGCAGCGCGCGCGGCTGCACGCGAATACCCTGTCCGTGCGCCAGGTGGCAGGCGTCGTGATAGACGACCCGCGCCGTGATCGGACGCCGCGGAGCGCGTGTATCGCCAAGCTCCGTCAGCACTTCCGACACATCGCGCACCTTCGCACTGAACGCCTGCGCCCGCTCGGCCCAGAGCGGGTCCCCGGCAAGGAGCTGGCCGTACTCCTTCATCGCCGATCCGCAGCCGGCGGCATTGACGACGATGCGATCGACGCCGACGGCCTCGAACACCTCGATGTTGTGACGGGCAAGCTGGCGTGCCTGATCGATGTAGCCGGCATGCAGTGCCAGCGCCCCACAACACCCCTGACGCTTCGGCGCCATCACCGCACACCCTTCGGCAGACAGCACCCGCACCGTCGCGGCATTCACCTCGGCGAACGAGATGCGCTGGACGCACCCGGTCAACACCGCAACGGTCATCCGTTCGTCGCCCTGCGCCGGTGTGCGCTCACGTGTGGACCCGAAGAAGCCGCGCCAAGTGACAGGAGGAGCCAGTTCGAGCGCGGCGAAGAGGCGGGCCACGAAGGCCCGCCCAGCGGACATCGTGGGCCGGCCGGCGTTGCGGGCCGGACCTTCATGGTCCGGCGCCTTTTCGGCCCGGCTAAAGCCGGGCCCGACAGCCTCTTCACGCCGTAGAGGCCGACCTTTGGATCGGCCTGCCAACGGGCGAATCAACCACCGGAACAGGAGCATCGGCAGCAGCGCCAGGCGCATCCGCATGGGATACGGCACGACGGACAGCAGACCTCGACGGAACAGCCGATCGAGCGCCGGCCGTTCGTACTCGTTCTCGATCTGCGCCCGCGTCTGCTCGATGAGCGGACCGTACTGCACTCCCGACGGGCAGGCGGTGACGCAGCTCACGCACCCCAGGCACGCGTCGAAATGCCGCACATAGTTCGCGTCGATCGTCGTCCGCCCCTCGAGGCTGGCCTTCATCAGGTAGACGCGCCCGCGCGGCGAGTCCATCTCCTCGCCCCAGAGCACGTAGGTCGGACACGTCGGCAGACAGAAGCCGCAGTGCACGCACTGGTTGATGAGCGCGGGATCCGGGGAATCAGTACTCAGATGCACGAGACTCACTGAACGCCTCAGTGGTATGTCCTTCCCGAATCACGATCGGCCCCGCCGTTGTCGGGGCCGCCTGTTCGCGGTCGGAACGTACCCGGTACCAGTACTCTTCCAGTGGATACCGCCCACTAGATCGGCCCGCGGCCCGCATTCAGGACGCCGGCTGGATCGAGCGCCTGTTTGATCGCACGCAGGACCGGCGCCGCATCGCCAGGCGGTCCCCAGACATCGATCGCCTGCTTCACGTCGACCGGCGCGCGCAGGACGACGACGTTGCCGACGAGATCCGGACGGCGGCGCAGACGCTCGACGACGCTGACGAGTGCATCGCCCGGCCCGTCAGCACGCAGCAGCCCGGCGCCGACCGCGGCGCGCGCCGCCAGCGTGAGAACGGCGCCTGTCTTGTGCTCGATCGCCGCGACCAGCGTCAGCACCTGCGCGAGGTCCGCGGGCAGCCACGCGAACCGGATCGTCGTGCCGTCGCCGATCCAGGGGGCGCCCACCTGCACCTTCCACAAATCGGTTTCCAACGCGCCACGCACGATCTGCGCGTCGCCGGTGATCATCGACCTGGCCGCGGCAAGCTGCGCGTCGGTCGCCTCGGGGCTCGACGCAAAGCGCACGAGCAGCCGATGCTCGCGTCCACCGACCGCGGGCGCCGAAAGCACGTCGAGCGCGGTCATCTCGAACTGGTTCGACGCCAGCAACTGTGCGTCGCTGGCGATCGCAGCGGCGTCCCTGTACACCACACCAAGCGTGCCCGACGCCGAAAATATCGGCGACAGCTTGAACGTCGCATCGACGATACCGGCGAAGCTGCCGAAGGATCCGCTGACCAGCCGGCCAAGGTCGTAGCCGGCGACGTTCTTGACGACCGTGCCACCGGCCTTCACGACACGGCCATCGGCCAGCGCGAGCGTCACGCCGATCAGGAGATCGCGCGGCGTGCCGAAGCGATGCCGGAGGGGACCGCAGTCATTGCTGGCGACGACGCCACCGATGGTGGCGCCGGGAAAGGCACTGTCGATCGGCAGCCATTGGCGGTGTTTCCCCAGGTCGCGATTCACGTCGAACAGCGTCGCTCCAGACTCAATCGTCGCGGTCAGGTCGCCATGGCGATGCGCGATGACACGATTCAGTTTCGCGGTCGAGACCAGCAGATCGATCGCCGCAGGCCGCCCCCACGCGAGCTTGCTTCCACCGCCGCTGATCACCGTGGCCTGACGCGTACTCGCCGCCGACGCCAGCGTCGCGGCGAACGCCGCGGCATCATCAGGCGTCGCCACGACGGGTGACACTCCATCGATGACCATCAGAATCGCTCGCCCAGGCCGGCCTTCTCGACGGGATGCGCGCGATACGGACCGGGCACCTCGCCGCAGAGGCGCGGCGTCGGCAGCACCTTGCCTGGGTTGCAGAGCCGCTTCGGGTCGATCGCGTCGCGCACCAACTGCATGACCGCAAGGTCGTCGTTCGAAAACATGCGCGGCATGTAGTCCTTCTTGTCGGCGCCGACACCGTGCTCGCCGGTAATCGATCCGCCGGCTTCGACGCAATACGTCAGGATTTCGCCGGCGACCTCTTCAGCGAGCGCGGCCTGACCGGGAACGTTCTCGTCATAGCAGATCAACGGGTGCAGGTTGCCGTCGCCGGCGTGGAAGACGTTGCCGATGCGCAGACCGGACCGGCCCTCGAGCGCACGAATCCGCTCGAGCACCTCCGGCAACTTCGTGCGCGGCACCACCCCGTCCTGCACGTAGTAATTCGGCGACATCCGTCCCATTGCCGCAAACGCCGCCTTGCGTCCCTTCCAGATCCGCATCCGCTGCTCGTCGTTCTGCGCGATCTCGATCGTGATCGCCCCGGCCGTGCGGCAGATCGCTTCGACGGTCGTGAACAGCTCGCGGACTTCTGCCGCCGGACCATCGAGCTCGACGATGAGAATCGTGTCGGCGGGCGGAAAGTGCGGATGCACGGCGGCTTCGGCCGCCTGGATCGCGAGACGGTCCATCATTTCCACCGCACCGGGAATGATCCCGGCGCCGATGATGGCGGATACCGCCTGGCCGCCTTCACCGATCGTGTTGAAGGCGGCGAGCAGCGTCTGCACCGCTTCCGGCTTGCGCAGAATGCGCACGGTCACCTTGGTCACGACCGCGAGCGTGCCTTCCGATCCGATAATCAGCCCGAGCAGGTCCGGGCCCGGCGCGTCGGGCAGGCTGCTGCCGATGCGCACCAGCGATCCGTCGGGCATGACCGCTTCGACCTCCAGCACGTGATGCGTCGTAAAGCCGTACTTCAGGCAATGGGCGCCGCCGGAGTTCTCCGCCACGTTGCCGCCAATCGAACACACCTGCTGACTGGAGGGATCGGGCGCGTAGTAGTACCCGAACGGCGCCACTTGTCTCGTGATCTCGAGGTTCGTGACACCCGGTTCGACCACCACGCGGCGGTTGGGAATGTCGATCGAGAGGACGCGATTGAGGCGCGCGAGGCTGATCACGAGGCCGCCGGACACCGGCAGCGCACCGCCGGACAGGCCGGTGCCATGCCCGCGCGCGACGAACTTAACGCCGTCCCGCGCGCACGCGCGAACGACCGCCTGCACCTGGTCGGCTGACTGCGGCAGCACCACGACCGCTGGCGTCTCACGCAGGTGCGGCA
>DATJEU010000016.1:0-28523 GCA_035496255.1 Vicinamibacterales bacterium
GACGAACAGCACCGAGTCGTCGGACCATTCGACGATGTCGATCTTTTCGCCGCGGAGCTCGCGGATGATCGCCTGCACGCGCGTGCCCTTCATGCCGACGCAGGCGCCGACCGGATCGACGTCGCGCTCGCGCGAGTACACCGCCACCTTCGCGCGATCACCGGCCTCGCGCACCGCGCCGCGAATCATCACGGTGCCGTCGTAGATTTCGGGCACTTCCTGCTCGAACAGCTTAATCAGCAACGCCGGGTCGGTGCGCGACAGCACGATCTGCGGACCTTTCGCGCTGCGGTTGACGCCCTTGATTACCGTCCGAATCCGTTCGCCCGGCGTGTAGCTCTCGGCGCGCGACTGTTCCTTGCGCGGCAGCACGGCCTCGTTGCGTCCGAGTTCGACGACGAGGTCGCCGTTCTCGAAGCGCTTGACGACGGCGTTCACGACCTCGCCGACGCGGTTGCTGAACTCGGCGTAGACGTTCTCGCGTTCCGCCTCGCGGACCTTCTGGAAGATCACCTGCTTCGCCGTCTGCGCCGCGATGCGGCCCAGGACGTCGGTGCGCTTGGGGAACTCGATCTCCATGTCGACTTCCGCCTCGTCGCCGTACAGCTCCTGCGCTTCCTTCAGCGAGATTTCCGTCGCCGGGTCCGCGACGCTCTCGACGATGTGCTTGATGGCGAAGAGATCGACCTGGCCGGTTTCCTGGTTGAAGCGCGTCTTGAGGTTCTCGTTCGTCTTGTAATATTTGCGAGAAGCCGTCAGGACCGCGTCTTCGATGGCGGTGACGATCGTGTCAGCCTCGATGCCCTTTTCCTTGGCCAGGGCCTCGATGGTTTGCATCAGCGGGTTTTGCATATCTCTCTGAATTCTTGATTCGTGATCGTTGATTCCTGATTCACGTCGTCCGCCGGGTGGCGGGCACGTACGAATCCCGAATCAACAATCACGAATCCCTAAAACTCCACTTCCAGCCGGCCCCTCGTAATCAACCGATAGGGCAGGCGGTGCATCCGTCCGTTCGGCGCCTCGAGCAGCACGTCCTCGCCGTCCACCCCGCGAAGATGCCCCTCGAACGCCTTCTGGTTGTCCACCGACTCGCTCACCACCACCTTCGAGAACCGCCCCGCGAACCGGCGGTAGTCGTCGAGGCGGCGCAGCGGCCGATCCAGCCCCGGCGACGAGACCTCGAGGGTGTAGGCGAACGGGAGCGGGTCTTCGACGTCGAGAATGGTGCTCATCTCGCGGTTGACCTGCTCGCAGTCCTCGATGCTGACACTCTCCTCCGCCGTCGCCGATGGACCCGGGCGGTCGATGAACACACGTACCACGTGTCCGCTCGCTTCGCGCCGGCTCTGGATGTCCCAGATCTCCAAGCCGCGCGAGGCCGCCACGCGTTCCGCGATGGCGCGAACCTGCTCGATCGGTTGCATCCCGGCTGTATCCAGAGGTCGCCGCCGCGGAGCCCTAAAACGAAAAAAGTGGGCGCAAGCCCACCTGGCGTCTTACTCCGCTTGGTGACAGCCTTTAAGTGTATCACCTGGAGGAATCAGGAATCAGGCGTCTGTATCGGCCAGCCGGGGAATCGGGTGATTCCTCCTGATTCCTGATACCTGACCTCTGATTCCTTCCTGATCCACCGGCCGGGCGACCAGGTCGTAGTCGCGGCTGCCGACGATTTCTGCCGTAATGAACTGGCCGGCGCTGAGCTGCGACGGGTCGCAGTCAGAGAGGTAGACCAGCGGGTCGATGTCGGGCGCCTGACCCTCGAGCCGCGCTCGCAGCACGAGATCGTGGTCGGCGGACGGCCCATCCACCAGCAGGCGCACCTGCTGGCCGACGCGCTGGCGCTGGCGCGACGCAACGATCCGTTTCTGCAGCCGCATGAGCTTCGAGTGCCGCTGCTTCTTCACCGCGGCCGGCACATCGTCAGCGAGCCCATGAGCAGAGGTGCCCTCCTCGTGAGAGTAGGTGAAGACGCCGACGTGATCGAACTGCATCGCCTCGACGAAGGCTTCGAGCTGCGCGACGTCCTCTGCCGTCTCGCCGGGGAAGCCGACGATGAACGTCGTACGGAGCGTGACGCCGGGCAGGCGCGTCCGGATTCGATCGAGCAGTTTCTCGTAGCTGGCACGGCTGCCAGGCCGCTTCATCCGCTTCAGGACGGCGTCTGAGGCGTGCTGCAGCGGCAGGTCGATGTACCTGCAGACCTTGTCGCTCTCGGCGACGGCATCGAGCATCGCGTCGGTGATGGTGGTCGGATACAGGTAGAGCATCCGAATCCATTCGAGTCCGTCAACGCTGTTGAGCGCGCGCAGCAGGCGCGGGAGGGCATCGCGTTCGCCGCGATCGATGCCGTAGAAGCTCGTATCCTGCGAGATCAGCAGGAGCTCCCTGACGCCGCGTGCGGCCAGGTTCCGAGCCTCCTCCAGAACGGATTCGACCGGCCGGCTGCGATAGTCGCCTCGAAGCTTCGGGATGATGCAGAACGCGCAGCGGTAGTCGCACCCTTCGGCGATCTTGACGTAGGCGTAGTGCCGCGGCGTCGCCAGCAGGCGAGGCGTGTCGGCGCCGTACAAGTACGTCGGCGCTTCGGCCTGCGGACTCCGGTCGGCGGGCATGATCGTCTCGCCGTTGGCTCGACGTAGTTGAATCAGGCCCGGAGTGTAGGGCGCGTCTTGCTGTGTAGACGCGCCGAGCGCATTCACGATCTCCGGCACCTCGCCGGTGCCGAGCACGACGTCGATTTCCGGAATTTCCTTCTGCAGTTCCTCGCGATACCGCTCCGCCATGCAGCCGGTAACGATCAACTGACGGCACGCGCCCGACTTCTTGTGCTCCGCCATTTCCAGAATCGCGTCGATCGATTCCTGCTTGGCCTTGTCGATGAACGCGCAGGTATTGACGACGATCACGTCAGCATCGGCGGCGTCTGGCGTGAGCTGGTGTCCCGATTGCTGGGCGAGCCCGAGCATGACCTCGGAGTCGACGAGGTTCTTCGGGCAGCCGAGTGACACCATTCCGATTTTCATGCGCTGGTCGTTGGTAGATGGTAGTTGGTAGCACGTAGACGGTAGACGGTAAACGGTAGTCGGTAGACGGTAGTCGGTAGAGGACGGGCCGCTTTCGGCTCTACCAACTACCAACTACCATCTACCCATCTACCAACTAGGATACGGTACGCCATGCCCGCCGCCGACATTGCGTCTCTCCTGAAAGGTCATGTCGCTACTGGAACCCGGGTTGCCGTCCGTGGATGGGTGCGCACGCGCCGCGACTCGAAGGCCGGCCTCTCGTTCATCCACGTGTACGACGGGTCGTGCTTCGATCCGATTCAGGTGGTCGCGCCGGCGCAGTTACCGAACTACGAAAGCGAGATCAGAAAGCTGACGACCGGCTGCTCGGTCGTGGCGGCGGGGACGCTCGTCCAGAGTCAGGGACAAGGCCAGGCCGTTGAAATTCAGGCGGACCAGGTCGAGGTCGTCGGCTGGGTCGAGGATCCCGAGACGTATCCGATCCAGCCGAAGAAGGCGTCGCTCGAATACCTGCGGGACGTCGCACACCTGCGGCCGCGCACGAACACGCTCGGCGCCATCGCGCGGGTGCGGCACGCGCTGAGCATGGCGATCCATCGTTACTTCCACGAGCACGGCTTCTTGTGGATCCACACGCCAATCGTGACCGCGAGCGATGCGGAAGGCGCGGGAGAGATGTTCCGCGTGAGTACCCTCGACCTTGCCAACCTGCCGCGAACGCCCGAGGGGCGCGTGGACTTCACGCAGGACTTCTTCGGCAAGGAAGCGTTCCTCACGGTGAGCGGGCAGTTGAACGTCGAGACGTACGCCTGCGCGCTGTCGAAGGTGTACACGTTCGGGCCGACCTTCCGCGCGGAGAACAGCAACACGAGTCGCCACCTCGCCGAATTCTGGATGGTGGAGCCGGAGATCGCCTTCGCCAATCTGCACGACGATGCCGACCTGGCTGAGTCGTTCCTCAAGTACATCCTGACCGCACTGCTCAACGAACGTGGCGACGATCTCAAGTTCTTCGCTGAACGGGTGGACAAGACGTGTATCGATCGGGTCGAGTCGTTCGTCCGGTCGCCGTTCGAACGCATGACGTACACCGACGCGATTGCGGCGCTCGAGAAAAGCGGCAAGACGTTCGAGTTCCCGGTGCAGTGGGGCATGGACCTGCAGTCCGAACACGAGCGCTGGCTCACCGAAGAGCACGTCAACGCCCCCGTCGTCGTCATGAACTACCCGAAGGAGATCAAGGCCTTCTACATGCGGATGAACGACGATGGCCGTACCGTCGCAGCGATGGATGTACTCGCGCCCGGCATCGGCGAGATCATCGGCGGCTCACAGCGCGAGGAGCGCCTGGACTACCTCGATCGCCGGCTCGCCGAACTGCATCTGGATCCGAAGATCTACTGGTGGTACCGCGATCTGCGCCGCTACGGCACCGTGCCGCACGCCGGATTCGGTCTGGGCCTCGAGCGCACGATCATCTACGCAACCGGGATGGCGAACATCCGCGATGTGATTCCGTTCCCAAGAACGCCGGGACACGCCGCGTTCTAGTTGGTAATTAGGAGTACTGGTTATCGCGCTCGGCTGGTTCTAAGGACGTGACTTGCGTCGCTTTCGTGTGGCAGCCCCATGCCGGACCCGACTCCCTGCGATAGGAAAGACTGGCAACGAATCCGTCGAAGAATCGCGACCGTGTAAGCGTTGGAAGTACGCAGGAACCGCACTCTTCGCGTCCTCCGTACCAACTACCTTCTACCTCTACCAGCTAAACCCCACAAACGTCTCTGCCAATCGCTCACGCGCCCTGGTGATCCGTTTGAGCACGTCGATTGGATCCGCGGCGCCGCTGGTGACTTCGAACATCAGCGCGCCCTCGTAGCCGATCTTCTGCGTCGCCATCATCGCTTCGTCCCAGTTGATGGTGCCGGCATACGGCACGAGATGTTCGTCGCGCTTGCCGTGGTTGTCGTGCACGTGCGTGGTCCACAGGTGCCCCGACAGCGTTTCGATCGCCTCGGTGAGATCGGTCATCAGGTGCGCATGACCGTAATCGAGGCAGACGCCGACGTCGAGCCCATCGAGCTGGTCCTCGATGGTGTGGACCAGGCCCTCAGCGCCCGAGAGGGGATTGGGCATCACTTCCAGCGCGACGCCGACGTTGACCCTGGCGGCGGCCTCGACGATCTCGATTACGCTGCGGCGTGCAGCGTCCGGCTGGTTGTCGCCGGGGCCGGCCTTGTCCGCAGGGACGCCGATGTGCAGTACGAGATAGCGATAGGGAATCGATGAGGCGATTGCGAGTGCCGCCTGGACTTCGGCCACCGCAGCCCTGCGCTTCGTCTCGTCGGCCGCTGCAATCGAGCAGGAGCCGACCCAGTGGCCGTCGCGCATCGCCTCCATGATCGGCGCATGGACCGAATGGAGCTCGAGGCGTGTATCCGACAGCCATTCGCGCAGTTCGATCGCCGCGCTCATATCGCGGTAGTCGAAGTGGGAACGTGTGGCGAACAGCTCGATCATCTCGAATTCGTGCGCCGCCACGTGCACGAGGTCCTCGCGTGTCAGCCGCCGGCTGTGAAACAGGTGCGTCGAGAGGCCAAAGCGAGTGGCGGGCACGATGTGATTGTACCGTTCGTGCTTCTCGGTTCTCGCTTCTGGGTTCGTGTTCAGGTTCGGTTCGCCGTGTTGGGTTCTCGGTTCGTGTTCAGGTTCGTCAGGTTGCCGATCGGCGACACGTCCAGTGGCGCCGCGTCAATCCATAGCCGAACCGGAACCCCGAACCCCGAACTCCGAACCCCGAACCCCGAACCGAACCTGAACACGAACCCAGAACCCAGAACCCAGAAGTGTGAACGGAAGCGCGTATCTCATCGCAGCTCCTCGAGGTGCTCTGCCAGCAGCTCGCTCAGCCGCGCGAAGCGCGGATATCGCTGCAGGTTGGCTCGCACATAGGTCAACGTCCGCGGGATGTATTGAATGTAGACCGTGTTCGCCCGGGAAATCGTCTGGAAGCCGAACGTGCCCAGCGCCTTGAGGTTGCGCTGTACCGCCATCAGATCGAAGCGGCGGCGGAACTCCGCGGCTGCTGCACCGTCGCCCTTCAGCGCGAGAAAATACGCAATCAGTTGCTCGATCTGCGCCTCGGTCAAGTCGACGTACGAATCGCGCAGCAACGACACCAGGTCGTAGGTATCCGGGCCCATGCGGGCGTCCTGAAAATCGATGATGTAGAGGCTGCCTGCGTCATCGGCGGCGGCCGGAAACAGCATCAGATTCCGGCTGTGATAGTCGCGATGACACAGCACGCGCGGTTCGGCGGCGAGCTCGCCCGCAATCAGGGCAAACTCGGACGACAATGCGTCGCGCGCGGCCGGTGTCAGCGTCGCGCCGCGATAGCCCTCGAGAAAGTGCTTCAGGAAGAACTGCAGCTCCCACGTCAGCTTCTCGACGTCGAAAGCAATACCGTACGGCAGGTATTCGTCAGAGGCCAGGTCGGCGCCGCGACGCTGCAGCGTCGCGATCAGCGCCACCGCCTCGCGATAGAGCGCGTTGTGCTCCGCCGCCGAGGCCGCGCCGAGATGCGCCTGCAGCGTGACGTCGCCGAGATCCTGCAACGCGATGATCCCGAGGGCATCCTCGTGGCCGAGAATGCCCGGCACGGGCACCGGCATCGACGACATCAGCCGCGCCACGTTGACGAAGGGGAGGGCGTTGAAGTCGATCGGACCCGGATGCACGGCCAGCACCTGCGACGGCTCGTCGCGGAGCAGCACCCGGAAGTAACGACGGTCCGACGCATCGCCGGTGAGCGGGACGACGCGCGCATCGCGCGCGGCGAGCCCGGTCGAGGAGAGATAGGCGTCGATGCGTGATCTGATGTCGGAGGGGTCAGTCGTTCGGTGGTCCGTCATTGGACTTAGTACAACACACGGCCGCCCGTGGCTAAATGTTGCAAACCGCGAGATCGCCTATTTGTTTTTCTCCGGCAGCCAGTTCACCGGTCGCGAGCCTGAGGACCACGCCGTGCCAGGCCGTATCCGCAGGCACCCGAACCCTGTCCGTCACGATCGTTTCCCGCAACAGCACGCCATCCTCGACCACCACGTCGTCCCACAACACCGAGCGCTGCAGCCGCGCGGCGGGCGAGATCCGGCAATGCCGTCCGACGTCGAGGGCGACGCCCTCGCGCTCGCCAATCAACAGCGACGTCGCCAGGTAGTCCGCGGGTGTGCCGATGTCGTGATACTCGGCGTCGCAGCGGAATGCGCGGACGGCGCCCGGGCGCCGTGCGATCAGCGCCGGGTAGAGCGTCGCGACGGTTTCATATGGGACGTCGGGCGGCACCGACGCAAATGCGTCGCATTCGACGACCTGAGGCCCGACGAAGTGAAACGACGGCTGACCGGTCCCTCGCATGACCCTGCCGGTCACGTTGCCTGCCGCATCCACCGCCAGGCCGTCGTACTTATCCGGTTCGGTGTTCGGCACGACGGCCAGGGTGGCGAGTGCACCGCTGCCGTCGTGATCAGCGATGAGGGCGGAGAAATCCAGGTTGGTGAGCACGTCACCATTGACGATCAGGAAGCGCCGGCTCCCGAGCAGGGGCAGCGCCCGCCGTGGTCCTCCGGCAGAGCCGAGCACGGGCGACTCCCAGGAATACCGAACGCGCAGCCCGAGGCCGGTCCCGTCACCGATCCGGCGTGTGAGCGTGTCCGGCAGGTGATGAAGGTTCAGGACGGCATCACGTACACCCGCCGCGGCGAGCGACCGCAGGATGCGTTCGGTGATCGTGAGGCCAGCGACAGGGACGGCGCCCTTCGCGCGAACGAGCGAGAGCGGACGCAGCCGCGTGGCGAGGCCAGCAGTCAGGACGAGAGCTGGAATCACGTGCTATCCCGCCACCGCTGGACCGTCACGACGACTACGAATGTCCATCGGGATCATCATGGCCTGGAAACACCATGTCGCCCCCGGTCATGCCGAACGCGTCGCGGCGCGCAACGAAGAGGCCGCGATAGGAATCGAGGATGAAGTCCGCTTCGGAACGCCCGAGTCCGGCGGCGGTCGCGAGGATCCCCCCTTCGCTGCCCTCGACCTCGACGAACGTTCCGACCGGCGTTTCATCGATCGCGATCTTGACTCCGGGCGCGGCATATTCCTCGCGGAATTTCTGGTAGCGGAACCAGGGACGCAGCCCGACGCCTTCGAGCGTCCGAAGTAGCGCGTCGCCGTTGGCGACCGCCGTCTCGTGTTCCTCTCGAACCTTCATCCGGCCGGGTTGGACTGGTCCCTTGAACGTCAACGTCGTGATGCCGTTCTCGCGGCGGACGCGCAGCGTGGATCGCAGACGCATGAGCCGCCGATCGTCGGTGTCGAAGAGTTGATCGTCCTGGAGTCTGCGGTCGGAAACACGAGAGGCGCCCGCAGCGATGACCGCCGCGCGCGCCTCGGTGGGTGAGTGGAAAAGAAGTTTGACCTCTCGTTCGAGCATGCCGGGTCCGCCACGATTATGGGGCGGAACCCGGTACTGGATTCCAGTCCTGCCGGACGTCAGTCCTTCTTGACAATGACGAAGCGCTGCTGGCCGCCGCTGAAGATCAGCAGAGCCGCCGAGCGGCCCGACGCGACCTTGGCCAGTTCGCGCTGCGCTTCGGCCGCGCTCGTCACCTTCACGCGGTTCACTTCGAGGATCACATCGCCCGGTCGCAGGCCATAATTCGCGGCCGGGCTGCCCTGATCGACGTCAGTGATGATCGCGCCCTGCATGCTGGTATCGAGCCGCAGGCGGCGAGCGATGTCCGGCGTGATGTTGCTCAGCGTCATGCCAAAGCCGGCCGTCTCGTTCTGCGGCACGTCACGGTCGCTGTTGTTGGTGGCCTGTGTCGTCTCGGCCTCGAGATCGAGTTCCTCGACGGTCACGCTCAGCGTGCGCTCCTTGCCGTCGCGGAGCACCCGCACCGGCACCGTGGTCCCCGGCTTGGTCGCCATCACCATCGTCACCAGGTCGTCGTTCTTCTTCACCGGCTTGCCGTTGTACCCGAGGATCACGTCGCCCGGCTCCATGCCGGCCCTCGCCGCGGCACTCTGCGGGGTGACGCTGGCGACCAAGGCGCCTTCCTTCGACTTGAGCCCGAGTGCGTCGAGGTCGTCGGTGCCGAGGCGGCGCACTTCAACGCCGATGCGACCGCGCGTAATCTTGCCGGTCCGCAACTGCGGCAGCAGTTCGCGGACGACGTTGATCGGCATCGCGTAGCCGATGCCGATGTTGCCCTGCCGGGAGCCGTCGGTGAGGATGGCGGTGTTGATGCCGACGACCTCGCCGCGGACGTTCAGCAACGGGCCACCCGAGTTGCCCGGGTTGATCGCCGCGTCGGTCTGCAGCACCGACGCAAAGCGGCGATCGCTGGTTTCGAACGGGCGCTCGGTGCCGCTGATGACGCCCACTGTTACGGTGTAGGCGAGGCCGAAGGGCTCGCCAATGGCCATGACCCAGTCGCCGGCTTCCATCACCGACGAGTCGCCGAATTTCACTTCCGGCAGCGTATGGTTCGGCATCTCGGTGAGCTGAATCAGTGCACTGTCGGTGAGCGGGTCGCGGCCGATGACCTTGGCAGCGTACTGCTGGTCGTCGTCTTCGCCGTAGAGCGATACCTCGATCTTGTTGGCGCCTTCGATCACGTGGTTGTTGGTGAGGATGAAGCCGGCCTTGTCGATGATGAAGCCGGTGCCGGCGGCCTGGACGACCTGGTCACGCTGCTGCGGCCGCCCGTTGCCTTCGCCACCGCCGCCGCGCTGCCGGGCACCGCCGCCCCCGCCCCCGCCGCCAAAGAAGCGGTCGAAGAGGTCATCCCCGCCGCCGCCGAAGAAGTCGTTCAGATCCTGGGCCTTCTGCCGCGACTCGGTGCGGATGTTCACGACCGCGGGCGACACTGCCTTGGCGATCTTCCGGAATGTGGAGGCATCGACCGGGATGCCGGTGAGCGGCGCGCTGTTCATCGCCGGTGCCGCCACGGTCTGCGCCGACGACTCCGCCGACAGGCCGAGCCGCGACGCGAGCACCATTCCGACCGCCAGGGAGGCAACCGCGATCAAGATCGCGTAAAAGAGCGTGGTCTTACGGTTGGACATAGAACCTCACGAAACACGAGATTGACGAAATTATCCGAGCCTCACGATCTCCATCTGACGAGGCCCGGTAACCTGCGCCGTGCGCTCACTGCGAAAAACATTGATCTCGGTGCGCACGCCGAACGTCCCGAAATACAGACCAGGCTCTACGGTGAAGCCCGTGCCCGGGAGAATCCGCCGATCGTCGTGCGTCTCGAAATCGTCGAGATGCACGCCATTCCCATGGACGTCTTCGCCGAGACTGTGGCCGGTGCGGTGCAGGATCTCACGGTTGTAGCCCGCGCCCTGCAGGACGTGCCTCGCTGCCAGGTCCACTTCCCATCCGCGCAACTCGCGATCATCCGCGGCGGCCTGCTCGACCAGCTGTACCGCGGCGTCCCGCGCCTGGACGATTGTCTCAAACGCCCGGGTGACGACGTCTGGCGGCCGCTGCCCGGTATACCCAACCCACGTAATGTCAGCAAAGACTGCGCCCGCAGTCTGCCGCTTTCCCCACAGGTCGAGCAAGAGCACGTCATCCGGCACAACCGGGGCGCTCTGCTCGGCAGCGGGCAGGTAGTGCGGGTTGCCGGCGTTCGCGCCGACCGCCACCACCGGTGCTGAATCGCTGATCAGCCCCTCTTCGGCGAACCAGCGGACCATCTCCTGCTGCAAAGAGTACTCGGTCATTGGGACGCGTGCCCGCAGTGCCCGGGTTGCCGCGTCGAATGCCCGATCCTTGATCCGATACAGCGCCGCCGCCGCCGCGCGATGCGTCGCGAGCTGATCGCCAGTCCAGGCCGCCTCGAACCGCTGAACGAGGTCCCCTGACGACACGATGTCGACGCCGCGCCGCCGGACGGCTTCGGCGGTTCCGGCGTCTACCCGCGACAGATACGGGATCGCGCAGTCGGGCGAATACTCCATTGCCAGCCGGCGCATGCCGGAAAGCAGACTGGTGAGCCCGCGTTCGAGCTCCTCTCGTCCAGAGTACGCGGTTTTCTCGCCCGGAAGTGTGTCGAGATTGTGGCGTTCGATCGCGTGCACCAGGCCGCGCGGGGTACCTGTGGCTGGAATCAGGTAATACCACCGCCGCGTCGTCATGTGTGCGCCGGTATTCAGTCCGGCGAGCCGGGTGGCGATCGGGTTGGACCCGTGAAAGTCGTACAGCAGCCAGCCGTCGAGCCGTTCTGTTCGCAACGCCTGCTGAATCGCGGCCACGTCGAGCGCCATCAGGTGATCAGTATAGGAGCCGGCCGACCCGCTCATAAAGCTCGTACCCGTAGATTACGACGCGCCGAGCTCGGGAATGGCCGGTAGAATCGCGTCCGATGGCTCGTCTGGTGCTTGCCGCTGCGCTTCTGGCGCTCCTCGCGACCGGTACGACGGCCGCACGCCGGCAGCAGTCGCCGCCGGTGATCTTCCGGTCCGAGGTCAACTACGTCGAAGTCGATGCGACGGTGACGGACGCGCAAGGGACACCGGTCTCGGATCTGACGCAGGCCGATTTCGATCTGCTCGAAGACGGCAAGCCGCAGAAGATTGCCGCATTCTCGCGCGTCGACCTGCCGATCGCGCGTGCCGAGCGCCCGCTCTTCGCTGGGAAGGCGATCGAACCCGATGTGGCGACCAACCGTGCCATCGAAGGACGCATCTGGCTGATCGTCCTCGACGATCTGCACACCGATTTCGCACGGACGCCTCGCGTCAAGGCGACGGCGCACCGGTTTATCGACGAGGCGATCGGCGTCAACGACGTGGCCGCGGTCGTCTACACCGGACGCAACGACGCGTCGCAAGACTTCACGAACAATACGCGGCTGCTGCTGGCGGCGGTGGACAAGTTCACCGGCCGCAAGCCGCCGTCGGCGACGATCGACCAGTTGTCGAACACCACCGTGGACTCCAACGGCAACCTGCAGGCCGGCGACGACACGGCGAAGCAGGAGCGCGCCTTCCAGGCGCGATCGGCGATGGCGTCGATCCGCAAATGGTCGGAGTTCATGGCCGGCGTGCGCGGGCGCCGCAAGGCGATGGTGATGTTCGGCGAGGGGATCGACTACGACGTCAATCAGGCGATGGGGGCCGACGGCGCCACCGCGTCGATCGTCCTCGAGGACATTCGCAATGCGATTGCCGCGGCACAACGCGGCAACGTCGCGATTTACACGATCGATCCGCGCGGCCTGTTCAACGCCGACGACGATCTGATCCAGGTCGGCGGCCTGGTGCCGACCGACAATCCGGCGGACACGCTCGACGGCCGGTCGATGCAGGCGGAAGTGCGCCTGTCGCAGGACAGCCTGCGCCAGCTCGCCGTCGACACCGGCGGTTTTTCGGTGCTCAACACCAACGACTTCAACCGTGCATTCGATCGCATGATTCGCGAGAACAGTTCGTACTACCTGCTCGGCTACTACCCCGCGAATGACAAACGCGACGGCAAGGTGCGCAAGCTGCAGGTGCGGGTGAAGCGTCCGGGCCTCACGGTCCGCGCGCGCAACAGTTACGTCGCGCCAAAAGGGAAGGCGCCGACGACGCCGGAACCACCGCCCAATGCGCCGGCCCCGGCGATCACTGCCGCACTCGGCAGCCCGTTGCCGACACCAGGACTGCCGATGCGCGCCTTCGCTGCCGCCTTCAAGGGCACGCCGCCGAATGCCGCAATCGCGTTCACGGTCGAAGTGGATGCGTCGCAACTCGACTTCGTCAATCGCAACGGCCTCTGGGTGGACACGCTCGACGTGGTCGACACCGCCGTCCTCGCCGGCGGCAAGACCTTTCCTGGCGAGCGCACGAAGGCGGAGCTGACGCTGAAACCGGCGACCTACGAAGCGGTCAAGACGCGCGGGATCCGCCTCGTCGGGCAGACGGAGCTGCCGCCGGGACGCTACCAGTTGCGGTTTGCCGCCGGCAACTCCACCGGCAAGTCCGGCAGCGTGCTCTATGACCTCGAGGTGCCGGACTTCACCAAGGAGCCGCTGATGATGAGCGGCATCGCGATCACCGCGGCCGACGCCGCGCAGGGCGCGACGATCAAGCCGAAAGACCCGTTGAAAGACTACCTGCCCGGGCCGCCGGTGGCGGCGCGCGCATTCCGCCGCGGCGATCGCCTGACGCTCTTCGGCGAGGTCTACGACAATCAGCGCGGCGGCGCCGCCCATCAGGTCGCGATCCGCACCTCGCTCCTCAACGACACCGGCAATGTCGTACACATGACGGCGGAGGACCGATCGTCAAGCGAGCTGGCAGGGAAGTCCGGAGGGTATGGATTCACCGCGAGTGTCTCGCTGGCCGACGTACCGGCCGGTCTCTACGTGATTCACGTCGAGGCGCAGGGACACTTCGCAGGGATGCCGACGGTGGAACACGATATCCAGATTCAAGTGATTCCTTAGGGGCTGGTGGCTGGTGGGTAGTGGGTAGTGGGCAGTGGGTTGTGGAAACTCCCACCACCAGCCACCAGCCACCAGCCACCAGCCAGCGCCCGGGCATTCTCGTTGCACAATCGAGCGTCATGACCACGGTTACGGCCACCTCCACCGGCTTGCCGCCACGCACGGCCGCAGCGCTCGCCTACGGGGCGTGGTGGATCACCGGCCTGATTTTCTGGTTGCTCGAGCGCGATGATCGGTTCGTCCGGTTTCACGCGGCGCAATCGATCACGGCGTTCGGGATCCTCGCCGCGCTGATCGCGGGCTTTACGGCCGTGGCCGGCGCATCGCTGTCGTTTCTGCCGGAAGCGTTTCTGCCGCTGCTGGGTGCGGCACTGGTGACGTGGGTGGCGGCGCTGGTGCTGTGGATGGTGGCGATGTGGAAAGCGGCGAACGGAAATGCGTGGCGCATCCCGCTCGCCGCTGATCTGGCCGATCGGCTGGTCTAGCCGGGGACGTCTAGAACTTCTTCACCCGCGTCGGCTTTCCGACCGTGCCGTTGGCGTGGCTGAACTTGTAGTTGTTGTTCGCCTCGTTGCCGGTCGCGACATCCTCGAGTTTGACGTCGATGATTTCATCCGGCTGCAATGGCTTCAGGTAGCGGAACGTGTCGCCGCCGATGACGGCGCCTTTCTTGTCGTACCAGAATTCTTCGATCTTGAACCCGGCAATTGGCTGTTTCGACGCGTTCTTCACCTTGAACGTGGTGACGAGATTCTTGCCCTCACGCTTGAGCGCGGGCTCGGTCATTATGATTTGTGCCTCGCCGTGCAGCGCCGGCGTCAGCCGTGACGGCGCGGCCGGCGCCGGAGCGGACTGCGCGGCAGGCTTGGCCTGATCGGCCGACACGCCCACCGCCATCAGCGCCGCACACGCGAACGCCAGTAGCGTCTTCGTCAGAACCTTCATGTCTCCCTCCCGAAGTGTCCGCCCACCTTCGCCAAGGTCGGCTCGACGAGCCGGCCAGACAGCACTGGCTGTCGGTCCGTCATGCGGACCGACCGGTGGGCAGGAATTATAGGCAGTTACATTTCGCCATTCCAGTCCTCGGGTTCAGGATTCGCGGACCGGAAAATCTCCAGATGCCACTTGCCGCCGCCCCAGGGCTCGATGACTTCGGTGGCGACGACGTCAACCAGGATCTCGGCGAACGCCCGTCCCTCGGGATCGCCCTCGAGGTGATACGCCGCCTCCTCCCACCCGAAGTTCGGGTACAGCACCATCGTCAGAAACAGGTCGTAGCCGTCGTCGACGACGATGATCTGGCCGCAGGGGCGTTTGATCGTGGAGTGATAGATCAGGTATTTCTCGGCGCTGTGCGCGCGGATGTAACGCTTCAGCGCGAACTCGCGGGCAACGATTTCCTCGACCGCGATCTTCTTCTCCCAGCAGTCGTGGCAATAGCGCTCTTCACCTCGCGGTTCGGACACGTCCTTCGCGCCGCAGAGGGCACACTTCAACTTCGTCACGTTCGACTTGCGGGGAGCCATGGGAGATCAATTATAGGGCTTCGGACTACCGGCTCCGGGCTTCGGACTCGTGGCGCGGACCTTTCAGGTCCGCGCTCGCGCCCGTCGTCCGTAGCCCGAAGACCGTAGTCCTATGTCTTGATCACCCCGAGCGGCTTTCCGGCAGTAAATCCCGGAAGAATGGTCCGCAATGCGCCGCTCGGTGCGCCGAGGTGCGCGGTGGCGACTTCGGCGAACACGTCGCGGAAGTCGGTGGTGACGGCGAGGTCGCGCGCTTCCCAGCGCTGATCGGGGCGCAGGCCGGGCCACCTGCCGTAGACCTTGCCGCCTTTGACCGGCCCGCCGATCACCATCATGGCGTTGCCATGCCCGTGGTCGGTGCCGCCGTTGCCGTTCTCGGCCGCCGCGCGCCCGAACTCGGACATCGTGAGGATGACGGTGTCGCCCATGCGATCGCCGAGATCCCGGGTCAGGGCCGCGATGCCCTGCGCCAGATCGTCCAGCCGTCCGGCAAGCTGTCCATCGCCGGATCCCTGGTTGACGTGCGTGTCCCACCCGGTGCACTCGGCAAACGCGACTTCGAGGCCGACATCCGCCTTGGACACGCGGGCGATTTCCTGGAGGGCGCGGCCGAACGGCGATTTCGGATACTCGGCGCCGTTCACCGGCGTGTAACCGCCGGCGGTCGCTTTCTGCAGGATCGCCATCGCTTCGAACGCCTCGCGTGCGCTCGTGCTCAGCAGCGCGTCAGCCGTGTGACTGTAGCTGTCCTCGATCGCGCGCCCCGAACCCCGCGCGTCGCGCACGGCGAATTCGTCGACGCTCGGAAAGGCCAGCGTCGCCGCATGTCCCTGCATCGACCGTGGCGTCTGCCGCGTCATCGCCACGCCCTGCAGCGGGCTGGTGCTGTTGGTCGCCTGCAGATAGCGATTCAGCCAGCCGTCGCGCGTCGCCTTGACGCCGGGCGTGGCCGACTCCATGTAGTCCTGCGCGTCGAAGTGCGATCGCGTGGCATCCGGCGACCCGCAGGCATGAATCGGTGCGAGCAGTCCCTGGTCCCACAACGGCTTGAGCGGCGCCATGCGCGGATGCAGGCCGAAGAAGCCGTCGAGATCAACGGCGCCGTTGTCGCGGCCCGGCTGTGCCACGGCGATCGACGGACGCAGGCGGTAGTACTCGTTGTCGCCGAACGGCACCAGCATGTTGAGGCCGTCAACGGCGCCGCGCTGGAAGATCGCGATGAGCAGCTTCTTGCGGGTCTCGGTGGCCGCGACCGCGCGCGCGAGGAACCGCGGGGCGAAGCCGAGGGAGAGCATCGCCGTTGCGCCGGACTTGATGAACACGCGTCGTGTAGTCGTCACGGCTTACCTCCGTTGAAAATCCGGTCCGCCGATCGTGGCGGCCTTGTCGCGTCCCGCGATCTGCTGCGCCACGTTCATCCGCGCGACGAGCGCGCCGGCCGAGAGCCATGTGTCCGCGGTGTCGTCATAGCCGGTTGGCGGCTGGCACATGTACGGCTGCATGCCCATCTGGTTGAGCGCGCGCAACACGGGCTGCGGGTTCGGCAGGTCACGGCCCGCCGCCCGCGCCGCACTGACGACGAACTCGAATGGCGTCTTGACCTTCGCGCTGCGCGCCGCTTTCGCGAAGAATTCGTCGGAGGTGATGATCGTCTTCACCACTTCGCGCAGATCGCCGTCGCTGTCGAGGAACTTTTTTGCGGCGCGATCCACCAGCGCCTTCGGCGGTTCGTCGCTGATGAACCGTTGCGCCAGTTCGTAGGCGATGTGATGCGCGGTCGCCGGATGGCGGGCGACGATGTCGAGCACCTGTTCGCCGTCTTCCATCCCGCGGCCGGCCTTCAGTTTGTGGCCAAGGACGACCTTTTCACCGGTGTCGTGCAGGTTCGGCATGAAGCGGAAGTCGCCCTGCTGAATGGCGCCTTTCGGCAGGCGCTGCTGATTCGCGTTCGGACGCTCGGGCGTGATCGTCCAGCCGGTGAAGGCGCGCGCGACTTCGATGATGTCCTTCTGCGTGTAGCCGCCGTCGACGCCGAGCGTGTGCAGCTCGAGGAGCTCGCGGCCGTAGTTCTCGTTGAGGCCGCGGCGGCGCTGTTGCTGCCGCGGCTGCGCCTGTTGCGGCGGCTGGCTGGCGCCGGGCTCTGTGGCGGGACCACTGCGCGGATCCCGCCCTGCGGGATCGGGACCGTTGAGCGGATCCCTGCCGGACCCGTCAGGACCGGCCAGCGGATCGCGACCCGTGGGCGTTGCACCGGTGCGCGGATTGCGCACCGGCGGACCGGGACGGTTGCGTGGGTTTCCGATCAAGCTTCCCGGCGGGAAGATGCCGCGCCGCGCGGCCCGCTGCTGCTGCTGCCGCTGCGCTTTCTCGGCCGCATTCGGATCGGCGCTCAACCAGTTATCGAGATAGAAGAGCATCGCCGGGCTCTTCGCCGTCGCTTCGAGCATGTCGCGGAACTTGCCGAAGACGTGCGGCCGGATGGCCGTGCGCTCGTACTCTTCAACCCACATCGCGGTGCGCCCCTTGCCCGCGAACACGTTGAAGTGATTGAACCAGAAGTCGACCAGCACTTCCTGCAGCTGCCGTTCGCTGTAGATGGCGCGATCGATCTTGGCGGCGGAAAGGGTCTGCACCGACTCGCGACCCCAGCGCCGGGCCTCCATTTGATCGTCGAAGGTGGCCGGACGCGCCGGCTGCTGCGGCAGTCGCGCGGTCAGCGCGCTGTCGTCGATCTTCTCGGGATGGAGCTGCTGCTCGATCCAGGTGGCGAGCCCCAGGGCCTGCACCCGCTCGACGTCCCCTGGACGGGGACCGAAGGCCAGACGGTTCAGCGCATGTTCAACGACATCGGACGAATTGGGCACACTCGCGGCGCGCAGCGTGACCGTTGCCATCACCGCCGCAAGCGCCACCGCCACGGCCAGCGCAATCAGAAGGCGTTGAAGTCTCATATTCCCCTCACGTCGCAATTTCTGCACTGTCCATTAGACGGCAGATGGCCGGCACCGGGGAGGGGAGACCGGTGTGAAGAAATTGTGACCAAGCGGCTATCGCGCCACCGATTCCTGCCGGATCGCCGGCAAGTACACATTTCGTACGTACTCTTTCACCATGCGCCGCGTGCTGAACTGCGGCAGGACCGTCCGGATCGACTGCTTGACCACCTGCACCCAGCGATGCGGAATGCCTCGCGCATCCCGGTCGTAGAACATCGGCACCAGCTCGTTTTCGATCAGCGCGTAGAGCGACTGCACGTCCGCCCAATCCTGGGCGCCGTGGTCGTGCGGGTCGGCATGGCCATCGATCAGCCACCCGTTCTCGCCGGTGAACCCTTCCGCCCACCAGCCGTCGCCGATCGACATGTGCGGTGTGCCGTTGATGGCCGCCTTCATGCCGCTGGTGCCGCTCGCCTCGAGCGGCTTGCGCGGGTTGTTCATCCAGACGTCGCAGCCCTGGACGAGGAAGTGCGCCACGTGCAGGTCGTAGCCTTCGACGAACGCGATGCGGCCGCCGAACATCGGGTCGAGCGCGCGTTTGTAGATCCGCTGCAGGTGATGCTTGCCGATGTCATCGGCCGGATGCGCCTTGCCGGCGAAGACGATCTGCACGGGACGACCCTTCGCATTGAGGATGCGCGCCAGTCGATCCGCGTCGGTGAAGATCAGTTCGGGACGCTTGTAGCCGGTGAAGCGGCGCGCGAAGCCGATCGTCAGCGTCTGCTGATCCAGCAGCGTGCCGGCCGCGACCACCTGGCTCGCGTTCACCTCGGACTGCGTCCACCGCGTTCGCGCCCGCTCGCGCACGAACGCGAACAGAAACCCGCGCAGCGCCTGCCGTGCTTCCCAGATCTCCTCGTTGGGAATCTTGAGGACGCGATCGGCAACCGCCGGATCGTCATGCCGCTCGATCCAGTCGGGACCGAGGTGCTTCTCCAGCAGCAGTCCCATTTCCGACGACATCCACGTCGGAACGTGCACGCCGTTGGTGATGTAGGTGATCGGCAGCTTGTCGTACGGCGTACCCGGCCACATCGATTGCCACATGCCCTTGGTCACGTCGCCATGCAGCCGGCTGACGCCGTTCACCTTGCCGCTGGTCCGCAACGCCAGCGCCGTCATGTTGAACATCGCCCCGCCGCCGCTGTCGTGATGCCCGAGCGCGAGGAACTGCTCACGGTAGCCGCCGAGATCGCCCCACGCGCCGGCCAGGTGCGTCTCGACCAGGTGAAACGGGAAGGCGTCGTGGCCCGCCGGCACCGGCGTGTGCGTGGTGAACACGGTGGTGCGACGGACTTCTTCGAGCGCGGCGTCGAAGCTCCAGCCCTTCTCGCAGAAGTCGCGAATGCGCTGCAGCACGACGAACGCCGCGTGTCCTTCGTTCAGGTGGTAGACCGCGGGATCGGATCCCATCTGCTTCAGCACGCGGACGCCGCCGATGCCGAGGATGATTTCCTGCTGGACGCGCGTTTCGCGATCGCCGCCATAGAGGCGCGCCGACAGTTCCCGATCCCACGGCGCGTTCTCTTCGACGTTCGTGTCGAGCAGATACAGCTTCACGCGGCCGACCCGAATCCGCCAGACCTGCACCAGCACCGTCCGGTTGCCGAGCGGTACCGCGACGATGCAGGGTTTGCCTTCGGGCGTCATGGCGGGCTCGATCGGCGCGTCGGCCCACGTGAGCTTTTCGTAGTTCTCCTGCTGCCAGCCGTCGGTGGAAATGTTCTGGTGGAAATAGCCCTGCGGATACATGAAGCCGACGCCGATCAGCGGCACGCCCAGGTCGCTGGCTTCCTTGCAGTGATCGCCGGCGAGCACGCCGAGACCGCCGGCATAGATCGGCAGCGACTGGTGCAGCGCGAACTCCGCGGAAAAGTATGCGATCGACTTGCCTTCGAGTTCAGGACACTGACTCTCGCACCACGTGTTGTGCGCGGCCCGCGCTGCATCCAGACGCCGGATCGCTTCGTCATAGTCCGCGAGCCATACCGGGTCCGCCATCTTTGCCGCGAGCGCGTCTGGCGGCAGCAGTTGCAGCATCTTCACCGGGTTGTGCGCCGTCTGCCGCCAGAGCGGGTAGTCCAGCTTCCGGAAGACGTTACGCGCGACCGGCGTCCAGCTCCACCAGATGTCGTACGCCAGTTCCTCGAGACGATTGATGCGATCAGGCAGTTGAACCAAGGCACGCTCCCGTCAACGACGCAAACTTCGTCAGATCAATGTTGCCGCCCGAGACAATTGCGACGATCGTGCCTCGCACCTGGCCGGAAAGGGCGGCGGCGACCGCGCATGCGGCCGCGCCTTCGATAATTACATGACAGCGATCGGCAACCAGCCGCATCGCCACAGCCGCATCCGCCAGCGGCACCACGATCGAGCCGCTCACCAGTCGCGACAGCAGCGGCCACATTGTCGGCAGCACCGACTTGCCGCCGGCGCCATCCACAAATGATGCCTGCCATCCGTCGAATGAGGACGGTCGCCCGTTGCGCAATGACGTGGCGAGCGGTGCCGCGGTTTCCGGTTCCGCGGCGAACACCTGCGCATGTGGACGCAGTGCGCGGAGCGCCGACCCGACGCCGCCGAGGAGACCACCGCCGCCGACCGGGCCGATCACGACGTCGACCTGCGGCACGTCCTCCACGATTTCAATTCCCAGTGTCGCGTTTCCCGCCATGAATCGATCATCGTCGAATGGGTGCACGAAGTGGCCGTGCATGCGCGGCGATGCATGGGCTTCGGCGGTGCGCCAGCATTCGTCGTACGACGCGGGCACCACGTCCGCGCCCAGGCGTTTGATGGCGTCGACTTTCACCGCGGGCGCGGTATCCGCGACCATCACCGAGCATCGAGCGCCCGCGTGATGAGCCGCCAGCGCGACACCCAGTGCCGCGTTGCCTGCGCTCACCGTCCAGATACCATCGCGACGCTCGTCGGCCGTCAGTTGCCGGATCGCGTTATACGCACCGCGCAGCTTGAACGAGCCGACCGGCTGCAATGTTTCCAGTTTCAGGAGGATCGACGAGCCGTCGGCGCGCAGCGGCGAATCGGCGGGCAGCTCGAGCCGGACGACAGGTGTGCGAACAACGAGGTCGTACAGATGGTGGCTCGCGTCCTCAATGTCCCTGAGGGGAATCTCCCGCATGTCTGGAAGAGCGGATGGTACCTCACGCGCGTGTACTGGGCTGATTTGCACCCGTAGAGGCCGACCTTGAGGTCTTCCGCGCCGCGGTTCATCGACGCCGACCTTCAGGTCGGCATTCTGTGGAGCCGCGAGGCGGACGCGCGCTTGCAGTTGACGGCATTTTCCGATGCGCAAAGCTCTGCCGCCCGACTCCGTCGCTGTGCGCCCGCCGCGCTCTCCGGAACCCGTATCCTGGCCGTGCCGCTACTGTCAGCAGCGCGGCACGGTACTGGTCACGCTGCGTCAACAGACCACACTCGTCTGTTTCTGTAACGCCTGCGAGCAGGGATGGACGACGGACGAGCGTGGGAGGCCGCTGGATTAAAGACAACTCCCAACGCCCAACGTCTGACGCCGTCCAATTCCCAACCAACCGCAACTCCCAAACGATCTGTTCCTATCCAGTCTGTTTTGGGCGTTGGACAAGCGTGAGACGTTGTCAGAGCTCCTTAACCCGCGTGTCGCTGGTTGTGTCGCGCCAGCGCCCGATGCTCGTCGATGACCTCGTCGCCAAAGGTGCCGCGCAGCCACAGGCGTTCGATGGTGGGATAGACGGCGGCGACGGGAAGCGCGACCAATGCTCCGGCCACGCCGGCCAGTTGAGCGCCGACGGCGAACGCGAGCAGTACTGCCAGGTTACTCAGGCGGAGCCGCTCTCCATACACGCGCGGCGCGATGAAATAGTTCTCGATGACGTGATAGGCGGCGTAGATCGGGATCATCAGCAGTGCCGTAAACGCCGACTGCGTCGCCGCCATCGCCATCGCCGGAAGGCACGACAGGAAGAAGCCCATCACCGGGATGAAGTCGCCGACGAAGGCCAGCATCGCCAGCAGCAACGCCGCCGGCACGTGCAGCGTCGCCAGCCATGCGTAGAAATAGATCCCCGCACACACCGACGTGGTGAGATTGCCCGCGACGTAGCCGACGGCGGCCCCGCGCGCCTCGCAGGCGGTCGTGTCGAACCGTCCGCGCCGGCGGTCCGGCACGAACCCGCGCACCCACCGGTAGGTCTGTTCCGACTCGATCAGCAGGTACGCCACCAGGATCCACGCGAGGATGAACGCGACGAAGGCGGACACGGCGGATCGCGCGATTCCCATCGCGAGACTGCCGATCGCCGACGCATCCGGTGCACTCGACCGCTCGATCAGGTCGAACAGCCCTGGCGGCAGCCGGTTCCGCGCCACCTGCTCAATCGATTGCAACTGGCTGCCGACGTCGTGCGCCTGCGCGACCAGCGAATTCCAGGTCAGCACCAGGAACACCGCCAGCGTGCCGACGATCACGATCACGACCGACCAGGCGGCGAGCGCGCGCGGAATGCCGCGGGCCTGCAGGCGCGTGACCAGTGGATCGAGTGCGACCGCGATGATCAGTGCGATCAGCACCAGCATGACGATCCACACGAGCTCGCGCCAGATCCACACGGCCGCGACGGCGGCAATCACCTTCAGCAGCGTGGCCCACGGCAGGTAGAGCGATAGCCGGTCGATCCGGCGGCTGGCGGCCGGTGGCTGGCGATCCGCGATCTTGCCTGGCTCGGGCATTTGACGTCCTCACGGCCGGGGTGCAAGGTGTACACCCGCGACCGCATGCCCGTCCTCTCCGTCTCCCATTTGCGAAAGCTCTACGGAACCACGCCGGCCGTGGAGGAGGTGTCTTTCACGATCGAGCCGAAGGAAACCGTCGGCCTGCTCGGGCCGAATGGGGCCGGCAAGACGACGACGATCAATATGATCCTGGGCGTGCTGGAGCCGACCGCGGGCAGCGTCAGCATCGAAGGGATCGACGTCACGCGCCGCCGGACGCAGGCGCTGCAGCGGACCAACTTCGCCGCCGTGTATGCGCCGCTGCCGGGCAACCTGACGGTGCTCGAGAACCTGATGGTGTTCGCGCGCATGTACGGCGTGCGCGATCGCCGCATGCGCGTCGCCTCATTGATTGAGCAGTTCGATCTGGTGCGCTTTCGCGATACGAAGTGCGGCGTGCTGTCGTCGGGGGAGCAGACGCGCGTGGCGCTCGCGAAGGCGATGTTGAACGAACCGCATCTCCTGCTGCTGGACGAGCCGACGGCGTCGCTCGATCCGGCCACCGCGCAGGACATCCGCGCCCGCCTTCGCGCATTCACGCAGCAGGGGAGCGGCGGCGTGCTGTGGACCTCCCACAACATGCTCGAAGTGGAGCAGGTGTGCGACCGGGTGCTGTTCCTGTCGCACGGCAGAATCCTGCTTGAAGGCAATCCGCGAACGCTGCCGGCTGAGCACGGCAAGGGAAGCCTCGAGGAACTGTTCATCACCGTCGCGCGCGAGCCGTTGACGCTGGACGCCTGACATGCGCTTCTCCCGGACGCTCGCCCTGCTCGAACGTCAGTGGTACCTGCTGCGCGGCAGCCCGACGCGGGTCGTGCCGCTCTTCGGCTTCGTCGTCATCGACATCGTCCTGTGGGGCTTCATCACGCGGTATCTGGACATGACCGCGGGCGGCGTCGACTTCGTGACGTCGCTGCTCGGCGCCGTCGTGTTCTGGGATTACTGCGTGCGGGTGCTGCACGGCGTGACGATGACGTTCTTCGAGGATGTTTGGTCGCGCAACTTCCTGAACATCTTCGCGAGTCCGCTGACGCTGGTCGAATACCTTGGCGGGCAAGTGCTCTCGAGCCTGTTCACCAGCGCCATCGGGTTGCTGGCAATGGTGGTGATCGCGACGCTGCTCTTCGGCTGGTCGATCGGCGCGTACGGACTGATGGCCGTGCCGTTCGTGCTGGTGCTGTTCCTGTTCGGGGTTGCGATGGGGGTGGTCGGTGCCGCGATCATCCTGCGCTTTGGTCCTGCGGCGGAATGGTTCGTCTGGCCCATTCCCGCGCTGATTGCGCCGTTCGGCGGCGTCTACTACCCGGTCTCGACGCTGCCGGGGTGGATGCACCCGATCGCGCGGGCGCTGCCGGTGTCGTATGTCTTCGAAGGTCTCCGCGCGATTGCCGCGGGGCAGGCGTTCGCGCCAGGCTCGCTCGCCATGGGTGCCGGGCTGGCCGCGCTCTACGTCGTGGCCGCGTGCTGGACGTTTGCCAGGGTGTACCAGCACGCGGTCCGAACCGGGTTGATTGCGAGGTACAGCGCGGAAACGATCACCTGATGTTCGCGCTTCTCTGTTCTCGGTTCAGCGTTCGTGTTCAGGTTCGGTTCGGCCCGAACCCGAACCCGAACCCGAACCCGAACCTGAACCTGAACACGAACTTGGAACTGAGAACCCAGAAGCTCGAACGTCTGTCTCAGTTCGCGGCGAAACAGTACAAGAGTCCCGCACCCCCGGTGCCGACCAGTCCCTGCTGGCTGCACCCGCGTGAGGCATGCGCGGAGTTCCACGAGGTGTTGCCGCCACCGGTGCGATCGAAGTGGCCGAGCATCACGCTTGATCCCGGAGTGTCGGCGTTGCTCGTGTAGTTCTTGCACGTGGTGTCGTCGGTGCCGGGGATTGCGCGCCCTTCCGAGTCGGACCCGGTGAGGATGTCGTGCTGGTTCGGCGTGTCGCCGACGCCGTTCACCGTCCCGCCTTTCTCGGTCAGCGCGGTCTGCTTGTTGATCTGATTGCGATCGCGCTGGACGTCGCCGTGCAGATCCGCGACGTTGTTGGCGATGATCGTGCCGCGCACGTTGTACCAGGGTCCGGCGCCGATACGATCGCGCGCGTTGACCGCGGGCTGACCGTTGGCGGCGCTCGCGCTCAGATACGCCCGCCACATCCGTCCCGGCGGCGTCGGAACGTTCCCGGCCTGCGCCATCTGCGTGCAGTACGCGTCCGCGCCGGCAAGGCCGCCATAGTTCGCGCCGTCACCTTTGCCGACGCTCGTGATGAAGAACGAGGGCGGGCCGCCGGCGCGTGCCCCCTGACCGCCTGCGCCGCCGGGACGCCCTTGCCCGGCTGCGCCTCCCGCCCGCGGTTGCTGGGGTGCCTGTGCCGCCACGACAACCGCGAAGATCCCGATCGCGCCAGCCGTCCAGAAGATCCGTGTCACCTTTCGCATGAGCTCACCTCCTGAGTCCACGCGGCGGATCCTACTGCCGGTCACCGTCAGAGGCCGACCCAAGAGGTCGGCCCACAGATGTCAGACCCATCCCGAGCGACCGGACCGTTACTAACCGGTCGGACCTCTACCATCCGGTCGGACCTTTATCAGCAGGTCGCAACTCTGCCAGCGGTCGGACCTTCACCATCGGGTCGGACCTCTGCCAGCGGGGCGGACCTTTATGGTCCGCCTGTGACAGGCGCGATAGGATCCGCGCGATGCGGGGCGCACTGCTCGCGTTCGTCCTTCTTGTCGGTACGACTGTTCGTGCCCAAACGGATCCGATCACGCGGCTCGGCGAGTACGTCGAGCGCTACTACACGCGCGCGCAGAGCATCCTCACCGAGGAAACGATCGTCATTCAGCCGATCAACGCCGACCTCTCGGCGGAGGGGTTTCCGCGGCGAGCGGTGTACGAGCTGCGCGTGGAATGGGATCCGACGGCGCCAACCGCGAGCGAGCGCGCGAAAGCGGTTCGCCAGTTGATCAAGGCGAGCGGTCCCGCCATCTTCGATCCCGGCGATGAGAAGTGCGCGGACCCGCCGTCGACGACGCCGGAGCCGCTGGCGTTTCTGTTGCCGGACAATCAGCAGTCGTGGAACTTCGCGATGGGCAAGCCCGATCGCGTCGACGGACGCACCGCGATGACCGTCGAGTACACGCCGCGGAACGGACCCCCGCCGAGCATCACGAGCGATCACGACTGTCTCTTCGCCGACCTGTCCGGCCAGACGCGCGGCCGGCTGTGGGCCGACCCGGAGAGCGGGGAGATCCTCCGAATCGACGAGCGCCTGACCGGCGTGGTCGACGTGAAGATCCCGAAGGAGTTGCAGAAGCCAAAGGGGAAGACGCGCCGGCCCGACGAAGTGACCTACGAACGTGCCACCTCGTCGACCCGCTACAAGCGCGTGACGTTCACCGATCCCGATGAGACGATCCTGCTGCCGGCATCGATCGATTCGGTGACCATCCACCGCAGCGACCGCCGCGTGTCGCGCCTGCGCATCACCCAGACGTTCGCCAAGTACCGCCGCTTCGTCACCGACTCACGCATCCTGCCCGCCGCCTCGGACTGACACGATCCCGAAAAAAGAGGCCACGACGGCACGACGATAACGACGGCCACGACGGCCAAATTCTTCTGGATCTATCGTCGTGAGCGTCGTTTTTCGTCGTGAACGTCGTGGCTTCTCTTGTGACGTTAGGTCGCCGACTTCGCTTCGAACTCTTCGAACGTTCCGCGGAAATCGGTGATGGTGTGGTGCTCGTCGAAGTGCCACACGCGCGTGCCGACCTCTTCGATCAGGTCCTGGTCGTGCGTCACCAGGAACACCGTGCCCTCGTACTTCTGCAGCGCGATGTTGAGCGCGTTGATCGACTCGAGATCGAGGTGATTGGTCGGCTCGTCGAGGACGAGCACGTTCGGCTTCTGCAGCATGATGCGGCAGAAGAGCAGCCGCGCGGTCTCGCCGCCGGAGAGCGCCTCGGTCGGCTTGAGGCCTTCTTCACCCGTGAACAGCATCTGGCCGAGCAGGCCGTGAATGTCCTGGCGCGCGGCGTCGGGATCGAACTGGTGCAGCCAGTCGGCCGCCGTCAGCCCCTTCTGAATCTGCCCGGTGTGGTCCTGCGCGAAGTAGCCCACCGAAACTTCATGGCCCCAGCGGATCGTCCCCGCGTCGATGGCCGCCGGTTCCGGCGTGACCCCCGGCGCGTCCGAGAGCAGCGCGCGCACCAGCGTCGTCTTGCCGACGCCGTTCCGGCCGACGATCACGATCTTCTCGCCGCGGTTGACGATCGTCTCGAAGTCGTCGATCACCTGCAGCTCCGGCGAGAACGCCTTGCTGACGCCTTTGCATTCCATCGCCAGCTTGCCGGACGGCCGCAACTGGTTGAAGCGGATGTAGGGACGCTGAATGTTGGAGCGCGCAAGGTCCGTCGTCTGCAGGCGCTCCACTTCCTTGCGCCGCGACGTCGTCTGCGCCGCGCGTGTGCCGGCGCCGAAGCGCTGGATGAAGTCCATGAGCTGCGCGATCTTCTTCTCGCGCTGCGCGTTCTCGGCCTCGACTCGCGAGCGGATCTGCATCTTCTGCAGCACCATGTCGTCGTAGCTGCCGGTGTAGGTGATGATCGTCTGGTAATCGATGTCCGCCGTGTGCGTGCACACCTGGTTGAGGAAGTGGCGATCGTGCGAGATCACGATCAGCGTCCCGTCGTAGCGGACCAGGAAGTCTTCGAGCCAGTGGATCGAGTCGAGGTCGAGGTGGTTGGTCGGCTCGTCCAGCAGCAGCGCCGCGGGATTGCCGAACAGCGCCTGCGCCAGCAGCACGCGCACCTTCTGGCCGCCCTGCAGTTCGCCCATCTTCCGCTCGTGCAGGTCGTCGGCAATGTCGAGCCCCTGCAGCAGCACCGCGGCGCTGCTTTCGGCGCTGTAGCCGTCCTCTTCGCCGACGACGCCTTCGAGCTCGCCGAGGCGCATGCCGTCCTCGTCGGTCATCTCGTTCTTGGCATAGAGCGTCTCGCGCTCCTGCAGCGCCTCCCACAGGCGCGCGTTGCCCATGATCACCGTGTCGATCACGCGGTGGGCATCGAACGCAAACTGGTCCTGCTTGAGGACGCCGAGCTTCTGTGGGCGCGTCACCGTTCCTTTCTGCGGCGGCAGTTCACCCGTGAGCAATTTCATGAAGGTGGACTTGCCGGCGCCGTTCGGACCGGTGAGGCCGTAGCGCCGGCCCGGCGTGAAGGTCGTGGTGACGTCCTCGAAGAGGATCTTCGAGCCGTACCGCATGGAGACCGCACTGACTGAAATCACAACCCTTGACGATAACAGATCCATTACGCGCATTGAACCGTCTGCCATGTCAGGCCCATGAGACACGAGCGACAACGAATCATCCGCGTGAACAATCTGCTACGATGAGACGTCTCGTCTGTTACCCCCTGTTTCCCTCACCAACATCCATACGTGAAGCGTCAACGCCGCCTAACGGCAACGTGCGTGTGCGTGTGTGACGGGGAAAGTAATAGATGCCTTCGGCGGGCGCGAGCCGCACGACGCCGGAGGGTCTCAAAACGTTGCGGCAGGAGTCTCGATGTCTCTCACGCGTAATCTGTTCTTGAAGGTTCTGCCCCTCTGTGCCGCGATCGTTGCGGTGAGCGCGCCGGCGATGGCGCAGGATGCCCCGAAGGCCGAAGTCTCGGTCGGCTACAACTACCTCCA
>DATJEU010000017.1:0-3321 GCA_035496255.1 Vicinamibacterales bacterium
CGACGCGGAATTGCCGCTCCAACTGCAGGGTCGGGCACGGGTGCGCTACCGGAACATCTGGATTCGGCCCCTCAAGCCGTACGATCAGGGCGCCCCAGTGAATTGACTGGCGCGGTGAAGGAGAGAGGGCAGCGCTCATGCGACTGACAATCGGCATTACGTGCGCCGCCGCGCTTCTCGTCGGCAGCGTCGCGGCGCCTCTGGGTGCACAGGACGGTCAAGGCCGCGGGCGTGGGGGTGGAGGCGCCCCCGGCGGAGGCGGCGGGCGAGGATTCCCAGCGCAGCAGCGGCCGCTCGCCGACCAGGCCACGCGCGATCGCGGCAAGCTGCTCTATGAAATCAACTGCCGGTCATGCCATGGCGCCGACCTCCGCGGCGGTGAGACAGGCGGCCCCAATCTGCTCCGCTCTCAGCTCGCGCTCACCGATCTGCACGGCGAGTTGATCATTCCCGTGGTCCAGCAGGGGCGGCAAACACCGGGCATGCCCGCCATGCCGGCTCTGTCGCTGCCCGCGCCGGACATCGTCGCGATCGCCGAGTACATTCACGCCGTGCAGGCGACAGCGCGCGGACAAGGGTCACCACCAGCCGGGCCGCCGATCCAGCTCAATATCGTCGTCGGCGATGCGAAGGCCGGCGAAGCATACTTCAACAAGACGTGCACAACGTGTCATACGCTGCAGCGCCTGCAGGGCATTGCGACACGGATTCCAGATCCGATGCAATTGCAGAACACGTGGGTGGCCGGCGGCGGAGGACGAGGCGGGCGCGGCGGCGGCTCGCCCGTGACGGTGGCCGTCACGCTGCCTGACGGTCAGCCCGTCGAAGGGCCGCTCGTGCGCTACGACGACTTCATCGTCATCCTCACGATGCCGGATGGCACGCAGCGATCGTTTGCCCGGAACGGCGACGTCCCCAAGGTCGAAATCAAGGATCCGCGTGAAGGTCATCGGAAGCTCCTGCCGACCTACACGGACAAGGACATGCACGACGTGACCGCATTTCTGGTGACGCTGAAATGAACCTGAGGGTTCTTTTGCTTGTCGGATCGGTCGCGCTGGGGCCAGCTCTCCTCGCCGGCCAGGCGCAGACGTCGGGCGGCCTCGACCCCGCCACACTCGTCAAGCCGCTTGCAGACGACTGGCCGACGTATTCCGGGGACTACACCGGCCGGCGTTACAGCGCGCTCACTCAGGTAAACCGGACGACGGTGAAGAACCTGACGCTCGCGTGGGTGTCGCGGCTGAATGGCGGGTTTCCGGCTGCGACGCCCGGCGGCGGCCGGGGCGGTGGATTTGGCGGCGGCGGAAACACGATCGTCGCCGGCGTCGGGTCAGGGGAGTACACGAACACGAGCGTGAAGGGCGCGATCCTGAAGGTGAACGACACGCTGTACGTCACGTCGGCGGATCACGTCTGGGCGATCGACGCGCGCGACGGACGCGAGCTGTGGCACTTCGCGTGGCGGACGCGCGGCGCCACCCATACCGGCAATCGCGGCGCCGCGTTCTGGCGCAATTACCTGTTCTTCGAAACGCCCGACAACTACCTCGTCTCGCTCGACGCGCGAACGGGGCAGGAACGCTGGCACGTCGAGATCGCCTCCTTCGAGCAGCAGTATTTCTCCACGCCGGCGCCGGTCGTCGTCGGCAATCACCTGATCGTGGGCACCGGCAACGACCTGGATGCGCCTGGCTTTCTTCAGTCGTTCGATCCGGAGACCGGCAAACGGAACTGGATCTTCTACACGGTCCCGATGAACCCCGGCGACCCGGGCCTCGACACCTGGCCTAACCTCGAGGCCGCACGGCACGGCGGCGGCCAGACGTGGATTCCTGGCGTCTACGACCCAGGCACCCGGCTGTACATCTTCGGTACGGGTAATCCAACGCCCGGCTATACCGGCGTGGCCCGTGCGGGCGACAACCTGTTCACGTGTTCGCTCATCGCGCTCGACGTCGACACGGGCAAGATGAAGTGGTACTTCCAGACGTCGGCGCACGACACGCACGACTGGGACTCCGCGCAGACGCCGGTTCTGTTCGATGCGGTCGTCAACGGCCGGCCGCGCAAGCTCGTGTCCACCGCGTCGCGCAACGGTTATTTCTATACGCTCGATCGCGTCACCGGCGAGCAGCTGGTCACCGCCAAATACGGACAGCACGCCAACTGGGCCAGGGGCCTGCGACCGACGGGCGTCGTCGAGCCGAATCCCGGCAAGGAAGCGACAATTCCGGGCTCTCTCGTCTCACCGATCGAACAAGGCGTGACCAACTGGCCGCCAGCCGCGTACTCACCCGATACCGGACTGTTCTACGTGCAGGAGAAGAACGGCTACAACATCGTCTACCTGACCGATCCGGATCCACGCGGCTCGATGGGGCTCGGCGGCAAGACAGTGGCGGGCGTCGGTTCGGCCGGCGAGTTTCTCGACGCGATCGATCCGACGACCGGCAAGACCGTCTGGCGGCACGAGTTCCCGAGCGGGATCGCCGGTGGCGGCGTCGGCAGCGGTGCGCTCGTGACAGCGGGCGGCGTGCTGTTCTTCGGCGACGCATCCGGCAACTTCATCGGTTTCGACGCGAGCACCGGCAAGCCGCTCTGGCACACGCGCGTCGGCAACATCTCCAACTCGCCGCAGACCTACACGGTAGACGGCAAGCAGCACGTGCTGGTCGCCGTTGGCGACACGCTCTACGCATTCAAGATTTACTGAGGCCGAGGAGTTCCAATGCGTCGAACGCGGATGGCGGGGATGTGGACTCTGTTCGTCGCAATAGCGTGTTGGCTGTTGTTCACCAGCTCACACACGGAAGCCGCCAGTCAGGCGGCGGTATCCGCGACTCGTGTCGATGACGTGCCGCGGATCAAGTTGTACGGAACGGCGCCGGATGTCGTGGCGGGCAGAGAGAGCGAGCTGGACCCGACCGAGCCGACGCTGGACCTCTACCTTCCGCCGGCAGAGAAGGCGACCGGCGCCGGAGTGCTGATCCTGCCCGGCGGTGGTTATCAGATGTTGACCGTTCCTGGTGAGGGCGCCGACCCTGCCAGGTTCTTTTTGTCCCACAATGTGGCGGCCTTCGTTCTGCGCTATCGGCACGGTCCGCGCTATCACTATCCGACGACGCTGCTGGACGCGCAGCGTGCGCTGAGAGTCATTCGAGCTCGCGCTCAGGAGTACCGTGTCGATCCGGCGAAGGTCGGTGTTCTCGGAGGATCGGCTGGCGGACACCTCGCCGCGATGCTGGCGACGTTGTATGACAACAAGCTGCTCCCGCAAGCACCATACGTCCCTGATGCCGTGGACGGATTGAGCGCCAG
>DATJEU010000018.1:0-42667 GCA_035496255.1 Vicinamibacterales bacterium
CGGCATCGCCGTGGCTTTGCCTTTGCCCGGGACGAGCTCGGCACCTTGAATGTCTTCGTTCCAGGCGTACGCGCCGCTGACGACTTCGATGGTGTTACAACTCTGGCCGCCGGGCCGCGTGCCGGTGATCCGGATCCGCTCGCCCGAGGTCTGATAGCTGATGTCGCTTCGGTACAGCGTCACGTTGCAGGGCTGTCCGCCCACCTGCATCGTGCCCTTGCCCTGGTAGTCGAGCGACATGAGGACGTCGTATTCCTCACTGCTCCGCAGCATGCCCGTGTACCAGGCCCAGTTGAAGAGGACCGACTTCAGGTCCTTCGCGCCCGGCGCCGGGGTGAACGGCGCACCGCCGCCGCGGCCACGACCACCGCCCTGGCGCTGGCCCTGGCCGGCTGGAGCCTGAGCCCCCGCTGCTCCCGGTCCGGCACCACGCTCCTGCGCCGCCGCCATGGCCGGCAGGCCGAGTGCGAGCGCGGCCGCGAATGCGACGCCTGTCCCAATAAAATGTCGTCGGAAGGTCATGATCACCCCTCTGTAGTCGTCTGGCCGGTGACACGCCAGCCCGCGAGTGATGTGGAGGATACCTGAAGCGCGCGGCCGGGCAAGAATTTCTTCATTACCTGCCGCCAGCCAGACTGGGCTGTCGGGAACCGCCAGGCGCTCGCCGAGCGCGCAGGCTTTCCGGAGGAAAGAGGGATGCGAATAGGGATTCTCGGATCGGGTGACGTGGCCAAATCGCTGGCTCGCGGCTTCCTCAGCGAAGCTCATGAGGTGATGTTGGGGTCACGCGACCCCGGAAAGCTGGCAGCGTGGGCGCGCGAGAGCGGCGGCCACGCGTCCGCCGGAACGTTCGCAGACACCGCGACATTCGGCGAACTCCTCGCCATCGCGGTTCCCGGCACCAGCGCGGTCGATGCGATTCAGTTGGCCGGCATCGGCACGTTCACCGGCAAGATAGTGATAGACGTTACCAATCCGCTCGATATGTCCGGCATGCCGCCGCGCCTCGTCGGCGGGCTCGGAACATCCGCCGGCGAGTTGATCCAACACGCCGTGCCCGATGCCTTCGTCGTCAAGGCGTTCAACACCGCCGGGAACGCGACCTTCTACAAGCCGCAGTTCGCCGGCGGGCCACCCGACATGTTCCTGTGTGGCGATGATGCGAAAGCCAAGGAAACGGTCGCGACCATCTGCACCGCGTTCGGCTGGAACGTCATCGACGTCGGCGGCATCGCGCTGGCCCATTACCTGGAAGCGTTGGCGATGGTGTGGATCATCACAGCGTTTTCGGGCAATCACTGGAACCAGGCGTTCAAGCTGTTGCGACAATGAGAGTCATGCACACGCGCACGCTCGCACGAGTGGGATGGCTGATCGAAGAAGCGAGACCGAAACGGCCGCTCAGGAGCTCGACGATCGGCCTTCGAGAGCCAGATCGTTGGGGCGTCGCTCCGCAGTGAGGAAAACGGGCCGACGATATAATCGGCCCCTTCTCCAGTGGCCCTTACTCCCGGCACACGTCTCGGTCCCTACGAAATCCTCTCGCTGCTTGGCGCAGGCGGCATGGGCGAGGTGTACAAAGCCCGCGATTCGCGCCTGGGCCGCGTCGTCGCCATCAAGACGCTGGCGATCGAGCACGCGAAGAGATTCGACACCGAGGCACGCGCGATTGCCGCACTGAGTCATCCGCACATCTGCGTGCTGCACGACGTGGGTCCGAACTACCTGGTGATGGAGTACGTCGACGGCACGCCGCTCCGCGGGCCACTGCCGCTCGACGACACGCTGCGAGTGGCCTCGGAACTGGTCGATGCACTGCAGGTGGCGCATGGCATGGGCATCCTCCATCGCGACCTGAAGCCGGCCAACATCCTGATGACGGCCGGTGGCACCAAGTTGCTGGACTTCGGCCTGGCGAAGATCGCGGCCACCGCGGGTTCCGATGTGACCCGGACAGCCGACACGGTGGTCGGGACCGCCGCCTACATGTCGCCGGAACAGGCGCAGGGACTGGAGACCGATGCCCGCTCCGACGTGTTCAGTCTTGGCGTGGTGCTCTACGAGCTGCTCTCCGGCACGCGCGCCTTCGAGCGTCGCTCGCTGCTCGAAACGCTGAATGCGGTCGTCCGCGACGAGCCGCCGCCGCTCTCATCGCCGGGCGCCGAGTTCATCACGCGGTGCCTGGCGAAGGAGCCATCGCAGCGGTTTCAATCGATGGCCGACGTGAAGGCCGCGATGGAGCAGTTGCGGCGGACCGTGAGTCGCGCCAGCACATCAACCATGCGTGACGCGGAGGCGGCGCGCCCCTCGATCGCCGTCCTGCCATTCGCGAACATGAGCCGCGACACCGACGACGAGTATTTCAGCGACGGGCTGGCGGAAGAAATCATCAACGCGCTCGCGCAGGTGCCCGAGCTGAAGGTGATCGCACGAACGTCCGCGTTCGCGTTCAAGGGGAAGAACGAGGACATCCGCCGGATCGCCGAGACACTCGGCGTCACCAACATCCTCGAAGGGAGCGTGCGACGCGCCGGCGGCCGCATCCGCGTGACGGCGCAGTTGATTCACGCCGCCGACGGGACGCACCTGTGGTCGCAGCGCTACGACCCGGAAATGTCGGACATCTTCGCGGTGCAGGACGAGATCGCGTCGGCGATTGCGGCTGCGCTCGAGCTGAAACTGGTCCGCAAGAGCGAGCGCCGCATGCCGAGCGTCCCGGCCTACGAGGCGTACCTCCGCTACCGGTCGTATCAGTGGCAGTTCACCCGCGAAGCGTCACAGCGCAGCCGCGAGTGCCTCGAACAGGCACTCAGGCTCGATCCCCAGTTCGCGCTGCCCTACGTCGGCATGGCCGACTACCACCTCGCGCTCGCAGCGGTTGGCGGCATCCCGCCACACGAGGCGATGCCGAAGGCGCGCGCGCTCGCGACGCGTGCGCTCGAACTGGATCCGGAACTGCCCGAGGCACACGCGATGCTCGGCATTGTTGCCGGACATTACGATTACGACTGGGCCGAAGCCGAGCGCCAATTCAGCCTGGCGGCGCAGCGCGAGCCGATGTCGCCGCATCTTCGCTCCTGGTATGCGATGTTCTTTCTCCTCTCTGCCGGTCGCGGCGAGGAGGCGCGGCAGCAGTCGGCGCGCGTCGTTGAAGACGATCCGTTGTGTCAGGTCTGGCACACCATGTACGCCGATACTCTCGCGGCACTGGGGCGTGACGACGAGGCGGGGGCCGAAATGGACCGGGCGGTGGAGTTGGACCCGACATTCTGGTTTGGATGGGCACAACGCGGGGTTCTCGCATCGCGCCGCGGCGATCACGTCACGGCGGTCGACTGCGGCGAACGGGCGATGGCGGCAGCGCCGTGGTCCCCCTACAGCATGGGTCTGCTGGCAGGCGCGCTGGAGAACATCGGCCAGTTCGATGCGGCGGCGCCGCTGCTGACGACGCTGCGCAGCCACCCGTTTGCGCCGGACGTCGGGCTGTTCTGCTACCACATGGTCAGGGGATCGCATGAATCGGCGATCGACGCGATTCAAAGCGCGGCGGCGTGTCGCTTTCCCGCGTTCATCCCGGTGTGGGTCCGGGCGTCGGAGCCGGTGCTTCGGAGTTCGGCCGGATGGCCCGCCGCCTTGAGCGCGATCAACCTGAAGGCTGTATAGAGGATGCGCGAGGGACGGCGCGCAGGCAGATAGACCGGCCAACCCGGCGCCGTCGGTGTCTTAGTGGAGGATGCCCGCGCGCAAATCGCCGGTGGAATCGCGCGGGTGTGACCGGATCGAATTCGAAGCGAAGAATCGAGGCTCCTGTGAGAAACCGGCCCAGGGTCAACCTGAATCTCTCGACGCGGGCAGGACTCGTGCTCGCCGGACTCGTGGCGATCGCGGCTCCCGCGATGCTTGGTCTCACCGACGCGGGCCAGCTGCGGGCACAGACGCAGGCGGCGCCGAAGCAGGAGATCAGCGGCACCTGGCAGGGCACCTTGTCGTCACCGCAGGGTCCGAATGGACAACTGCGGCTGGTCTTCAAGATCTCGACGGCCGACGGGGGCGACCTCAAAGCGCTGGTCTATGCCATCGATCGGGACCCGACGCCCTTCAGCGCCACCAGCGTCACGCTCAAAGGCTCGACGCTGCAGCTCTCCATCCAGTTGTTGCAGGCGGGGTTCGAAGGCACGCTCGGCGGTGACGGCAACACCATCACCGGCAAATGGACGCAGGCTGCAAACTCACTCCCGCTCAACCTCGTACGCGCCACGAACCAGACCGCGTGGGCCATTCCCGAGCCGCCACCGGCGCCGGTCAGGATGGCCGCGAACGCGAATCCGGAATTCGTTGTCGCGACGATCAAACCCAGTCGGCCCGACGCGCCGCGAGGAGGCTACGGCATCCGCGGCCAGGACGTGACCACGACCAACGTCACGGTGAGTTGGATGCTCAAGCTGGCCTACAACGTTCACGCGAATCAGATCGCGGGGGCGCCGTCGTGGATCGATTCCGAGCGCTACGACACGGTCGGTCGATCGAACACTCCCGGCGAGCCGAGCAGAGATCAGATGAAGCTGATGGTCCGGAAACTCCTCGTCGATCGCTTCCAGCTCCGGTTCCACACGGAAAAGAAGGAACTGCCGGTGTATGCGATGGTGGTGGCCAGGGGTGGGCCGAAGATCGCCGTGAGCGCCGGCGATCCCAATGCGTTTCCTGGTATCGGTTTCGGCAGGGAACCAGGCGTGATTACGCTCATGGGCCGCAATACCGGCCTCAACGGGGTTGCCAACGGCCTGCAGAGCAACATCCTGGACAGGCCCGTCGTCGATCAGACGGGTCTGACCGGCAGATATGACTTCCAGTTGCGATTCACACCCGACCCGATCCAGTTGGCCAACTTCGGCGGGGTCCCCGCTGCCGATTCAGCCGATCCCAATCCGCCGCCCGATATCTTCACGGCATTCGAGCAGCAGCTCGGGCTGAAGCTTCAGGCCACCAAGGCGTTTGTCGATGTGATGGTGATCGACAGGATCGAGAGGCCGTCGCCCAATTGATCGGCGTGTGACCACTGACGACCGTCGCCATGCTTACCCTTGTGACGGCTTAACGAGTCCACGTACGCCTCCGGCGATCGTGGCGGAAGACGGTGCTCTTCGATGCCTCGTCGCAGCTGGCACCGACCGACATCGAGATCCGGCGGCCCGGTCCAATACTCCGGACGCCGCGCGGCTCACAGCTATCCGTTTCGCCGGTGCTGCCGTCGAAGTCTGGCAGCGGGAACGTCCGAACGCGCCGCCGGCATCGCGGATCTCACCGCCGCTTGACCAGACCTACTACTAAATAGTAGTTATAGCCACCACATAGTAGATGCCCAAGAAGCTGCCCAGACTCGCCCGTCTCGAACTGCAGATCCTGGAGATTCTCTGGGCCCGCGGCCACGCCTCGGTCCGGGAACTCCAGGAAGGATTTCCCGAGCCGCGTCCGGCCTACACCACCGTGCAGACGACGGTGTATCGCCTCGAGACGAAGGGGGCGCTGCGCCGCACCCGCAAGATCGGCAACGCGCACATCTTCGTGCCGCTCGTCGCGCGCGACGTCGCTCGGCACGGCCTCCTCGACACCATCCTCGGATTCTTCGGCGGCCGCGCGCAGCCGATGATGCAACAGCTGGCCGAGGCGGGGAAACTGACGTTGGACGACGTGCGCGAGTTGGAGAGGACGATCAAGAAACGGGCAGCGGATCAGGACGCCGAAAGGAAGCGAAAGAAATGACAGCCGCGCTCTTCAACCACCTGTGGCAATCGACGGTGTTTGCCGCCGGCGTCGCCCTGCTCAGCCTTGCGTTTCGCCACAACCGCGCGCGGCTGCGATACGGGCTGTGGTTCGCCGCATCCATGAAGTTCTTGATTCCATTCGCAGCGCTGGCCGCCATTGGTGGTCTCGTCGAATGGAAGCAGGCGCCGGGAGCGATTGCCTCCGTGATCACCGCGCCGGCCGTCCGTGGCGTGCAGGAGCCGTTCGCGGACCTCTGGGCGTGGGCCGCATCGAGCAACGGCACCGTGGCGGTGATGTCGCGACCGGACTGGATTGCAGCGCTGGCGGCCGGGGTCTGGATGTGCGGCGTCGCGGCGATCGCGTTCAATCGCGTCATGGAATGGCGCGAGATGCGCGCGGCGATCGCGGCGAGCACGCCATGGGCAGGCAGCACCTCGTCACGCGGCGTGCCGATTCGTCTGGTTGCCAGCGTGATGGAACCGGGCGTCGTCGGGTTCTGGCGACCGGCCATCCTCCTGCCGTCGGGGATCGACACGTACCTGACGGCTCAGCAACTCCAGGCCGTCATCGCGCACGAGGTCTGTCACGCGCGGCGGCGCGACAACCTCACCGCGGCGGTGCACATGGTGGTCGAGACGGCGTGCTGGTTCCATCCACTGGTGTGGTGGATCGGCGCGCGGCTCGTTGCCGAACGGGAGCAGGCCTGCGATGAGCACGTCGTGGAGACGGCGGAGCCGATCGTCTACGCCGAAGGCATCGTGAGCGTGTGCCGGCGGTACCTCCAGTCGCCGGTCCTGCGCGCGGGCGTCGCCGGGGCGGACGTCAGGACGCGCATCGAGGCGATCCTGTCGCATCGCATCGGTACGCGCCTGACGCCGGCCCGGTGGATGGTGCTGACGACCATCGCGGCCGTCTCGCTCCTCATGCCGATGGTGACCGGCGCGATTACGGCAGCGCAGCTGCCCGGAGGGGCGCCGGCGGGCCCGCCCGTCGATCCCGAGGCGCGGTTCGAGGTGGTGTCGATCAAACCGTTCGACGCGTCCGGCGGCGCGCAGATGCGGATGTCAATGACGCCCGGTCGCTACGAGGTGGTGGGCCTCCCGGTGCGAGTCGTGATTTCCCAGGCGTTGATGATGCCGATCAATCGGCTTCTCGGTGGGCCGGAGTGGGTGGATACGGAGCGCTACGCGATTACCGCCAAGGCGGCAGACGGCCGGCCGGCGGCCGGGCCGACGATCCTGGTAATGGCAGCGAACATGCTGAAAGACCGCTTCAAGCTGGCGACCCATCGGGAAACCCGTCAGTTGCCGGTCTACAACCTTGTGTTTGCGCGCGGGGACAAGCGGCCCGGTCCGGGGTTCAGGGAGAGCTCGCCCGACTGCCAGGCGAAGATCGCCTCGCGCATCCAGGCGGCACAGGGAATGCCGGTGGCGGGTTGCGAATCTTTGCAGATCAATCCGGGCACCCTCGAGTTCAAGGGCGTGCCGATCGTAGTGTTCGCGGGCGCGCTGGTGCCGGCGGTGGGCCGCACCGTGATCGACAAGACCGGCATCATGAGCGGCTACTACGACGTCACGCTGAAATGGACGCCCGAGGTGGGCGGCGGCAGTCTTCTGCCGTTCAACGGCGCATTCGGCCCTAGTGCAGCGGCCGCGCCGCAGGCACCAGCCGATCGTGACGCGCCAAGCCTGTTCACAGCGATCCAGGAGCAGCTGGGGCTGAAGCTGGAAGACGCCCGCGGTCCGGTGGAGGTGATCGTCATCGATAGAGTCGAGAAGCCAACCGTCGATTGAGCGTGCCATAGCCCCCATCGACCACGGTGAACGGCTCCTTCAAGAAGTCCTGAAGAATCCGCGAATGCCGTGGGCACAGTGCCGCCTCCGAATCCGCGCCTGCGCGGCTCGCAGTGCACTCGTTGTGCTGGCCAACGACTGACCCGGCTTGAAACGCACCAGCACCGTAAGTCATCGATGAATTCGGAGCGACAACGACGTCGACACCATCGCGTGCAGACGTCCTGTGAGAATCCCCTCGAATCGCGCCATACGCCTGTCGCGCCAGCGGCAGTCCAGAGCGACGGTCATCGAAACAGGATTGCAAGTGGACTGACGAACAGTAGCAGAAGTGGCTCTAGGTTGAGTGCACACCACTCGTTACGCTTGGCCATCGCGGACGATGGAGTTCGTGACGCCTTACGCAGTCAAAGAGTCACCAAGCGTAGTCGTAAGGCAGTCGAACGACGCGGGTGTGAGCCATGTATGTACCACCAGCTTTCGCAGAAGACGATCCGGAACGCCTGCGCGAATTCATCCGGCGCTACCCTCTCGGAACGCTGGTCACCGCCACAGCCAATGGCCTGGACGCGAATCACATTCCCTTTCTCATTGCCACGACCGGGGATGCGGTCGCGACGCTTCACGGCCACATCGCCCGTGCGAATCCACTCTGGAGGGATGTTGTCAGCAATGCGCCAGCGCTCGTGATCTTCCACGGGCCTGACAGCTTCATTTCGCCATCGTGGTACCCGAGTAAACGCGAGAATCCGAGCGTAGTACCTACCTGGAACTACGCGGTGGTACATGCGCACGGCCTGCTTCGATTTATCGACGATGCAGCGTGGGTGCGAGCGCACGTGGAGGCGCTCACACATGAACACGAAGCGAACCGGGATACGCCGTGGACAGTGACCGACGCACCCGCCGAGTTCTTCGAGAAGATGGTGGCAGCCGTCGTGGGACTCGAGATTTCAATTACGCGGTGGTACGGCAAGTGGAAGGTGAGCCAGAACCGGTCGGTCGCCGACAGGCTCGGCGTCATTCAAGGTCTGGAACAGCAGGCGTCGGAATCGAGTCTGGCGATGTCGGCTTTGGTCAAGGAGACCCTCAGCAAGGGCTGATCAGCGTCGCAGCCACGGGCCAGTCGTTCCCTGACCAGGTCGCCGGGTTGCTCTGAGTCAGCGCGCGCGCCGGTAGTGCATGGCGACCGCACCGTTGCGGAGCGGCTTCGCCGAGACCAGCTCGAGTCGTCGCGTGCCGGGCAGTCCGCTTTGGTATAGCGTCGGCCCGTGGCCGACGATCCTCGGGTGGACGAGAAAATTGTATTCGTCGATCAGATCCAGCCGGTCCAACTCGGTCGCGAGCTTGCTGCTACCCAGGAGCACGCCGGCAGGGGTCGCGTCCTTGAGCTTCTGCACGTCCGTGCCCAAGTCGCCGGCAATGTGGTGGCTGTTGGTCCAGGGGAAGTCCGTTCGCGTCGACGACACCACGTACTTCGGCTTGGCCTCCAGCTTGACCGCCCACTCGCGCATCGCCGACGGCGCGTCCTCGCCGCCGCGGGCGACCGCCGGCCAGTAGCTCTCCATCATCTCGTAGGTGACGCGGCCCCACAGCATCGCCCCGCCCTCGTCCATGAGGCGCGTGAAGAAGGCGTGTGTCTCCTCGTCGGCGATTCCCTGCTGGTGATCGACGCAGCCATCGAGGGTGACGTTGATGCTAAAGGTCAAGAGTCCCATGCGGCGAGTCTAAGCCATGCCGTCGGCACGACCGGCAGGACTATGGCGCGGCGAGCGGCCCGCGACTGCGAAGGTGCGATACATGGTCGCTCCGGATCCATTTCGGGCATGTTACTGACCACGATCTCCAGTTGAGGGCGCCCACCCTTCCGGGCGGAAGTGTCACCAGTCGTGCGCACCCGCCTGCCGCCCATCGGTCGTCACGACTGCGGTCGCCGCATACATGCCGGACCGAGAATCCCACCGCCGGCAAGTGGGCTACCCTGTTGGCGGCGGCGTTCGACATACCGAGGTAGAAACTGAGTGGGCATGAGAATCATGCGGGTCACCTGTGTCGTGTCGGCATTCCTGCTGCTCGTGTTCGCCGCAGCGTTGCCGGTCGCGGGGCAAAGCGCACGGGTGCTGGTGCCTCATTCGTCCTGGACCTGCGGCATGCCCGATGGGATTCCGGCGCCGGAGGGAGCGCCGCTGGTGTTCGAGGCACACCTCACCCTCGCCGCTATCCACAATCTCGGGACGACGCCGTACGGCGCGCGGCAGGTGGCCGTCGTCCAGGACGGCACATTCAGCGGACCGCGGGTGTCCGGCATGGTGGCTGCCGGGGCGTTGGACCTGCAACTGACCCTGAGTAACGGCGTCGTCGAGCTCGAACAGATCTTCGTGCTCCAGACGGCCGACCGGAAATACATCTACTTGCGAGCCGCCGGCACGGGGGCCAACGCCGGAGATGTACGTATCGTTCCGGACTTCGAGGCGCCCGCTTCAAGCGACTTCGCCTGGCTGAATACCGGCCGGTACGTCGCGCGCCGCGTGATCGATACCTCGGCGCGGACGATGACGCTGCGGGTGTACGACGTGTCGGAAGTGACGCCGCCAACCGCCGCGACGAACGTGACCAGGATCGAGAAACCGGCGGGTATGCCGGCGCAACCGTGGGACTATCGGACGGCGGCGCCGGGCGAGATACCAGGCGGCCAGCTGATTGTCGAAACGGTGACGCTGAGCCCGAGCCAGCCGGTCGGCGCCAGCAAGCGCGGGAACCGCAACATCATTCCGATCACCGGTGGCGACCTGACCGGCCGCTTCGCGGGCAAGGTCCTGTTCGGCGGCGCGGACTATCAGAACCTGTCGGCGCCGGCGACGATCGACGCGCGGTACCTGTGGCAGGCGGACAACGGCGACATCATCCTCGTTCGCAATGCGGGCCCCATCGGATCGCTCGTCCCCACGTTCGAGGTTCGAACCGACAGCCCCTACGCCTGGCTCAATACGGGCCGGTTCCTCAGCGCCAATCCTGCCGTCAAGCCAGGTGGTGTCGGCATCACCATGTACGAGAGCACCCGATGACACTCAACCTCACGCGCATTCGCTCCATTGGAACGCTGGCCATCGCCGTCGCCGTGTCTCACGCGGTGATCGTGGCGGCTCCGCAGCAGCGCGCGGTCAGCGCTGCGACGGCGCCGATCCGGATCACCGCCGCGGAGTGCACGTCGGGCCGGACCGGCACGACGATCGCGACATCCGCCATCGGCGAACCGGTTCGAGCGGTGACGCTCGCCGGGCCGGTGTGGGTCGAGGAGGCGAACGGGGTTCCTGCGTATTGCCGCGTCAACGGATCCATCGCGCCGGTGGATGGCAGCCCCACGGCGCGGCCGATCAACTTCAGCGTCGCGCTGCCCGCGTCCTGGAGCCGGCGGGCGGCGCAACTGGGCGGCGGCGGCATGAACGGCGTGATCCCGAACCTGACCGGCGCACCCGGCTCCCCGTCGCCGCTCGGCCGCGGTTTCGTGACCTACGGCAGCGACTCCGGTCATCAACTCTCGTTCGGCCGGCGCGGTGGCCCGGCACCGCCGGCGGGCGGCGATGACTGGGCCTTGAACGAAGAGGCGATTGCCAACCTTGGCTACATGCAGATGAAGAAGACGCATGACGCCGCGATGGTCATCGTCGAACGGCTCTATGGCGCGCGGCCGCAGTTCAACTACTACATCGGCAACTCGCAGGGCGGCCGCGAAGCGCTGACGGTGGCGCAGCGCTACCCCGCCGACTACGACGGCATCTCCGCCACGGTGCCGATCGTCGGCTTCTCGTCGCTGATGCTGGCGCCGGAATTCATCCGCATCCAGGAGAAGCCGCTTGCCAACTGGGTGACGCCGGTGAAGGTCAACGCCATCCGCGGCGAGTTCATGCGGCAGTGCGACGGCCTCGACGGGCTCGCCGACGGGATCATCAACAACTACATGGCGTGCCGCGCGATCTTCGACGTGACCCAGGGCGCGCCGAACCGCAAGCCGTGGGCCGCGAAGCGGTGCCCGAACAACGTCGACCCCGACCCGGCGGACACCAGCGCCGCGGCCTGCCTGACCGACGGGCAGATTTCCACGCTGCAGCTCACCTACTCGCACTACCGCTATGCGACGCCGCTGGCGAACGGCGTGAACGCCTTCGGCATGTGGGTGCCGACCACCGATCCGTCGGGCAGCGGCTTGATCCTGCCAACCAGATTCAAGGGGCAGGAAGGTGCGGCGGCCGATGCGCCGATGCACTCTCACCTGGGCGCGCTGGGCGTCACCGGCTTCCTGATGAAGGACGTGGCCGCCAATCCTCTCGACTACAGCGAAGGCGGCGCGCTCAACCGGCGGCGGCAGGAATTGTCGGCGGTGCTCGACTCCACGAATCCCGACCTCTCCGCCTTCGCGAAACGCGGCGGTCGCATGATCGTGACGATCGGCACCAACGACACGCTCGCCTCGCCGGGTGCCCAACTCGATTACTACCAGTCGGTGATCGATCGCATGGGGCGCTCGACGGTGGATCGGTTCGCGCGGTTGTTCGTGATGCCGCAGACCGGTCATGGCCTGAGCGGCACCAACTACGGCACGACCGGCGACGGGCACACGGTACCCTCGGCGCCGATTCCCAATCGCTACGACCAGGCGGCGCTGCTGTTCGACTGGGTCGAGCAGGGCAAGGCGCCGCGCATGTCCGTGACGGTCACCGCCGGCGGGAAGAGCCTGCCGCTCTGTTCGTATCCGACGTATCCACGCTACAAGACCGGCCCCGTGGAGAGTGCCGCGTCATACGAATGCGCGCGCTGAGTTACGAGGCGGTGAAGTCGACGGTCGCGACGTTCGCCACAAACGGCTGGTTGAAGGCCATCACGGCTGCGTGCGCAGGGTGACGCTGGTACACCCGCAGGGCCTCGACCGAGGCGAACGTCATGATCAGCACGAGATCCCAGCTGCGCGCATCGTGCAGCTCGTCGAGCCCGATATCCAGCGATCCGATCTCGGCAATCGCGCCGGGCAGCGCGCGCATCCGCGCGCCGAACGCGGCAACGTGATCGCCGCTCGTGCCCTCGCGGAACTTCAGAAAGAGGTAATGCCGCAGCATCGCTAGTCGACCCGCACCCGCGCGCCCGCGGGGATGATCGGCGGCGCACCGTTGAGCGCCTCCATCGCAAAGCCGGCGGCTGCCTTGTACCGGCTCATGAACGCATCGCGCTCCCGCGCCGGGATCACCGCGTCGATGTCGTCGAACACGCCGCCGCAGCGTTCGTCGAGCAGGTTCAGCAGGCCGAACGGTCCCGCGCCGCGGTTGCGCAGCACCACCGCTGAAATCTCGGCGCACAGCCGCGCGTTGTAGGCCTCGAGGGCGCGCGTGGTCACGCCGTGCTCGAGCATGGCCGCGCCGAGCACCCGCGCATCGATCACCGCCTGCGACGCGCCGTTCGATCCGGTCGGGTACATCACGTGAGCGGCGTCGCCGAGCAGCGCCACGTCGCGGTCGATCCACGTCGGCACGGGATCCCGGTCGATCATCGGATACTCGTAGACGGCGTCCGCGCCGCGCAGCATCGCCGGCACGTCCATCCAGTCGTAGTTCCAGCCCTCGAAGTGGTGGATGAACGACTCGACGTCGACGCGTCGGTTCCAGTCGCCGTTGGTCCAGCCGCTGGAGTTGTCAACGGTGATCTCGGCAATCCAGTTGATGGGAGCCAGGCCGGTGACCGCGTCCGGCCGACCGATCGGGTAGAAGACGACGCGGTGGCGGTGCGTGCCGAGGCCGACGAACGACGCGCCGCTCCGGATGGGAAGACCAGGGGTCACCCCGCGCCACATGATGGCGCCGCCCCACTGGATCGGCGGCTGCTGCGGGTGCATCTGCGCACGCACCGCCGAATGCAGTCCGTCGGCGCCGATCAGCAGCGAACCTTCGAGTTCGAATCGCTCGCCGTCTGCCGTCTCGGCCAGCGCGACGACGCCCTGACCGTCGCGGTTGTTCCGGTAGCCGGCCACGGCGACGCCGGTCCGCACCGCATCAGCGCCGAGCCGATGGTGCACGGCGTGGTAGAGCAGCATCTGCAACCTGCCGCGGTGCACCGAGTACTGCGGCCACTGGTAACCGGCCCACAGGCCGCGCGGTTCGGCGTAGACCTCTTTTCCGTTCAACCCCACGAGCGCCCACTCGCGCGTCTGCACGCCGATCGCATCGAGTTGGTCCGGCCCGATGCCGAGCGCATACAGCTCGCGCACGGCGTTCGGCTGCAGGTTGATGCCGACACCGAGCGGTTTGAGGTCGCGCACCGTCTCGAGCACCAGGCAGGGCACGCCGATCTGATGGAGCGTCAGCGCAACGCAGAGTCCTCCGATGCCGCCCCCGGCAATGAGGACCGGTCGATCATCCATGGGAATGGGAAGGATATCAGCCGCGCGGTGGGCCAACGCGCCGCGAACCCGCGGCGCGTTGACGGGGAGACTAGCGCTTGTGCTTCGCGAAGAACGCGAAGATGTCCGGCGCGCCGGTGGTGAGCACGCTGCCGTGATCGCCTCCCGGAACTTCGACGTACTGGTGCGTGATGTTCAGCGTCTTCATCTGCTCGATCCAGAGACGCGTACCCGCCACCGGGACCAGCGTGTCCATGTCGCCCTGCACGATGATCATCGGGATCTTCCTGGCCGGTTCCAGGCTGAAGGTCGCAGGCTGGAGCCCCGCCGGCGCCGTCGCCGGCGCCTCGGCACCGATGGCGGCCCAGAGCTTCGGGTACTTCACGGCCAGGTAGATCGTGCCGGCGCCGCCCATCGAGTGACCCATGAGATACGTGCGGTCCTCGTCGATCTTGAATTCCTTGCGGATCATCTCGAAGACGTTCATCACGTCCTTCTCGCTGGCTTCGTGCAGCTTGGTGGGATCGGTGATGGCCGTCCCGCCGGCGGAAACGGCTGGACCACGTGCGGCTGGCGGCGCCTGCGCGCCTCCTGCCCGTGGCGCACCTGCCGCAGGCGCGCCGGGAGCGCCACGACGACCGCCAGGCGCGCCGCCCGTGAATCGCGCCGGCGCACCATACCAACCGCCGGAGTTGTAGCCCATCGGGCCAACCATGATGTAGCCGCCGTCTTCCGCCAGTTGCAGCGCGTTCGGCCGCATCATCGTGTTCTGGTCGCCGCCCAGTCCGTGCAGCGCGACGATCAGCGGCGCTTTCTTGTCCTTCTTCACCTTCGAGGACACGAACACCGCGTACGGTAGCTGCTCGTTGGTGTCGGTGAACAGGTAGGTGCGCTGCTGCACCCGGGGATCGACCGCTCCGCGTCCCCCGCGGCCAGGTGCCGCCGGCGCCGCCTGCGGGGCGGCCGGTGGAGCGGGTTGTTGCGCGAGCGGAACCTGGGTCGAGGCCACCAGGAATCCCGCGGCCAGCGCGGTGAGGACACCGGCCCTCTTGGCAAGACGTGCAGTCATCGGCTCTCCCATGAAGTAGTACGTGATGGTCGCGGATAGTAGTCGCCTGCCCGGAGAAACACAACGCGTACGGGCGCTATTCGCTTCGCGCATGACGCGTATGATGCACGCCACTCACACCTATGGAGGCGTCTATGGCCGCGACACGCTGGCACCGGCTGCTCCACACCCGCAAGGATGTCACCCTGACCCTCGCGCGCGTAGCGCTCGCGCTCGTGTTCCTCGGGCATGGCTCCCAGAAGGTTTTCGGCTGGTTCGGCGGCCTCGGCTTCGACGGCACGCTGGAGATGTTCCAGCGGACAATGGGCATTCCGCCCGCGTTCACGGTGATGGCGATGACCGCGGAAGTCCTCGGCGGCCTGGGATTGCTCGTGGGCCTGCTGACGCGAGTGGCGGCCTCCGCCGTCCTGATCGTGATGATCCTGGCGCCGTTCCTGAACGGCCTCTACGTCCGATTTTTCATGAACTGGACCGGCCGGAATCCCGGCGAGGGCTTCGAGTACCACATGCTGGCGATCGCGCTGATCCTCGCGGTGCTCGTCCACGGCGCCGGGGCGCTCTCGCTCGACCGGCTGCTCGCGCGTGAACCTCAGGCTCCGGCACCGTCCGCGCGCACCTGACCCGGCTACGGCGCCGGATACCAGCTACGCCAGTTGCTCCGGATGTCAGCGCCGTCGACGCGCTTGAAGTGCACCCGGTAGAAGTGCTGCGGCGCACCGGAGTGCACCGTCACCTGGTGCGGCGGCTCCGGGATCGCCGAGAAGCATTTCGGATAGGTCGCCTCCTCGAAGGGCGTCGTCAGCTTGCCCCACGGGACCGTGAAGCCGTCGACGATGCTCTTGTTGGAATAGATCGCGCCCGCCGGCGCAAAGCCGCCATCGTCCGCGTAGACGGACGGGTACGGATGGCCGTGCATGTTTTCGGTTTCGCCGGGGCGAATCGCCACTTCAATCAGTTCGACGTGCGCGTCCTGGAAGCGGACCGTGTGGTTGGCGGGCGCGGCGGTCGTCGAGCTGTAGGCGACGTTGAACGGCCAGTCCTTCGAGTATGGCGTCTGGTCTGCCAGCGCCGCGCCGAGATCCGGCAGCACGCGCGCCGGTGGCGCGAACACGTCCGGGTACCACGTCTGCCAGTTGGCGACGTAGTCCTTGCCGTCGATCCTCTTGTATTCGATGCGGTAGTAGTGCTGCGGGAAGTCGTCCTTCACGTCCACGATCCTGGGGGCACGCGGGCTCTCCACCCGGCATCGCGGGTACGGCCGGTTGTCGAATGGCAGGACAGTGTCGCTGTTCGTCTCTGGCGGTGAGGCCGGCGCGGTGGTCTCGCTGGTGGCCGGCCACTCGGCATCCGACATCATCACCGACGGGGTCGCGACGGCGTCAACGGCGTTCTCTCCGGGCTGCAGCGTGTATTCGACGAATCGAATGTGCGCATCCTCGTACAGCGTCGTACCAGCCGCATGGTGCGGCTGCCGGGTTGAGGAGCAGGCGGTGAGGCCAAGGAGCGACGTCCATACCAGCGCCTGCGCGATTCGGGTCATCTCGTCTCCTGCGGCGTCAGCGGCGTCAGCGCCGTCGCGGTCTCGCGCATCCTCGCGCGCAACCATGTGTGCCCCTCGTCACCGTCGAACCGCTCGTGCCACACCATGGCTTCCTCGAACGTCGGCAGCGGTGCCGGCAGCGCCAGCACCTTGATCGGGTAGGTGGCGGCGAGGCTCGTGGCCAGCCGCGTCTGGATCGTGGCAATCCGGTCTGTTCCCGCCACCAGGTCCGGCAGCACCTGGTAACTCGGCGCGACCACCTCGACGCGTCGATGCAACCCTTCGCCGGGCCCGAACTGCGCGTCGAAACTCGTCACACGGCCCTCGACGAAGCTGACGACGACGTGGCCGAGCGCGGCATATTGCTCGAGGGTGAGCGTGTCGCCGACGGTCGGATGGTGACGCCAGGCGATGCAGCTGAAGGTGTCGCGAAACAGCACGTGATGCGGCCGTCCAGTGGGCACGAAGGCCTTCGGGAGGATCAGCAGATCGAGATGCGGATCGTCCAGCTGCCGCACGCGATCGCGCAGCGGCACGATCGTGACGCTGACGCCAGGCGCGACGGTCCGAAGGTCGCGCAGCAACGGCGCCAGCAACACCGACACGGCATAGTCGGACGCCGCCACCGTGAACAAACGATTCGTCGTCGATGCGTCGAACGGTACCTGCGTCAGGATCCGCTGCTGGATCTCGAGCAGCACCGCGCCAACCGGTTCAACGAGCTGCTCCGCCAGTGGCGTCAACGCCATTCCACCCCGCGCGGGCACGAGCAATTCGTCGCCGAACACCGTGCGCAGACGCGCCAGCACGCCGCTCATGGCGGACTGACTCAGATGTACCCGGCGGCCGGCGTTGGTCACGCTCCGCTCGGCGAGAAGGGCATCCAACGCCACGAGCAGGTTGAGATCGAATCCGTGCAGATCCATCGCGAGCGGGAATCGTAGCGCACGCCGCTGGCGGAAGACGGCGCATCACGTGCCGCGATGCGCCGTATCCGGAGAAACGATTTGCCTGCCGTCCGGGGCCACCGCAGAGTACGCAGCCGTGCGACGAACCCCTCTCATTTCGGTGCTCCTGCTGACGCTGGCGATCGGCGTCTCGGCGCAGCAACGGGGCGGAGGCCCCGGCTACCCGCGGCTCTTCGACCCGAACGCCGCGTTCAATCCGCGCGACCTGGCCGGCATCTGGACACCCAACGGCGCCGGCTTCGGCGGCGGTGGAAGATGCCGCGACTGCGGCGATCGCGGCTACAGCTTCGAATTCCCGCAGCTGACGCCGGCCGGCGAACGCGCCTTCAACGTCAACATCCCTTCCTACGGTCGCGCCAAAGGCAGTGCCGATGCCAACGCGCACCCGGAGGAGCACATCGGCCGCCGGCGCGCGCAACCACCGGGTCTGGGTAACGACCCGTACGGGTTGTGCAATCCGATGGGCATCCCACGCGCACTGCTCTATCCGGATCCCGAAGAACTGATCGTCCTGCCGGATCGCATCCTCCAGCACTTCCAGTGGGGCTACGGTCTCCGGACGATCTGGATGGACGGCCGCCCGCTGCCCGCGCCAGACGACGTGGATATCCCCCGCTGGTGGGGTTACGCCGTCGGTCACTGGGATGGGAACACGCTGGTGGTGGACTCCACCGGCTACGACGAGCGCACGTGGATCGATCATTTCGGCTACCCGCACAGCGACCAGATGGTGCTGCAGGAGCGCTACACGCGCATCAACTTCGACACCATCGAGCTGAAGATGACGCTCACCGACCCGAAGTACTACGCGAAGCCGTGGGTGGCCGAAACCAAGCGCATGCACCTGCTGCCGAAGACGTTCATCCAGTCGTCGGGCTGGAGCGGTCTGCTCGAGGACCTGTGCGCGCCGGCCAACGAGTTCGAGTTCAACAGGCTGATTCGCGACCCGGCCGGCACGGGGCAACCAGCACCGGCGCCAACCACGGCGCCTGGGAGACAACGATGAAGATTCGCGTCCTGTCCGTCCTCACCACGCTGGCCATCAGTGCGGCGGTGATCCCCGCGCGCGCACATCACGGCACGCTGGTCTCATACGACCTGCAGCAACAGTGGACGGCGCAAGCCACGGTCGTCGAGTTTCGCTACGTCAATCCGCACGTGCAGCTCTATTTCGACGTGAAGAACAAGGACGGCCAGGTCACGCACTACAACGGCGAGATGCTGCCGAACCCGGCGCAATTGATTGCGAACGGATGGTCGCGCAAGCGCTCCGCCGAGGTGCTGCAGGCCGGGACGCTGGTGACGGTCACCGCCGCGCCCGCCAGGGTCGGCGGCAACGTCGTGCTGGTCACCAAGATCCTGAACGACAAGGGTCAGGAAATCCTTGGCACGGGGTTGCCGATCACCGGGACGCCGGCGCCGGGAGCCGCCCGATGACACCTGCCCGGGTCGTCGCCGTGACGGTGGCCGCCGCGCTCGCGCTGGGCGCCGGCGTTCACGCACAACGCGGTGCCGGGCCTGGGCAACGCACTCCGCAGCGGGCGGCGCCGATTGATCTCACCGGCTACTGGGTGTCGCTCATCACCGAGGACTGGCGCTTCCGCGCGGTGACGCCGCCGAAAGGCGACGTCACCGGCATTTCGCTCAACGGCGCGGGTCGGACCGCCGCCAACGCCTGGGACCCGGGCAAAGACGCCGCCGCCGGGGAAGCCTGCCGGGGCTATGGTGCCGCCGGCGTGATGCGCCTCCCGGGACGCCTGCACATCACCTGGCAGGACGAGCGCACGCTGAAGATCGAGACGGATGCCGGCACGCAGACGCGGCTGATCGCCTTCACCGCGCCCGCTACGCTGCCGCCGCCAGAATGGCAGGGTTCATCGGTCGGCTCCTGGGATCGGCCGTCACCGGCCATCGGCGGCGACTTCTTCGGCGCGCCCCCCGCCGCTGGCGGTTCGCTCAAAGTAGTGACCACCGCGCTGAAGCCGGGATACATCCGGAAGAACGGCGTTCCCTACAGCAGCAACGCGGTGCTCACCGAATACTTCGATCGCTTCAACGTGCCTGGAGGCGACTCGATCCTCGTCGTCAGCAGCGAGCTCGTGGACTCGACGTACCTCACGCAGCCGTTCTGGACCAGCACGCATTTCAAGCGTCAGGCAGACGCCACGGGATGGAACCCGACACCATGCCGCGCACAGTAGCCCGCGATCCGCGAAGCGGTCCCGGCATCGCCATCGCGCTTGCCCTCGGCGCCGTCGTCCTGTTCGCCGCGCAGCCATCGACCCAGGGGCCGCCAGGCCCGCCGGCCGGTCCGCCGCCGGCAATCGATCTCTCCGGCTACTGGACGTCGCCGCTCCACGAAGACAGCATGGAGCGCGGCGCGGGCCCGGAGATCGCCGACTACGGCGGCTTCCCGCTCAGCGAAGCCGGCCGGCTGTTCGCGCTTTCCTACGATCCCTCGCGGCTCACGCTCCGCCATCACCAGTGCGACGGCTACGTGATGCCGTATCAGATCCGGGCGCTTGGCAACGATCGCGCATGGGAAGAGCGCGATCCGCACACGCACGCCCTCGTCGCAATCCACTGGTACAGCTCCACCTTCGAGGGCACGCGCACGATCTGGCTCGATGGCCGCGACCATCCGCCGGCGTGGGCACCGCACACCTGGATGGGGTTCTCCACCGGGCGGTTCGTCGGCAACGCACTGGAAGTGCAGACGACGCACATGAAGCAGGGGTGGTTTCGGCGCAACGGCATGCCGCAGAGCGATCAGGCCACCGCCACCGAATTCTTCGTCCGTCACGGCGAACACCTGACCCATACCGTGGTCATCAACGATCCGGTCTTCATGACCGAGCCGTTCGTCCGGACCACCGACTTCTACCGCCAACCGGTCGATCCCCAGAGCTGGCTGTTCCCATGCGATGACGGCGAGCAGGTGTTGGGGCGCGCACCGGACGACGTGCCGAACTACCTGTTCGGACAGAACCCGTTCGTCGCCGAGTACACGAACCGCTACAAGGTGTCGCCCGTGGGACACCTTGGCGGAGCGCGCACGATGTACCCGGAGATCGAGACGCAGTTGCGCACCGCCGCGCTCACGGACGGCACCGGCGTGATGAAACCGTCGACGCAAGTGGTGACGTCGAGGGCGGCCAGTCCTGAACCGACCGATGGCGACGTGCACACGTGGCCGTTGCGCAACAACGTCTATCTCCTCACCGGCGACGGCGGCAACATCGTCGTCCAGGTTGGCGACGAAGGGGCGTTCGTCGTCGACGCCGGGACCGGCACGCGCGCCGCGAAGACCCTCGCGGCGATCCGGCAACTGACGGACAAGCCGATCCAGTTCATTGCGAACACCAGCTCCCTGCCCGATCGCACCGGCGGCAACGCCACGTTGAGCAAGGCAGGCGCGGACCTGAGCGTGCGCGGCACATTCTTCTCGATGCAGTTTCGCGACGCCGGCGCGACGGCGACGATCATCGCCCACCAGAACGTGCAGAACCGGATGACCGAAGCCCACATGCCAGCAGCCGGCATTCCGTCGGACACGTTCCTCGAGGAACGCCGACGCACCTTCCACAACGGTGACGCGATCGAGATGTTCTGGCAGCCGCACGCGATCACAGACGGCGACAGCTTCGTCCATTTCCGGCAGGCCGACGTCATCGTGGCCGGCGACGTGTTCACGACCACGCAGTTCCCCCTCATCGACATCGCGCACGGTGGAACCGTCGATGGCGAGATTCGCGCGCTGAACGCCATCCTTGACCTGACCGTCTACCGGCATTCAGGCGAGGGCGGAACGATCGTCGTCCCCGGGCACGGCTACGTGTCGGACGAGCATGAGGTGGTGGAGTACCGGGACATGGTGGCGATCATTCGCGACCGCGTCCGCGCGCTGATCAAGGGCGGCGCGACGCTGGCGCAGGTGAAAGCCGCACGCCCGACGGCGGATTACGACGCGCGCTACGGCGCCACCACCGGTGCGTGGACGACGGACATGTTCGTGGAGGCGGTGTTCCGCTCGCTCACCGCGGCGCCGGCAGCAGCGCCAGCGGCATCAACGCCGGCGGCGGTCGCGAAACCGGCGGCAGTGTCACAGGGGATTTTCGCCCGGCAGCCCCCGGCGGCGGCGCCAGCGCCCGACTCGCCCGCCGTGGTGCAACAGATCGCCGAGCTGAAACAGAAAGTCGAGCCGCGCTGGCGGGACGCCGTGCACTTCTGGTGCGAAGCGCCACGTGCGAATCGCAATGACGATCCGGTGATCGAGCCGACGCGCGTGTTCGACAACGTCTACGCCATCGGCAACATCGGTACGGTCGTGCACGTCATCCGCACGTCGGCTGGCCTGCTCATGATCGACGCGCTGAATGCCGGCGACGTGGAGACGCAGCTGCTGCCAGGGTTCATGAAGCTCGGACTGAACCCGGCAGACGTGAAGATCATCCTGGTGGCGCACGGGCACGCGGACCACTTCGGCGGCGCCGCCTACTTTCACGACCACTACGGCACGCGCGTGCTTGTCGCCATGGCGGATCCCGAGCCGAAGGCGCGCGACGGCGCGATCGCCGACCGGGAGCCGGTGACGCTGGGAGATACCACGATCATGCCGGTGGCCATTCCCGGACATACGCCCGGCTCGATGGGCTTCATCGTCCCGGTCGCCGACCGTGGGGAGCGGCACACCGCAGCGCTGTTCGGCGGCGCGTGGCTGACACCCGGCTTCATCTCCGAGCAGGGGATGCGGACGTTCGGCACCTCGGTCGAGACCTTCCGGCAGGCGACGAGCGCCGCAGGCGTCGACGCCTGGATGCAGAATCACCCGCTGATGGTGCCGTACGCCGACTGGCTGGCCGCCGTGCGCACGCGCGGCGACCGGGGCGCCAACCCGTTCGTTGTCGGCCGCGCCGGCTACCAGTCGTTTGTCGACGTGATGGCCGGCTGCACGGCCGTGGACCTGCAGCGTCGCGCCGCGCGACGTTGAGTCACGACGACAACACCAACCGAAACTGCCTGTCCCGGCGGGCCTGAGGACCCGCCCGTCGACGTTCTTTCCCGGCTACCGTTGAAGGGCCAGGGCCGGCGGCAGCGGGCGGTTGTACTGCATCGGGCATCCCGGCTGGAAGAACTTTGCCTCCGCGGCACGACGGCAGAACGCCTGCGTATTGCGCACCTGCCGCTCGATCGCCGAGACCACCTCGGCCAGCGGATACGGCTTGTCGGCGTGCACCGCCAGGTTCGTATCCACCTTCAGCCTCCGGTACTCGATGTTGTTCATCAGGCTGTCGCCCCACCAGTTGAAATCCCAGTCCTGCGTCGTCAGGTCTGCTTCCACCAGCAGGTTTGACCGGGGCACGTGGACGATGACCCCATCGGCCATGTGGTAGTTGCCGATGACGTGATAGATGTCGATCTCGTTGGTCGCGTCCTTCAGCTTCAGGTGATCGTCCACCGGGATGAACCGTAACGGCTTCGGATTCCGGCCAAGGGCGTCGGGAAACAGCTTTGCGGGCCGGGCCACCATCTCGCGGAAGATCCCTTCGTTGCCGCGGCGGGAGATGACCGTCAACCCCTGCGCCACCGCCGCGCGAAGACCAACGCTGTGATCGAAGTGATGGTGCGTCTGGATCACCTGCGTCACCCGCTTGCCCGGCACCAGCGCATTGGCGGCGTCGAGGACCGTCTGCAGCGCGGCATCCGTGCGATTCGCCTCCACCATCGTGAGATGGTCGTCGAACTCGAAGAAGGTGTTGCCGTTCAGGAACCAGACATGGTCGGCCACTTTTATCGGCTTCGACGGTGCGGCCTGGACGCCGCCCTGTGCCGGCCCCGCCGCTCGCAGCGTGGCTGGTGCAGCGAGGTCATCGATCGGGGCGTCGACGATGTTGCGGTCGACGTAAAGCTTGCTCTGCACCACGTTCCGGAAGTCGATGGTGGTGGCAAAGCCGATCGGCAGCTGCACCCCTTTCTCCGGCACATAGCCGGTGAACGCCGTTCGATACGTGACGTCACCGAGGTTGGCATTCGGGCCGACGTAGCTGACCCAGGCTGGGAGGTTGGTGGCCGCAGTCACCGCCAGCGTCAACACGTCGCCCTCTTTGATCGTGACGTCCACCACCTGCAGGTTCCCGTCCCGGCGCAGGTTGGACAGCTTCGTGGCGGGATCGAGGGCCGCGCGAATCAGCGTGACGGGATGGGCGAGCATTTCGACGCGCCGCTGGCGGGCGGCCGCCGCTCCCGCGGGCTGCGGCTGCGGCGGTGCTGACGAGGGCGCCGCGAGGAAGCCGCCGCCGATGTTGTAGGCAAGGTCGCCGTCGAGCGTCTCGCTGGTCCGGTTGAGCCCGAGCTGCCCCACTTCCGAGGCGAAGACGAAGTCCATCTTCAGCCGCTGCTCCACCCGCGTGCGTCCATGCTCGAAGTCGATGGTGCGGCGGTAGTCGAGCACCTTCTGCCATTTCTGCGGCGCGTCGGGCGCGGCGCTGATGTTGCCCCCGCCGTTCATGTACGCCAACTCGCCGTAGCCGACGATCTGCAGCGTCTTCAGCGCCATCAGGCGCTCGCGCCCGCCAAGCGCGTCGGCCGCGCGCTCCGCGAGCTGGCGGGCTGGCGTCGAGGCGGGCGCCTGCGCCGCAAGCCGGATGGCGACCACCGTGGCTATCGTCACGGCCACGGAACAGATGACGATGCGATGCTTCATCGGCACTCCCTCCTCCTGAGCGCGACAAGCTTACCCGCGGTCGTCGCACCGCCCGCCGAACAATTGCGCCGCATCATCGTCGCCGATGCGTGGTATCTGCGCTCGCGATGCCTGTGGCGGTCGATACGTGTGCGATGCTTGCCCGCCATGAGCACCCCGCCTCCTGCGCGACCGCGCGTCCACGCGCGTGTGATGACGATCGCGTTCTCCGTCGCGATCGCTGCCGCTTCCGCGTCGCCGGGCGCGCAGTGGTTCACCTATCCCAGTCCGCGTGCACCAAGGACCGCGGCCGGCAATGTTGATCTGACGGCGGCGACGCCGCGGCTGGCGAACGGCAAGCCGGACCTGTCGGGCGTGTGGATGACCGCCGATCCGCTCTGCGTGATCCGCGGCACCGCACCGATTGACGACCTGCGGAAGATGAACCCGCCGTCGCTGAAGTGTCCGCCGCGGACGGCGTCGTTCTCGCGCCAGAGCATTCACATCGGCATCGACATGCCCGGTGGACTGCCCTACCAGCCGTGGCTGGCCAAGATCGTCGAGGAGCGTACGCGGACGCAGTCGATCGACGACCCGCACATCCGCTGCCTGCCGGACTTCTTCGTACGCGCGTATGGGCTGCCGCACTTTCTGAAGTTCGCGCAGGCGCCGGATCTGCTGCTGATGCTCAACGAGTACAACGGCACATACCGGCAGGTGTTCACCGACGGCCGCCCGTTGCCGAAGGATCCGAATCCGTCGTGGCAGGGCTATTCGACCGCCAGCTGGGACGGCGATGCGCTCATCGTCGAGTCCAGCGGGTTTCGCGACGACCTCTGGCTCGACTGGGACGGCAGCATGGTCACCGGCGCCGGTCGCATACGCGAGCGCATCACGCGGCCCGACTTCGGGCATCTCGAGATCGCGATCACCGTGGACGACCCGAAGGCGTATACCCGGCCGTGGTCGGTCAGCTTCCGGCAGCAGTTCGCGCCGGATACCGAGTTGATCGACGAGATCTGCGCCGAAGGCGAGAAGTTCGCGCACGGCCTGAAGTAACGCCGTCGCGAATACGATCGCGCGATGGCATTCTCACCACGGGCGAGATGGAACGACTCTCGGTGAGCAGATGCGGCGCGTCAAGTCGTCACGGAATGGCGCCACCCGGATCGTCGTGCTAGACTCCGCCGCCTGACAGGTCCTGCCGGCACGAAAGAGAGGCGACGAATGCGTGGAATTGCTCTGGCGATCCTGATCCTCCTCCCCGTTCACGCAGCACAGGCACAAGTCACGCAAGCAAAGGTCAAAGGCGGTGTCGTCAGCGGCGTGGCCGAGAAAGGCATCACGATTTTCAAGGGCATTCCGTTTGCCGCACCACCGATTGGAGATCTTCGCTGGAAAGCTCCGGCTCCCGTGAAGCCGTGGACGGGTGTGAAGAAGGCCGACGCGTTTGCGAATGCCTGCTTCCAGCCGCCGAACTCGCAGGGCAACACCGCGCCTGTCAGCGAAGACTGCCTGTACCTGAATGTGTGGACGCCTGCGACGTCCGCGACGGCGAAGCTCCCCGTCATCGTCTGGGTGCACGGCGGAGGCTTCACCGGTGGGTCAACCAGCATCAGCATGTACGACGGCACCGGGTTCGCGAAGAAGGGCGTGATCCTGGTGGCGCTTGCGTATCGCCTGGGCCCGTTTGGCTTCATGGCGCACCCGGAGCTGAGTCGCGAGAGCGGGCATGGCTCGGGCGCGTACGGCATCGAGGATCTGATCGCCGGGCTCAACTGGGTGCACGACAACATCGCGGCGTTCGGCGGCGACCCCGGCAACGTGACGATCTTCGGCCACTCGGCCGGCTCCGCCGCGGTGGCGTTCCTGTCTGCCAGTCCGCTGAGCAAGGGGCTATTCCACAAAGTGATCGCGATGAGCGGCAGCTCGTTCACGCCGCTGCAGACGTCGGACAAGGATGCCTTCGGGATGAGCATTCCTTCGCTCAAGTACGCGGAAGCCACCGGCACCGCCTTCCTGAACAAGCTGGGTGTGAAAACGATCGCCGAAGCGCGCGCGCTCCCGCCCGACAGGATTCAGGCGGCCACCGGTGGCGGCCTGGCGTTCCGACCGGTCGCCGACGGCCATGTCGTCGCGCAGGATCTGTACTCAATCTACGAACAGCACAGGTTCAACGACACCCCGCTCCTGATCGGAGACACGTCGGACGAGACGCTCGCCTTCGGCGGCGCGCGTCCGATGACGACCGCGGAATTCGAAGCGCAGATCAGATCGCAGTACGGCGCGGATGCCGACGCCATCCTGAAGGCCTATCCGCACAGCACCGACGCCGACGCCGCCCGAGCCGCGCGCCACGTGCGCAACGCGACGACGTTCTTGTGGAACCAGTGGACGTGGGCGCGTGAGCAGTCGAAGCTGGGCAAGGGCAAGGTGTTCGGTTACTACTACGACAACCATGCGCCGACGGCCGATGGTTCCGGCCACGGCAGCGATGTCCCGTTCGCGTTCCAGACGCTGGTCGGCGGGCGCCGCACGCCGAGCGCGAGCGATCTCGCGCTGTCCGAGATGATGAGTTCGTACTATGTGAACTTCGCGATGACCGGCGACCCCAATGGCAAGGGGCTGCCGGCGTGGCCCGCGTTCACGGAGAAGAACGAGCAGGTGATGGTGTTCGACGCGATGCCGGGCGCGCGGACCTACCCGGCGCTGGAGCAGGTCAAGGCGTTCGAACCGTTCTTCGAGCAGCGTCGCAAGGAAAAGTAGGGCCGCGGCCGCACACTAGTGACGGGCGCTGCGGCTGTCCGCAAAATATTCGTCAAGCGCCTTGAGCTGCGCGGCGTTCGGCAGCGGCCTGGCCTCGGAGACGCCGTCGAAATACATCACGCGCTGATCGTTCACGGCGAACGCCGGCCACGCCGGCAGCCCGGGTCCGTTGGGATCGCCCGTCTTCGCGAAGTTCGTCCAGTAGCTGCTCATCAACTCGGACAGTGCGGCCTCGGCCTGTGTCTGAGTGCCCGCACGCCCGCCTGCGAGATTGCGGAACACGAACCCGATTTCGGCTGCGTGGTTGGCACCGTTCGGCGACTGCGGCGTCTTGTGATCGAAATAGTAAACGTAGGCCTTGCCTTTTCCCTCTTGCGACTGCAGTCGCGCCCACGCCGCTGTGCCCCACGCAAACGTCGAATCGCGGAACAGATCCTTGGCCGCCCTGCTGGCCTGATCGTCGCTGGCGTGAGGATACGCGGCAAGCACCGCATCTGCAGCCTTGCCGTAGCCAGTGCGGACCTGCGCCTCGAAGGCTGCGGTCGTTGAGGACCGCACGAACAGGTTGCCTTCGTCGGAATTCGTCCCGACAAGAATGGGCGTGTCGTTGAACCTCATGGCTTCGTACAACTTGTACTGATCGCCAGGAATGACATCGCCGTCGAAGACAGGCCAGAAGCGGACCATGGCCTTCCCGGAAGCGGCAAGCACCGTGTCGGCGGGGACATCGCGTGCGGCCGCGAGATCGGTGACGCCAAGCGATTGCAGGAATTTCTGCCCATCCGCTTCGGCCACCTGGAGGGTCGGCGCGGTGGCGCCAGCTTCGTTCGCGGTGCGCGGCAGCCCGAAGTTGCCACCGCTCTCGGAGATCGCCCGCTGGAACAGGCCCTTTGCATAGGGCGACACCGTCAACATGCTCACGGAGATCCCGCCCGCCGACTCACCGAAGATCGTGACGCGCGACGCATCACCGCCGAACCTGGCGATGTTGTCCTTCACCCATCGGAGCGCGGCGATCTGATCCTCCAGGCCGTAATTGCCCGAGCCCTTGCCACTCTCTCTGGTCAACGCCGGGTGCGCGAGGAACCCGAACGGGCCCAGCCGATAGTTGATCGTTACGATCACCACGCCCTTCCCGGCGAGGCGGGTGCCATCGTACGCGGCCATGCTGGCGGCGCCGCCGGTGAAGGCCCCGCCGTAGATCCAGACCATCACCGGCAGGCGATCGGTTGCCGCTTTTGCCGGCGTCCAGACATTCAGATACAGGCAGTCCTCGCTCATCGAAGGAACCTGGGTGTAGGGGCTCTGCGCCTGCACGCACCCCGGCCCGAAATGGTCGGCCTGCTTCACGCCCGACCACGGCTGCACCGGCTGCGGCGCTTTCCAGCGCAGCGCGCCAACGGGCGGTGCGGCAAACGGGAGCCCTTTGAACGCCACGATGCCAGCGGCTTCCACCCCGCTGACGCGCCCGCCGGTGATGGCCGCTTCGCGCACCTGCGCGGATGCCGGCTGTCCTTCTGCGAGCATGGCCATGCCGAACAGGACCGCGAGTGCGAAACGCTTCATGACGTTCCTCCTTCAGTGGCAGCAGGTGGTCATCGGCCACCGCCCTTGTAGCCCTTCCACGCCCACTCGAACGCCTCCGGCATGGTCTGCATCTCCACGCTGCGTTCGACATGACCGGACGCTTCCGAAAACACGAACTGGTAGGGATACCCTTTGGCCTTCAGCACCGCGGCCATCCGCGTGTTCGCCGCGACCCAGTTGCGCATCTGGTCAACCGGGGAGGTCGCACCCAGGTCGTTTTCGCTGACGTGGAGCCAGATGCGCAGCGGCTTGCGCTCGGAGTTCGGCAGGAACGTCTGATGAAAGTCCCACGCGCCGTTTGGCGCGGTCGCGTTGCGCTGAAGCGCCACGAAGGTGCCCGAGTAGCTGATCACCCGGTGATACAGGTTGGGATGCAGCCAGGCCATCGTCAGCGCCGCCGCCGCACCGGAGCTCTCGCCAAACGTTGCCCGCCCCTCGGGGTCGGCCGTGAACGCCACTTGATAGTCGCGGGTGATGCGCGGCAGCACTTCGGTCTCGACAAAGTTGACATAGCGATCGGAGACGGTGTCGTACTCGATCGTGCGCTGCCCACCCGGACCCGGCGAGAGCAGGACGGCGACGATCGGCGGGATGCGCTTCTCGTGAATCAGGTTGTCGAGCATCACCGGCATGAACGGGAGATCGGTCCGCGGCTTGCCATCCGGCGCGGCCGGCGCGTCTTCGGGGATGTACCACCGCTCGTCCTGCACCACGATGAAGGGAGACGGTGTGTTCGCCACGTAGCCGGCAGGAACGTAGACGGCGACCTGGCGCTGGAATGTCTGATGTTGCGGCGGCTCGCCTGGAACGGCCGGAGCCGGTGCACCACGGCCCCCGCCAGGTGAACCGCCCTGACCCACCGGCGCCGTCGGAAAGATTTTGCTCTCCGCGGAGTTCATCGTGAAGCGGATGACACGTCCTCTCGGCACATCCGGCTTGATCGTGAACGCCGGATCCGGCAGATAGGGTGGAGCAATCCTGAAGTTGCCATCCGCGTTCAGCCGAACGGCCACCAGAGCCGGCGCAGTGGCGGCGCGCTGGGCGCTGGGACGGGTGCCGTCCCTGCTCTGCGCCGAGGCGACAACGATCGCGCTGACCGGAAGAACGATCAGGATCAGAATGCGGGTGACGATGCGCTGCATATTCTCCTTACGATGAAGCGTCAACCCGGGCACGGCCGGCGAGTTCGACCTCAAACAGATGCTGCGTGTGCGAATAGTAGCGCGGCCGCACCACGCGGCCGACAGGGCCGGTGCCGCGGCGCGTATCCTACGCGCCCCCGCTATGAATGGAGGCGGCATATTTCGTTCGGGCATATCGAACATTCCGAATTGACAGGGAATGAAGCCATCGACCACGGGCGTAAGGTGGCGGCTCGACCTGTTTTTGAGAGGCCGGTGACGCCGGCGAAGGAGGTTGCGTTGACCAAGTGGTGGCTCGGACTCGTGCTGGCACTGACCCTCGGCAGCGGCGATCGCGCATGGACGGCGGCGACCAATCAGCTCACGCTGCGCGACTTCGTCATCGAACCCGCGACCCTGATTAATCTCGGCTTCGAGTGGTTCATCGACGGTGACGCCAATCGCAACGCCGCGGTCGCAGTGTCCTATCGTCGCGAGGGAACGACGACATGGCAGGAGGCGTTGCCGCTGTTGCGCCTCCAGGGTGAGCGGATCACCCAGGGCAAGCAGATGGACGTGACCGCACCGAACATGTTCGCGGGAAGCGTGCTCGATCTCGAACCCGATACGCCCTACGACGTACGTCTCCAGGCGTCCGACCCGGACGGCGTCGTCGGTGCGCGGACGAAGATCGTGCGAGTCCGGACGCGGGCGGAACCAAAGCCGGCAGCCGATGGCCGGACGTTCCATGTCTATCCGCCGAACTTCAAGGGGACGAAGCAGGAGCCATCGTTCGAAGGACTGATGTGCGCCTACAACCTCACCTGCGCGGGCACCGACTGGGCGACGGCCGGACGCCCCCGCGTCAAGCCCGGCGACGTCATCCTGGTCCACGCCGGTATCTACAAGTACAACCGCTTCGAGTACACCAATGATGCGGCGGTCAATCGCACGGTGCCGCTCGACGGCACCTACTACCTCACCGCCGATGGCACTCCGGAGCGGCCGATCGCCATCAAAAGCGCGGGCGACGGCGACGTGATCTTCGACGGCGCCGGCAACTTCGCGTTGTTCGACGTCAAGGCCGCGGACTACACCTATTTCGAAGGCATCACGTTCCGCAACGCCGACTACGGGATTCTGGCCGGCACCCAGTTCCAGATGGGAGCGAAGGGACTGACGGTGAAGCACTGCCGGTTCGAGAATGTCGGCTCCGGCGTCTTCACGAACTATTCCGGCTCGAACAACTTCTACATTGCGGACAACTACTTCATCGGCCGGCACGATCCGGATCACGTGATCGGCTGGTCGGGCAATTTCTGGCAGCCGTTCAACGGCGTCGACGGCCAGAAATTTCCGCCGGTGATGGGTTCCTACGTCGCCGTGAAAGTCTACGGTTCCGGTCACGTCATCGCCTACAACTACGTGGCGAACTTCCACGACGGGATCGACATCGAGACCTACGGCAATCCGGACGGATCAGCGGCGGAAGGCGGGCCAGCCTATCCCCCGAAGGCGTATTGGGACAGGCGCCCGGTCGCGATCGATTTCTACAACAACTACATGACCAACTTTCACGACAACCCGTTCGAAGCAGACGGCGGGATGCACAACGTCCGCATCATGCGGAACATGATGATCAACTCGGCGTCGCACGCGTTCTGCAACCAGCCGTCGGTCGGTGGTCCGGTCTATTGGGTGCGCAACATCGCGTATCACCTGCCCGGCGGCTCGACGCGACTGACGGGCGGGTCGGCCGGCGTGCTGTTCTACAACAACACGATCCTCTCGGAGACCGCGGCCCAGGGCGCGTCGAACGTGCATTGGCGCAACAACCTGATCCTCGGCGAGAACTCCGGCCCGGCGATCTTCAGCGTCAACACATACACGAACTACTCATCCTCGGATTACAACGGCTTCCGTCCCAATCCTGGTGCCGCCAATTCGTTCCAGTGGAACTCGCCTCCCTTCACGGTCGCGGCCGATTACACGCAGCTGACCACGGGTCGTGGCGCTCCGCCGGCCGGCGGGAACCCGGGAGCGGGGCGGGGCGGGGCACGAGCGGGACGGGGTGGCGCTGCCGGCGCCCCACGGACGATCGAAGCGCGAGCCTTTGCCACGCTTGCGGATTACAGTGCCGCCACAAAGCAGGATCAGCACAGCGTGGCCGTTGACTACGACGTATTCGTCAAGGTGCCACGCCTGGACGCGCAGGACCGGAGCCGGGTGCAGAAGGTCTACAAGGCCGAAGACTTCGACTTCGCGCTCCGGCCCGGGTCTGCGGCCGTTGACCGCGGCACGAAGCTGCCAACGATCACCACCGGGTTCGCCGGCAGTGCGCCGGATCTCGGCGCCTTGGAACTCGGGCAGCCGGCCCCGCACTACGGCCCACGTCCGTGACCGCCACTTCCGTTCGCCAGCAGGGAGGCTTTATGCGTCTTCGACTCACCGTCGTGGCAATCGTCATCACCGCGGCCGTCGGGATGTCGGCCCAATCGGGTCTGCGGGTCTACACCATCCAGGACCTGTTTCAACGCAACGTGGGGAGTCCGGAGCAACAGAACAAGCCGTTTCCGCCGCATCGGATCATCGGCAACGTCTACTACGTCGGCACCGAGAGCCTGTCATCGTTTCTCGTGACGACACCGGCCGGGCACGTCCTGATTGACACGGCCTACGAGCGCACCGTCCCGACGATCAAGGACTCGGTCGAGCAACTCGGCTTCAAGTTCAACGACATCAAGATCGTCCTCGGCAGCCATTCGCACGGGGATCATCAAGAAGGCGATGGCCTGGTCGTGCAGATGACCGGTGCCACAGCCATGGCGATGGCCGAGGACATTCCGCCGTTGCTCGCCATGCGCTCACCGGGTGGGGTTCCAAGGCCGATGTACGAGTCGCTCCACGACGGCAGCGAAGTAAAGATTGGCGACACCACGCTGACCGCGCATTGGACGCCAGGGCACACGCCCGGCTGCACGACCTGGACGCTGACCGCGCAGGATGGGGGAAAGTCGTATGACGTCCTGATCATCGGGAGCGTCGGTGTGAATCCGGGCACGAACCTCGTGGGCAATCCGGCGCTGGTCGCCCAGTACAAGCAAAGCTTCGCGTATCTAAAGGGCGCGCACGTCGACGTGCCGCTCGGATCGCACCCGGGGATGTTCGGACTGGCGGACAAATTCGGGAAACTGAAACCTGGCGGCCCCAATCCTTACATCGATCCGCAGGGATTCAAGGACGAAGTCACCATCCAGGAAACGGCCTTCCTCAACGAGCTGCGGCGTCAGCAGGTCGAGGGGCCACCGCCCCCGCGCGGCCGCGGAGCCGGCCGCGGTGCTGCGCCTGGCCGGAACTGAGCAGGACGCATTCGTATTACGAGGTCGGTTACTCCGCGACCTTCAGTTCGACGGTGATGCCGTCCTTGTCCTTGAAACGCACCACGTCGGGTTCGTCGGGAGATGGCATGACCGCCGAACCCGCTTCGGCCAGCCGCGTCGCCAACGCGGCACGATCGAACGGCGCGACCTTGATCGCGTAGTGCGAGATCGCCGGCTTGCCGGCGGTCGGTTCGAGTGCGATGCGCGTGTTCTTCGGGAACTCGAACCACACGCGGCCGTTCCTGTCCTTCGCCCGCTCGGCGGCCGTCCCATACAGTGCGCGGTAGTACGGCAGCGACTTCTCCAGGCTCGGCACCTGCAGCATCACATGATCGACGCCGCGCGGGACGATGAAGCCGTCCTTCTGCGTCTCGAGCGTCGACGGGACCGCCGCGGCAACCAGGCCTGCCGGTGGTTGGAACAACTGCAGTTCAAGGCCGTCAGGATCCGGCCACATCCCGATCGGCCCGGCGGCCGTCGGCTTCGAGGGCTGACCGGCGGCTTCGAGCGCGGCCGAGAACGCCTGCGCGCCGTACGTGGCCGCCAGGACGCAGTAATGCCCGATTGCCGCCGGGCGATCGTTGGCCGCGCCAATCGCCACGTAGCCGACTTGACGATCGGCCGGCACGTCGCCCAGCACGACGAAATAGCGCAGCGTGTCGCGCACGGGCTGCTGGTGCAGCGGCGCCTTGAAGATCCGCATGTAGAACTTCGCGGATGCGGCGGTGTCGGGAACGACGATATCGAGATGCTCGAGACCGAGATTCGCGAGCGGCAGGGTCATGGAGGCCGGGCCACCGCGCCCGCCTGGTACCTGTGCACTCAGCGCGGCGACCGCCAGCGCGACGCAGACCACGCCGACGAAGGCGGCGCGTCGCCGGGTCACCATGGCTGGCCCTGCGTCGTTGACGCCACTCACAGGCTCACCGCGCCGGTGCTGTCCCCGAATTTCTCGACGCGCGCGTCGAGCGTGTTCAGCATGGCCACCAGCAGGTTCGACATGTGCGTGTCCTTCGGGAACGCCAGGTGCCGGCCGCCCTTCACCTTGCCGGAGGCGCCACCGGCGAGCACGATCGGCAGCGGACTGAAGTTGTGCTGATTACCGTCGCTGAGCGAGCTGCCGTACAGCACGAGCGAGTGATCGAGCAGCGTGCCGTCACCGTCGTTGACACCTTTCAGCCTGTCGATGAAGTACGCAAGCTTCGTGACGTGATAGGTATTCAGCTGGGCGAACCGATCCATGTTGCCGCGATCGTTCGAGTGATGTGAGAGGTTGTGGAACGGGTCGCGAATGCTGGTTTCCGGGAACACGGCGCCGCTCAGCTCGCGCGCAATCATCAGCGTCGACACGCGCGTGATGTCGGCCTGCAGTGCAATCACCTGCAGATCCATCATCAGCTTGACGTGTTCCTGGAATGTCGACGGTACCCCCACCGGCAATTCAGGCAGCGCCACGTCCGTGCTGGCCGCCGCTTCGGCGCGCTGGATGCGCCGCTCGATTTCACGCACGTCCTCGAGGTACTGCGACAGCCGGAGGCGGTCTGACGCGGGCAGATCCTTCTGCAGCGACGCAATCTGGCCGCTGACGGAGTCGAGCAGGCTGCGGGATTCCTCGCGCCGCGCGCGCCGCTCGTCGTCGGTGGCGCCGACGCCGAACAACCGTTCGAACACCAGCCGCGGGTTGCTGTACATCGGCAGCGGCTCGGTCGCGGACTTCCACGAAATCGAATTGCGATAGGCGCAGCTGAACGCCGCTTCGCAGGCCAGCACGGACTCCTCGATCGAAAGCTCCAGCGACGGCAGCGGCGTCTCCTGCCCCACCTGCATCGCCGCCACCTGGTCGGCCGACACGCCCAGGTGGGCCTGCGCGCCCCGCTCGGGTACGGCGCCCGTCAGGAACACCGCGGCGGCGCGCGTGTGGTTCGCGCCAGCCGACACGTCAGCGCCGCCGGCGCCGGCGACGTACGGGTGCGCCAGTCCGCTGACGATGTTGAGGCGATCGCGGAAAGGTTCGAGCGGCTTCAGGATCTCCGTGAACTCGAAGCCGGTACCCTCCTTCGCCGGTGTCCACTTGTCCATCGTCGCGCCATGCGGAATGTAGAAGGCGACGAAGCGTGTTTTCGGCGCGGCGGCGCTCCGGCGCAGCGGCGTCTGCGCTCCGACCATCGAGTCGAGCAGCGGCAGGGCGACGGTCGCGCCGATGCCGTGCAGGAACGTGCGTCGGGACAGATGCTTCTTCGTGATGAACATGCGGTTACTCCGTCTTGGCCTCTGCGGCCGCGATGGCCTTGGTCTTCATCTGGAATGGCGCGCTCTTGACGACGCCGAGCAGGAACGACGAGAAGCGGTACTTGTTCTTCGCAGCCGCGCGCGTGATCGTCCGGACGGCCGGCATGTCCTGCGGCCGCAGGCCGCGACCGATCGCATACGTGAGCAACCGCTCGGCAAAGACGCCGGCAAAGACGTCCGACTTCTGCAGCAGCGCCTGCCGCAGCGTCGCCGGACCATTCAACGTCGTCCCGTCGGCCAGCTGACCGCTGGCGTCGATCGGGGTCTTGCCGTCGAGCGTGCGCCATTTGCCGGTGTTGTCGAAGTTCTCGAGCGAGAAGCCGATCGGATCCATCAGCCGGTGACACGACGCGCAGACGGGGCTCGATCGGTGCAGTTCCATCCGCTGCCGGAGCGACGTGACCTTCACCTGGGCGGCATCCTTCTCCAGATTCGTCTCGACACCCGGCGGCGGATTGGGCGGCGGCACGCCCAGCACGTTCTCCAGCACCCACTTGCCGCGCGTGACCGGCGACGTGCGATTGGCCGCGGAGGTCACCGTCAGCACGCTGCCCTGTCCGAGCAACCCCCGGCGCGGATCGCTGGCGGCGAGGGTGACGCGGCGCATGCGGGAATCGTGCACATCGGGGATGCCGTAATGACGCGCGAGCCGTTCGTCGACAAACGTGAAATCGGCGTCGAGCAGGTCGATGACGCTGCGGTCCTCGCGCATCACCGCCTGGAAGAACATTTCGGTTTCGCGCTCGAAGGACTGGCGCAGATTGCCGTCCCAGTCCGGCGAGTCGGGGCGCGAGTTGCGCAGCTCGCGGAGCTGCAGCCACTGCCCCGCGAAATTGCTGACCAGCGCGTCCGCTTTCGGATCGGCGAGCATCCGTCGAACCTGCTTCTCGAGTATCGCCGGATCCTTGAGCACACCCCGGCGCGCATCCGCCATCAACGGCTCGTCCGGAATGCTGCTCCAGAGGAAGAACGACAGCCGCGAGGCGAGCTCGAGGTCGCCGAGGCGGAACGGCGCACCCGGGGCGACGTTGGCCGGCTCGCGCTCGAAGCGGAACAGGAACTGCGGGTCGACGAGCACGCGCGCGACGGCGCGTTGAATGCCGGCGTCGAAGGTCCCCCGCGCACGTCCGGCGTCGTAGAACTCGAGCAGCGTCGCCATCTCCGGTCCGGCCGCGGCCACGGGACGCCGATATGCGCGCGACGCCAAGGCGTTGAGAATGACGCGGGCGCAGCGCGCTTCGTCGGCCGCCGATGCCGGCCGGCACGTCATCACCAGCCGGCGGCTGGGCGAATCACCCGGACCCGTCGCGTTGAACGGTCCGACGATCGTCAACTGCGAGATCCCGCCGGCACGCGTCGGGGCGTCGAACACCGTGTCGACACCGGTGACCCGCGATCGGATCGCCATCGCCGCAGTGATCGTATGCGGACCGGCGGTCACCTTGAGCCGCGTGGCGCCGCGCGGTGCCAGCGTGATCCGTTCCCCGTCGAGCGTGACGAAGCGATCGTCGGCTGCGCCTGGACCGCCCCCTCGCACCAGTGTGCCGCGGGCGGCGCCAAGACCGCGACCACCACCTCCGGCGCCGATCTCCAGGTCGTACTCCGCATCCAGAGGGAACGTATGGTGAACAATCAGGCCGCCGCGCGTCCCGAGCGGCTGCCCCTCGAAGTGCACGTCCTGAATCACGTCAGCCGGCATCCGGTAGGTCACGCGATCGAGGCCAATCGACGGGTCGCCGACCGCGATGCGACTGATCGTCGCCGCGGCCGACGCGTAGGCCTCGATATGCGCCGGCGAGACACCAAGGACATCAGCGTTGTTGTCGAAACCGGCCGCGGAGTCGTCCGGTGGAAGCAGCGCCGTCACATCGACGTCGACCGCGAGCAGGTCACGAATCGCGTTCGCGTATTCGGCCCGGTTCAACCGGTGCAACGCCGGCATGCCCGGATCCGGGTGGGCCAGCGCCGCGCGATCGAGCTGCCCTTCGAGTGCCGAGACGAATGTCTCGCGTCCGGCGGCAGACGGCTTCGGCGCCGCTTCCGGCGGCATCATGCCGGTGCGGATCTTCCGCACCACTTTTTCCCAGACGTCCACGTGCCCTGAGACGTCCGACGGATCCAGTTCCTCGAGTGAGAGGTTCCCGATCTTCGCGCGCGTGTTGTGGCAGCCGAGGCAGTATTGCTTGACGAACGCGGCATCCGGAACGGGGACCGCCGCCGCGCGAACCGCCTGCGGCACGCGGGGTGGTGCCACCCGACTCCGCGTCGCGGGCACGGGACGCGGCGACGGCGACGGCGTCGACTGCGCGCCGTTCAGCGTGACGACGATCGTCATGGTCAACGCGACGGTTGCTGCCGCCAGCAGTGACTTCACTGGCGCACCTCCGTGCCGGCAGGCGCAGCCGCCGATGCCGCCGCCTTCGATGCCGCGCCGTCGGTCAGCTTGTCGAGCAACATCAGCGTCGACGGTTTTGCCACCGGCGAGTTGGTGGCCAGGAACACGCCCTGCGCCCACGCGTACGGCGTGCGGCCTTCCTTATCGGGGCGATCAAGCTGGGCGCCGTGCCTGGCGAGCAGTTCGATGATGTCGTCTGAACCACGGTTGGCCGCACCGTGCACCGCCTGCAGCCCCATGGCATTCACGGCATTCACGTCCAGGTCCTGATCGAGACAGAGTTGCACCGCGTCGATCCATGAGCGTGGCGATTCGCTGAACGTCTCCCCAATCACCCAGTTGACACCGGCCGCGGCCATGAGGGCCGTCGTGCCGTTGAAGGTCGTGATCTTCGGGTCCGCCCCCTTGGCCAGCAGCAGTTTCATCACCGCGACGTCGCCCGCCTGCGCCGCACGAATGAACGCCGTCTGCCCGGTGAAGTCGACCCACTCGAGCGACGCGAGTGGCAGCAGGTAGCGGCGCATCGGCGGGAATTCGCGGACGCGCGCGTTGACGTCGACGCCGCGATCGAGGAGCGCCGTGATCAGGTCGAGCGCGGCCGCGCGGTCGATGCCGTTGTCGTCCGTCGGTGCGCCGCTGCGCACCGCGAGATTGCGGATGTCGACCGCGGCCCAGAGCGGCTCGCGTCCCCACCAGTCGGCATGCTTCGGATCCGCGCCATGCTCGAGCAGGAATTTCGCCACGGCAATCTGGCCGTTGGTCAGCGCCATCAGCAGCGGCGTCATGCCGTTGGGATCGGCGCGATCCACCTCGGCGCCGGCTTCCACCAGCAGCTTCACCGCGTCGAGATGTCCGTCCCGTGACGCCAGCAGCAACGCCGTCATGCCTCCTGGCGTCGGCTGCTGTTCGCCCTGGGGCGGTACGCCGCTGCGGACAATCCCGACGCCATGAGAACCGCCGCCAGTGCCGGGCGGCCTGACCACCGGCTTCTCGCCGACCTGCGTGGCCGCGTCGATCGTCGCGCCTTTGGCCAGCAGCAGTTTCATGATGGGCGTCTCGCCGCGGACGGCCCACATAAGCGCGGTGTACGAATACTGGGGTTCAACGGCGTTGACCGGTGCGCCGCGATCGAGGAGGAGCTGCACCGCCTCCGCGTTCCCGGCACGAACCGCCGCCATCAACATCGTGTCGCCCGACGCGTCGGTCGTGGTGATGGCGGCACCCGCGTCGAGCAGACGGCGCAGCATCGGCGCGTTGCCGTTCTCGGCCGCCACGTACACGGGCGTGATGCCGAGCGCGTTGGCGGTCGTCACGCGGGCGCCCGCCTTGAGCAGCGCGTCGGCGGTCGCGACATCCCGGGTGCGTGCGATCCACAGCAGCGCCGTCGCGCCGTCACTGCCCTGGGCGTTGACGTCCGCGCCCTGTTTGACGAGCGCGCGCACGGCGGCGCCATCGGCCGCGGCCGCCGCCCGGACGATCGCGACATCAGCCGCCGCGCCGGCACACGGCGTGGCCAATATCGCCAGTAGCACGCCTGCCCACACTCGCACCATGGCTCCTCCGACAGACCCTCGATCCAGCCGTCGGATTGTCACGCAGGGCCATGGTCGATCGCGACAAAAAACTGTCAAATCGACACCGTTGACGCGGCGACAGCCTCGTCAAGCCGGTTCCGATTTGCTCGCTGTCGCCGCGAGGCCCCAGGTACTCCAGAGACTCGAAAACGACCGGCACCGCGCGCGTGTGTGGGCACGCCAGCGTCCCGGGTTCGGGATCGCCGGCGCGCCCACGGATCACACAGTCTCGATCCCGCTTAGAAAGTTACGGTCAAGTTCAGTCGCGCGGCGCGCGGTGTGTAGATCGCCGTCGGGTTGTGCCAGGTACCGCCCGCTGACGTGTTGCCGGTGCTGTACTGATAGGTACTGTCGTACGCCGTCGCGTAGTTCGTATTCAACAGGTTCTCGCCGTCCACGCCGACGTCGAGACGCTTCTTGCCGATGCGGAAGATCTTGGCCACGCGCATGTCGACTTCGGTTCTGCGATTGTCCGCGTACAGCCGGTGGTCGTTGTCGAGGAGGGCCACCCTGGTCGTGCCTCCCGCAGTGCCTCCGGGCGGGACGCGCCCGAGGATCTGCGACACGACGCTGTTCGGCACATTCCACGTCGCCACGAGACCCAGCGGCGGCTGCGACCGGACCGCCGTGCTCACGAGCACATCGACCTTGGGGATGGTGTAGCTCGCGAGCCCGCGAATGGTCGTCTGATACGGTGGCGACAGCCGGCAGTCGCGTGGATCGGGGCTATCGATCTTGACGACCGTCGCGCAGCGGTCATCGATCTTCCGGCCGGTATTCGTCCCGAATTGCAGCGTCAGGCCCTGACGCAGCCGGCCGTTGACCGTGAAATCGACGCCCTGCCAGTAGCTGGAGCGCGCGGATCCGAAGTCGGTCTCCCACGTGACGTAGTTCCTGGCGGGGATCGCAGCCGCCGCTGCCGTTGGCGTATACAGGGTGATCGGATAGCCACCACCTCCCGGCAGCCGCGAATCGACTGGTGCGTTGATCGTCCAGGCGTCGTACTGGGACGGATCGAGATTCAAGTTGTCAGTGACCGTGAAGCTGTAGAAGGAACGCCGTGAGTACGCGATGTCTACCGACACGCGCGGGATCACCTGCTGCTGCCCTTCGATGCTCCACTGCCAGTCGTAGTCGCGCGCACCCCAACCCCGGAGCGTGTCCTGGTTCACCTGGGTGATGTTGCCTGAGGTCGCGCCGAAATTCAGGTCGTTGCCGGTGAGCGCGGCACACTCGCCGTTCAAGGTCAGGATAGAGAGGTCGCAGTCGACCACCTTGTCGTTGTCAGAGTCGGTCCAGTTTCGGCTGACAGAATTGACGATGCGGTTTGCGGGATTGTTGCTTGTGTACTGCAGTCCGTTGGTCGCCGCACCGAGATACCGGCCGGCGCTGAACTTGAGCGCAGTCTTGCCGGTCCCGAAGACGTCATACGCCGCGCCGAATCGCGGCGTGATGTCGTTGAACGCGTCGACGCTGGGCGTTCGCGGGAATGTGATCGCGCTGAGCCCAAGCTGCGGCGCGGCGACATTGGTGCCACTGAGTCCTGCCGGGCTGTAGCTCCATGCCCGGTCATAGCGCAGGGCGCCCTGGACAGTCAGGCGGCCTCGGGTCCAGGTGTCCTGAACGAACGCGGACTCGCTCCACGTCCGGTCGGCGGATCCCCATTCGGGGATACGGACAGTGAACGCGGCGGGCACGCCCCGATTGAAGTTGTAGGACAGCAGCGAAGGGTTGGCATGACGAATCGTGCTCGCCGCCTGAAAGGCGCCCTGATAACCAACCTTCATGCTGTGGGATCCCGTCACATAGGACATCGCCGCGTTCCAGTTGTTCGGGCTGGCCGTATCCCGTCGGTACTCAGACAACGCGCGGTAGACGTAGTTCGCGCGTGGGGCATACGGCGTCCCTGTCGCGGGGTTGATCGCCGTGGAGAGCTCTGTCACGCCGATGTCGAAGATCCCGTCTGGCGGCAGCGACAGAAACCCGCCCGCATGGACATACGAGTAGTACGTGCCGCCGGCCTCGAACATCAGCCGCGTCGTCGCCGGATTCGTCCAGCGCCCCTGCACCACCGTATATGGGACGTTCAGATACGCGAGGCTGGCCTCCGGTGACGACGTGGCGGTGCCGGCCGCCACCCAGTCATCGCCGCGCGTGTGACAGCCGTCCGTGTCGATCTTGAGTGGAGACCCGTCGCAACGGACCTGGTGCTCCCAGTTGACGGTGACTCGATGCTTTTGCGCTGGTTGAGCCGACATGCGCCCGATGTAGATCGAGCGTCCTGCCGACCGACGGGACGTCAGGCTGGGATCCGCCGCCCAGTCCCACCTCGAGAGATCGAATGCATTCTGGTTTCCGACGATGCCCTCGACGGCGGTTTCGGTATTCAGTTTGCGGTAACTCCCGTAGAACCACAGGCGATTGCGCACGATCGGTCCGCCGTACGACACGTTGGCGTCGTAGCCCTTGATGACGCCTGGCGTCTCGCGGAGATTCGGTCCTGGTGTGGGCGCCATCAACTCCGGGGTGAGGTTGTTGCCACGCAGGCTGTCGTTCGAGAAATTCGTGAACGCCTGACCCTGGAAGGTGTTGCTGCCCGACCGGGGAATGATGTTCAGCACCGGTCCGCCCACGTCGGTCTCGCCCATACCGCCGGCGACGGTGAAGGCGATTTCGTCGGCGTTCACGGTGTCGTAGACCAGCGATGACCCACCGCCACCGGCAAAGGCATTGGCGACAGGCATGCCGTTCACGTTGAATCGTCCCTCGCCTGAGGGCCCGCCCCTGGCGTTCATGAAGACCAGCTGCGGCGACGGATCAAGCGCCGCACCGGTCGTCTCCACTCCGGGAATCATCGTGATCAGCGATCCCATCGAGCGGGTGCCTGGCAGCGTATTGACCACATCGCCTTCGATGACGGCTTCGCGTCTCGTCGACTGGACATCCACCGTCGGGCTCTCGCCGGTGACGACGACGGTTTCCTGCAGGCTGCCGACCTTCATGTCGATCGGAATCGCGACCGTCGCCGAACCGATCAAATCGATGTCGGTACGCTTGACCTGGCTGAAGCCCTCGAGCGTGAACGTGAGCGTGTACGTTCCGGGATCGAGATTGACGATGCGATAGACGCCCGCGCCGTCGGTAACGACGGTGCGTTTTTCGAGAACGGTCGGGCTCGCGGCTTCGACGGTCACGCCGGGCAGCACTGAACCTGATGCATCACGAACAGTGCCTGTGAGCGTGCCGCGTGCGAGCGCCCCTTGCGCGGCGGTCATTGACGGAAGCAGTAGCACCAGGCCGATGACGATCGCAGACCACAAGATGCGACGCATGGAGGGTCTCCTTGAACAGCGCA
>DATJEU010000019.1:0-26005 GCA_035496255.1 Vicinamibacterales bacterium
GTTCCGGAGCGACAGATCGGGCACGTCCATGTCGAATTCGTCGGACGTACCGGCGAACTCGCGTTCGTCGTAGACGACGACGCGGGCCCGGCCGAAGACGCGAATCGAGGAAATCTCGTTGCGCTGATCGCGCAGGTCGGCCAGTTCGTCTCCGGGCCGATAGCAGCGGGACTGGCCCTGATACTGCGCGTCCTTGTAGAAGCACACGCGGTCGTCGTTGTCGCGGCCGCGCTGCGCCAGCGCCGGCGCCGCGGTGACGCCGATCATCAGGAGCGTCATCGCAGCGATACCCGCCTTCGCCAGAACCTTCGACGAGACCCGCCGTAGATCGCTGCGCGGATCAGAATAGTGTCCCCAGTCGCGAACAGTTGTCATCGTCATATGCGGCCCGAGGGCAAGAACGGTACCTCTCGCGCCGTGATATTACACATGGCTGGCGGCTGGCGGTAGGCGGTTGGCTGCACGTCATATGAACCAGGCTTTCGGCCGCACGGCCGTCATCATCGGTGCGTCATCGGGTATCGGTGAAGCGCTCACCCGCGAATTGAACAGAGGCGGCTGGCGATTGGGCCTGCTGGCGCGCCGGCTCGATCGGCTCGAGGCGCCCGGCGCCGCGTTGCGGCGTGAACGACACTTCGACGGCGGTGATGGTGCCGTAGCGCTTCTGCAGATGCGTGACGTCGAGCATGGGAGCGGTGAAGGATTACGAGTGCCGCGCCACGGCCGGTTCCACGGTATCCTTGCGCCCGTGCGACGGTATCCTCTCGCCCTGGCGGCCATCGTGCTCGCCGCGGGCACAGCACTCGCGCAGGGCTCTGCCCCGAGTGCTCCAGCTCCGGCGCCGCGGTCGCCCGACGGTCACATCAGTTTCGGACCGCCCCCCGGTCAGACTGGCGTGTGGGAACGCCGCAACGAGCATCTGGTCGTCAATCCGAATTCCTATCAGGCCGCTGCCACACGCTCGGCGCGGATCAGTATCGACCAGGTGCCGCTCCAGCCCTGGGCCCTGGCGCTGACCAACGAGCGCCATAAGACCGCGCTCGCCAGCGAGCCCTATACGCGCTGCAAGCCGTCGGGCGGGCCGCGACAGTTCATGTCGCCGTATGGGCTCGAGATCGTCGACCTGCCGGCGCTGCAGCGCATCTACGTGTTCAACATCTCGAACGCGATGAGCTACCGGACGATCTACATGGACGGCCGGCCGCATCCGAAGAACCTGCAACCGAGCTACTTCGGTCACTCCGTCGGCCACTGGGAAGGCGACACGCTGGTGATCGACAGCGTCGGCTTCAATGAAGGCTTCTGGATGAACCGCGATGGCCTGCCGCATACGAGTCAACTCCACTTGACCGAGAAGCTGACGCGGACCGATTTCAACACTCTCAATTACGAAGTCACGATCGACGATCCCGGTGCGTACACCGCGCCCTGGACCAGCGGCTACACGCTCGGCTGGCAGAAGGGATCGGAGCTGTTCGAATACGTGTGCCAGGAGAACAATCTGTCGCCGGAGAGCATGGCCGGCGATGCGTTGATCAGTCCCATCACACCGTAGAGGCCGAAGGCCTATCCCTACACGCACGGCTCGATCACGGCGTCGACCGTTCCGATCCACGCCCGCCCTGGCTGCTTCGCCGCGGCGCGCGCGTCGAGCACGAGACGGGCACCGCCGGCGACCGCCGGATCGAGCGGGACGTAGTTCATGCGCGAGATGAAATCCTTCACCGGCAGTTCGACGTCGTAGCTCGCGCCCGCCGCCAGCGGAACGATCCACGGCGCGCGCGTGCCGGTGAACGCCGCGTATTTCGGATTTACGTAGAGAAAATCTTCGTCCGCTCCGGTGGCTGGCCGGATGGCGATGATGTTGATCGCGTCGACGACGTGTGTCTGCGCGCCGGGAGTGAAGCCAAGGCGGATCGCGGTCTCGCGGCTGCTCGAGTTCATCACATGAACCTGGAGCTTCGACGTCGGCTGTTCGACGCCTTCGCAGGTGACGCGCAGTGCGATCGGCGGGGCGGCAGCCGGCGCCGGTTTCTGCGCTGCCGTCGCGACGACCGATGCAACGCTGATCCCTGCGGCCAGCGTGGCGACCGTACTCCTCCAGATCGTCACGTCTACTGTCCCGCCGGTGGTGCGCCACCGGCGCGCCCGCCACCAAGACCGCCGCCACCGCCGGGGCCCGTCGGCTGACCACCAACGCCAAGGCCGTCCTGAATTGGCCGGCGCGGGCGGTTGATGCCCCTCTTCCGATCCTCTTCAACCGCCCTGTCTTCGGCGCGCTCGGCGCCAAGCGCCTGCCGCAGCGCCATGTTCCCCTCGTGACACTCGTACGCCAGCAGTTCCCCGCCGTCGAGCGGCGTCAACGGGTACGAAAGGGTGAACGGCCGCACATACGTGACAGGATCGTCCACGGTCACCTGGTACTGGACGATGTCCGGCGCGATGCGCTTGAAGCGCTCGGTCAGCTTCATCTGCGTGCTGTCACGATTGCCGTTCCCGTTCAGCCCGATGGCGGTCTGATCCGTCAGGTTCGTCGTTTCGACGACGAGCTCGTCACCTTCCCAGTGGCCGCGGGCGTCACCGAGATACTGGCGAATCGGCTGCGCGAGATGCGGCCGGCCGTCGGTGTAGATGATGCGCGTGTCGTGCACCATCTCGTAGGACAGCGCGACCACGCCGGGCGCCTGCTGAATGCGCTGGCCGTTGCCGTAAATCACGCGCACCGATGATCCGATGATGCCGCGGGTGATGCAGCGCTCGTAGAGCGAGAAGTCGGTCGTCCAGTTGAGCGGGCCATTGCCGTAGGTGCCGCGCGGCATCGGCCGCTTGCGACCCTCGTCGGTGTAGGCCGGCATCTGTCCGTCTGCCGGATCGACGATCAGCGACGTCTGGGGAAACGCGCGTCGGCCGAAGTCGAAACGGAACGAACTGGTCGCATCGGTCTCCGCACGTCTGGCCGCCGCCGTCAACTGCGCCTGGCGCTGCGCCATGTCGGCGTCGCTGCGATACAGACCGGTCGCCGGCGCGGTCGCGGCGGCGCCGCCGCCACGTCCGCCGCGTCCGCCGGCTCGGGGACGCGCCATCGGTATGCCATCGGTGTCGTCGCTGGACCAGGTGCCCTGCAGGTCCGGTTCTCCCCACGGTGTCCTCGGCGCTTTGTACGCCGGAACAGGATGTTCGCCGAAGGCGGTGATGATGAGCGGCGGCGGCGTGGAGTACGTCTGCGTCGCGACGTGGACGCCCAGGGGACCGAGAGCGAGGGCAGCCGCCGAAGCGACGAGGCCAATAATGCGCGCGGTCATGAAGACCTCCCGCGCGAATTCTAGGCCGGCGGCGCGGCGTGTCAAGGTCCGCGCCGCGTCGCGGACCGGCTGAAGCAGGCGCTACACGGTTATTTCGCTCGCCCCTTGTAACCCTGGGCCAGCATCGGGATCGAATATACGAACGCGTGCTGCAGGCGCGTCGAGTCGCTCAGGCTGACGACCGCATACACCGTTTTCTTGTCCTTGCCGGCGAACGCGGCCGAGATCAGACCGTACGGCGCGGGAATGCTCCCGAGCACCTTGCCGCCCTTGTCGACGACAACCAGGTTCGGGCCGGCGGTGACGTAGAGGCGCCCTTCCGAGTCGACGGTCAGGCCATCACCGCCACCCGCCGGCAGGCGCACGAATTCCCGCTGATTCGCGAGCGAGCCATCGTCCTTCACGTCGAAGGCGGCAATCGTACCCGGGCCGCCGAACGCACCGTTGGTCACGTAGAGCGTCTTTTCGTCCGGGCTGAGGATCACCCCGTTGGTGTTGAGTCCTTCGCCATAGCGCGTGACCACGCCGTTCGGACTCGCGTAGAACAACCCGCCCATCGTGAAGTACACGCCGCCCCTGCTGTCGGCGGTGAGGTCGTTGATGACGCCGCCGAGGCAATCGAGCGGATCGCCGTTCGGAAGCTTGTCGGCAAGGACCTGACGCTTCGGCGCCAGTTGCGTCACGTTGGAATGCAACCCGCGCTCGACGATGAAGAGCTGCCCCTTCGAGTTCATCGAGAGGGCGCCGCCGGTGTGCGTGTCCTTGTAGGCCGTGGACGCTTTGCCGTTCTTATCGAGCTTCACCACGGCGCTATTGTGGTTCTGCGCGATCAGCAGGTCGCCGCCATCCTTCTTTTCCGACAGCACGCCGTCGGCGTTGTTGCCGCTGACCTCCCAGACCTTCGTCCACTTCTGCCCGCCGGCGATGACACCGGGAATGGCGGTGACCGTGTAGTCCGCCGGCTTCGGCGGAAACGCCGCCGGCGCCTGGGCGGGAGCGGCGCCTCCGGGACGCGCGCCCGCACCGGCGCGATTTCCACCAGCCGCCGCACCACCGGGCCGGCCACCACCTCCGGGCCGTGCGCCCGTCGCCGGCGGCGTCTTGCACATCGCGATCAGTGCCGCGTAGCCGGGATCCTGTGTCGCCTGCGGACTGGCTCCCGGCGGGAGCAGCGGCCCCTGCGCGAGGGCAGTCACGCCGCCGAGCAGTGCACCACACAAGCCGAGAAGAACGTGTCGTTTCATCTTTTCTCTCCCGCCAGAAATCACGCTTGCGCGGCGGCCGGTGCCGGCGCGTCCATCCCACCCCACAGGTTCATCGTCCCGAGCTCGTCGCGGCCGCACGCCTTCAGATAGCAAAACAACTGAGTCCGGTACGCCGCATGACCGGCGAGCACCAGGTTCACGAGGAACGAACCTTTCGACGCGTTGCCGCGACCGAACATGTCGATTTCCGCGCGCAGGTCAGCGTCGGTCCACGGCTCGAGCAGCTCGCGGTACTCGTCGGCCTGCTTCGCCAGTGCCGCGATGGTCTGATCCCAGGTGCGCGGCTCGGCCTGCGCCTGTGCGGCGATGAACGCCTCGCGATCGAAGCCGCCCTGCTTCGCGGCCTTCACCAGTTGCGGTCCCATGAAGGTCAGATACTTGAGCAGCTCGAAGGCGCTGCGCTGCTTTGGCGTCGGCCGGTAATCGCGCATCTCCGGTTCGACTTTGCCGGCCAGGTGGACGAGGATGCGGACTTCGTTCTGAAGCGATGCGATCAGTTCCGATTTGGTCAGGACCATGGGACTCCTCTACGTGGTGAACGCGTGACATATTACCGATCACGGGAGTCGTGATGCCACAACGCTACTGGTTGATGAAATGCGAGCCGTCCGCCTATACCATCGCCGATCTCGAGCGCGACCGGACGACGACATGGGAAGGCGTGCGGAACTATCAGGCGCGCAATTTCATGCGCGACCAGATGCAGGTCGGCGATCCGGTGCTCTTCTACGCGTCGAACGCGGATCCGTCTGGCGTGACCGGCCTGGCACGGATCGCCCGCGCCGGCTATCCCGACGCCTTCGCCTGGAAGAAGGGGCACAAGTACTTCGATGCGGCGAGCACGCCTGAGAAGCCGCTGTGGTATCTCGTCGACATCGCGTTCGTCGAACGCTTCCCAGAGGTCGTACCGCTCGAGACACTCAAGAAGACGAAGGGTCTCGAGAAAATGGTCGTCACGCAGAAAGGCAGCCGGCTCTCGGTCCAACCCGTCACCAAAGCGGAATACGACATCGTCGTCCGCCTCGGCCGACGAAAAGGATGATCGCAACTACGCGCTCTTGGCGCGCGGCGGCGACAGGACATTGATGACGGCCTGCGGATTGTCGGCCGCAACCACCAGCCGGTTGCCGGTCGCGAGATAGCTGTACTTGATGTTGATGTGCGCTTCGGCCAGCCGCTGAAAGATGCCCGCGGCCGCGCCGGGCTCGTCTTCGACCGAGACCAGCACCACCTGCGTTTCCTGGAGGATGCGGAAGCCGGTGCGCTGCAGGCACTCGTGCGTGCTGCGGAGATCCTCGGACAGGATGTGCACCACGCCGCCGATTTCAGCGTAGCCGTCGATGTTGATACCGGCCGCGCTGACGGCGCCGAGCGCCTTTGCCAGCGTGCCGGGACGATCGTCTTCGAGAGTCACAGCCAGGTCCGCGTCGAGATGCACCATGTCGTCTCCTCTCGTGAAGGAGCGGATCCTAGCACGGCGAACGAATGAGGTTCGCCGGTTCCACGCCCCTGAGCACCCGTGAACCACGAAGCCCGTACCGTTCTGGTTTGACAGCGCCTGCTGCGGCGAAGATGCTTTGACGCGGAGGACCCTGATGTCTCGACTGAGTCGCGCGGCGAGCGTCGCCGCCATGGCGGCGCTGAGCGTATCCGTGCCGATTGGCGCGCAGGCGCCCGCGTCGCACAAGAACCTGCTGGTGGTGGTCAGCAAGGGGCTGCCCGGCATCGTGCTCTACGACGCCGACACCGACGCCGAAATCTGCCGCCAGACGATGAAGCCGGCACCGCATGAAGCGGCGTTTTCGCGCGATGGCCGCACCGTCTACGTTCCGGTCTACAGCCCGGTGAACATCGGCCAGCCCGGACCTGACGAGCACGAGATTCACTTCATCAGCACCGCCGACTGCTCCATCGAGGCGACGCTCGATACCGGCGATTACAAGCGCCCGCACTTCCCGGAGGAAGGGCCCGACGGGATGCTCTACGTGACGTCGGAGCTGAAGGAATCGATCCTGCAGATCGATCCGAAGGCGCGGAAGATCGTCGCGACACTGCCGACCGGATCGATGTCCACGCATTTCTTTGCGATGACCAAAGATGGGAAGAAGATGTTCACGTCGAACGTCAGCGCCGGTACGGTCTCGGTGATCGACGTCCCCGGGAAGAAGCTCGTCACGCAGGTGAGCACCGGCGGCGGCAACCAGCGCATGACCGTCAGTCCCGACGACAAGTGGTTCGTCACCAGCGTCGGCCAGACACGGAAGATCGCGTTCTTCCGCACCTCCGACTATCAGCTCGATTTCGACGTGCCGCTCGAAGGCTCGCCGTTCGTCGCCCGCTTCAGCCCTGATGGCAAGGCGCTCTACGACATGGGCAACGCGCCGCGCGGTGCGACGCCGGCCGGCATTCGCGTGTGGAAGGTGGATACCAGCACGCACCAGATCATCGCCACATCGTCGGACCCGCTCGGCCAGGGAACAGGCGGTATTCAGGTGAGCCCGGTCAACGGTCGCGTCTACATCACGGCGTATTCAGGCACCGTCAGCGAGCTCGATCCGAACACACTGAAGCTGGTGAAACAGTTCCAGACACCGATGACGCCAGACGGCTTGTTCTTCGGATCGATCAAGTAGGTCGGTTGGCGCATCCATAAACCAAGATGCGCCCTACAGGGACCTGAGGCAGTTGGTACAGACGTGAATTCTGTGTGACAGCCGACAACAGCCTCGTCGTCGGCCGGACAATGGATCCGAGGTCTGATGATGCGGACGCGGATCGCTTGTCTCCTGATCACTTCTCTCGCACTCCTGCCCACAACTCCCCTGATCGCACAACAGGGTCACGATGCGCTCGCGGGTGTGTGGGTGCTCGTCCCCGAGAGCACGCCGTACCAGGGCAGCCTGCCTGAAGGCACGCGTGAGGGCGGACGACGCGGCGGGTTCGGTGGCAGCGGCCGGCGCGGTGGGCGCGGTGGGGGTGGCGGCGGCGGAGGCTTCGGCGGCTTCGGTGGTGGCGGCGGGCGGGGCGGCGGACGGGCCGAGCGCGGCGGTGGTGACAATCCGCAGGCAATGGCCGACTTCATGCGATCCCTGACGGATGCACAGAAGCAGATCACCGTGGTCGTCCATGAATCCGAGGTCAACATGACCGACGCCGATGGCGTCGAGCACTCGTTCGAGACCTCGAACAAGAAAGTCGATCAGCGGGCCGCCAACGGCCTCGTCAAGCTCACACGCAAGTCACGCTGGGACGGCAACGCGCTCGTGTCGGAGGTGGAAGTCGAGAACGGGCTGAAAGCCGAACAGCGCTACGAAGCGATCACGGACGGCCTGCAGTTGCGCGTGACGACGACGATCCAGGGCGTGGGCGGCGGCAACAACAAACGTACGGTCACGCACACGTACGAGCGTCCGGATAACCGAGCGGCGCCGGCTGGCGCATCTATAAAGCAAGATGCGCCCTACACGTACCTGTAGGGCCGGTCTTGCTTTGTAGACCGGCCGTATCGGCGCATCTGTAAAGCCAGATGCGCCCTACGGCCGCCCGGCCGGCTGACCGGTCGGCAGCGGGACGAAGCGCTCGGGCAGCGGCCAGTTGCCCCAGTAGGGCGGCCAGTTCGGTACCGCGAGATCGGGCGGCGGATAGAACATCGCCGTGTAGATCGTGCGGATCCGCTGGTCGTCGATGAAGAACCACTCGCTGAAGACGTTGCGCGGCGTCGCTGTACCGGCGCGGCGCACGAACAGCGCCAGCGCGAGCACCGCCTGGGCCTGCTCGTCGATCAACGGAATCCGCCGCGCCACGACCATCTGCGCCGTGAAGTTCTGCAGGTTGGCGACGCAGTCGTTTGCTGCCGGATTGGCTTGCGCATTCGGCGCCCCGGCGCGGCCCGGATTGGCACCGCCCGGCCGGCCCGCGCGCGGGAGTGCCGGCAGGAACGCGCCTGCCGGCGTCGGCGATCCGTTTTCGACGCGTCCGCATCCCGGATGTGTCAGCGCCACGGATCCGTCGTGTGACGTGATCGCATCGAAGTAGCTGGTGACGATCCGCTCGAGATCGTCACGCGTCAACCGCTTCGCCGCGGGGACAGTACGATCCGGCGGCGGGTTCGCGGTCAGATACTCCGGGTTGAAGCTGTTCGCCGGCGGACCGCCGGCACGCCGCGGCCCGTTCAGCCCGGGGTCGGTGGCGCGCGCGATGTACCACTCGGCCTCGGTCAGCGTGCGATTCTCGACGCGCAGCCGCACGGTCACGAGCGCGGGCTCGCTGCCCTCGGTCACCAACCCGTAGAAGGCCACCTGCCCCGTGACCGGATCGGCGAAGCGGCGCTGCACGGGCCCGAACCCGGTCATCGTCTTCCACATGCCCTGACCCGGACGCACGTTGATCGCGTTCTCGGTGGTGCGGAAGCCGATGACCAGCGGCGCTTTCGACGGATCGTGCGCGATCACCGCCTTCAGATATGTGTCGAGTATTCCGAGCAGGCAGCCGCGATCGCAGGCGCCCGCCGCGCGGCGGGCGGCCTGCGCCTGCAGCGTATTGACGCCGGCAACAATGACCGCCGACAGGACGAGACTCGCACCGAGCACGCGCATCACACGCATCACACGCATCAGAAGTTCACCTTCTGCAGGTACGCCGTGAGCAGCGCGTTGAACTCCGCCGGCTTCTCCATCATCACGAAGTGGCCGGTGCCCTCGACTCTCGTCGCCTCGAACTTCGGCAGTACCTGGCGCACGGTCGCGACATCCGGAATCGTGTTGGTCCCGGCATAGATCGCATAGGCGGGGACATCGATCACGCTCGTCCGGCTGATCGACGGGTCGAACATCGCCGCCATCGCGCCGGCCGCCGTCGCTTCCGGCGCGTGCATCATCATCGCCATCACGTGCTTCTGGACCGGCTCCGGCGTGCGGGGCGTGAACATCCCGTTGATCATCTGCTCACGATTCTTCAGGCCCTGAGGACCGGTCATCGGCGGCGGCGCAAACGCGCCGCGGCCTTCACGCGCTTCTCCAAAGCCGCGCATGTCGAGCGGCCCGTCAACCGCCACGAGCGCGACGACGTGCTGCGGATAGAGGCGGGCGTACTCACGGATTACCGGCGCGCCCATGCTGTGGCCGACGAGGACGATTCGATCGGCCCGGTTCTCCGCCCGCACCGCCTCGACGGCGCGCGCGAAGAGCGTCAGCGAGAACTTGCCGTCTTTGGGACCATCGCTCTTGCCGTGCCCCGGCAAGTCCACGGTGATCACGCGATGCGACTTTGCGAACTCGGCCACCTGTGCCGCCCACGACGTTTCGTCGCACGTCCAGCCGTGCACGAACACAATCGTCCGGGAACCGTTGCCGGTCGTCGTCGAATGGAGCTTGAGGCCGTCAACCTCCGCCGCCGAAGCGGTAGAGACGAACAGCAGGAACGCGGTGAGAGCGATCAGCACATTTCGCATGGCGCGGATCCTACAGCCGGTGCGGGTTACGGAGAAGCCGGGAAAGCGCACGAAAGCGAATCCTCCGCTGCCTCGATCGCCGGAGTAGGATCCCGCACATGCGAACCGTGCTCACCGCCGTCGCGCTCACGTTGGTCGCCTTGCGTGGGTCTGCGCAAGCGCCCACGCCCCTCGTCACCGGCTCGGGCAACTTCTTCAGCCCGATCGTCGCCAACCTCGAAAAGGCGACGGCGTTCTACCGCGACGGGCTCGGGCTTGGTGTGATGGGCGCACCGTCGACCGGCGACGACAATGCCCCGCTGCGTGCGATGTTCGGCTTGCCGATGGCGCGGCTGCGCTGGACGGTGGCGCGACCGGCAGGATCGAGAAACGGCGTGGAGATCGTCGAAGTCACGAGCGCGGGCGGCCGGCTGCTACAGCGCCGCATGGACGACCCGGGCGCGATGACGCTCGTGTACTGGGTTCCGGACGTGGCCGCCATCGCGACAAAGCTGAAGGCACATGGCGGCACGACCGTGGCCAGTTCCACCAGAACCAGCCCCACCGGAACCAGCACTGTCCTGCGCGATCCCGACGACCACTTCGTCGAGCTGCGCCCGGGCCCGATGCGAACGTCGCCCTGGATTCGGCTGACCGTCGCCAACGTGACGTCGACGCTCGCGTTGTATCGCGACCGGCTCGGCATTCCAGCGGTGATCGACGCGAACGTCACCGCCGTCGAGATTCCAGGGTCCCGCCTCACCTTTGAATTCGTCGGCTCCCACAGCCAGCGCCACGTGGCCGGCCGCATCCAGGATCCGGGATCGACCCGGCTCCAACTGCAGGTGCGCGATCTCGACGCGGCGATCCGCGCCGTCGTCGCCGCAGGCGGCCAGGTGATCTCGACGGGCGGCGTGCCGGTGGAACTGCCCGCTGGCCGCGGCGCACCGATCCACGCGGCCATCGTCCGCGATCCGAACAACCTCTTTCTCGTGCTGATTGCCACCACGCCGCCGGCAGCCTGACCCGCGCAATCGACGAACTGTCGACGCGGCGCCGGTCATTCGTCGATTCGTCGAGTCGCTCATCGTCGGTCGTCAAGACGACAGACGTTCCCGCACCGGCGCTGCACGGTGCGGCCGGCGCTACTGGCGGCGTCCTCCCCGCGTCCCACCCGGTGCGGCACCACGCGCGCCACCGCGTCCGGCCCCCCGGCCGCCGCCGAATGACGGGTACGGCTTCGGAGCGATGATCAACCGATCCATGAAGAGGTCGATCGAGGCGGCCATCACTTCCACCGCGTCGGGCGCGTTGTTATCGAAGGCGTGATCGGCGCCCTGAATCAGCGTGAGCGTGGTCGGGACGCCGAGGGCATGAAGCTTGGTGAAGAAGTCGACGCTCGACGCCACCGGGATGGTGTGGTCGTCGGTGCCGTGGATGAAGATCGTGGGTGCGAACGTGTTGCTGATGTACGTGGTCGGTGAAGCAGCGGCGATGTTTTCCGGCGTCGCCTGTCCCTGTGGGAACAGCCCTGGCGTTGCCCGCGGCGCCGGGTAGACGCCAATCGACGCGTTGACGTCGGAACTGACGCCGGCGTTGCCGCCGTCGCCTTCGAACTCGTTCCGTCCGTTGGTGCCCGCAGCCATCAGCGACAGCATGCCGCCGGCCGAATAGCCCGCGACGGCGATCCGATTCGAATCGATGCCGAGCCGCGTGGCGTTCGCACGGGTCCAGCGGATCGCCGCCTTCACATCGTGAATCTGCGCCGGCCAGAAGCCCTGCGTCTGCAGCCGGTAATTGGCTGAAATGCTCGTGTAGCCTCGGGCGCCGAGGGCCCGGGCGTCGTTGACGATGTAGCCGGCGTTCTTGCTGCCGGTGTAGAACCCGCCGCCAAAGAGATGAATGATGGCCATGCGTTTCGGTGTCACGCCGGCGGGCGGCTGGTACACGTCGAGCGTGAGATCCATGCTCCCGCCCTTGCCGAAGACGATGTCCCTTTCGACACGCAAGTTGCCGGTGTCCGGCGCCGGTCCCTGGGCCCGTGCCGTCAATGCCGTGAGCGCCGGGGCCGCAGCCGCCGCACCGGCGATGAATCCGCGTCTGCTGAGTCGCGCCATGCTGTCTCCTTCTGCGATCGGGCCGTGCCGAGCGCGCCAATGATAGTGCAGCTCGCGATCGGTCCGGCGGCCCTGTTCCGCGGGAAGGGCGCGCTGACGTGATCTGGTCGCCGGCCGCGGCTGATCGGTTACGATTCGGACCGAATGCGCACCACCACCATAGGCTTCAGCATCCTGCTCGCGGCGTTGTGGGCCACCGCCCCGCGAGCGCGCGTCCTCGCCCAGCACGAAACCGCATCGGACCTGCTCGACGGCGAGCGTGCGTTCAAACAGAACTGCGCCAACTGCCATGGGCCGGACGGCGATCAGATCCAAGGCATCGATCTCGGGCGCGGCCACTTCCGTCGTCCGATGACCGACGCCGACCTGGTCGGCATCATCCGCAACGGCATTCCGAACACGGCGATGCCGGCGAGCGCGGCGATGACCGTCGCGCAGGCGCAGCAGATCGTGGCCTACCTGCGATCGCGCGCCGCGACGTCGGCCGTGGCGTCGGTCACTGGCGATGCCGCGCGCGGGCGGGCGATCGTCACCGGCAAGGGCGAGTGCACGTCATGTCATCGCGTCGACGGCAGCGGCTCGCGCGTCGGGCCCGATCTCTCGAGCATCGGCGCGCAGCGGCAGGCGGCGGAGCTGCAGCGAGCGCTGATCGATCCGAACGCGGACGTGCAGCCGCAGAATCGCTTCTACCGCGTGACGCTGAAAGACGGTTCGACCGTCGAAGGACGGCTGCTCGGGCACGACACCTTCAACCTGCAGATGCTCGACACGAAGGAGCAGCTCCGCTCGTTCAACAAGTCCGACATCCGCAGCGGCACCTTCCTGCCGTCGCCGATGCCGTCGTATCGGTCGACGCTGACGCCGCAGGAGCTCGCGGACGTCGTCACCTACCTGTCTTCGCTGAGGAATCGCTGACGCCATGCGCACGAGACTGACTGTCGCCGCTGCCCTCTTTGCTGCCGCGTCACTGACCGCGCAGACGCGCGGCGTCACCTTCGACCGCATCCTGCACGGCGACCGCGAGCCGCAGAACTGGCTGTCGTACTCCGGCACGCTGATGAACCAGCGCTACAGCGGCCTGACGCAGATCACGCCGGCCAACGTCAAGAACCTGCAGCTTGCCTGGATCTGGCAGGCAAAGTCGCTCGAGAAATTCGAGGCGACACCGCTCGTCGTCGACGGCGTGATGTACACCGTCGAGGCGCCCAACAACATCGTCGCGCTCGACGCGGCAACCGGCCGGCCGTTCTGGACCTTCGCCTATACGCCCGCGCCTGAAGGACGGCCGTGCTGCGGCAAGGTGAATCGCGGCGTGTCGATCCTCGGCGACACCCTCTACATGGAGACGATCGACGCGCACCTGCTCGCGGTGGACGCGAAGAGCGGGCAGAAGATCTGGGACACCGTCGTCGCGAAGGCGGCGGAGCGCTATTCGATGACCGCATCGCCGCTCATCATCAGGGACAAGGTGATCGTCGGCGTCGGCGGCGGCGACGCACCGATCCGCGGATCGATCGCGGCGTTCGACGCGAAGACGGGCAAGGAGCTCTGGCGCTTCTACACGATCCCCGGACCGGGCGAGCCAGGCAACGAGACCTGGACCGGCGAGTCGTGGAAGACCGGCGGCGTCGGCGTGTGGAACGCGGGCGCGTACGACCCGGAGACGAATCTTGTCTACTTCGGTACCGGCAACCCGGCACCGGACTGGGATGGATCGACGCGCCTCGGCGACAACCTCTATAGCGACAGCGTGCTGGCGCTCGATCCGGACACCGGCACGTTGAAGTGGCATTACCAGTTCACGCCGCACGACGAGCTCGATTACGACTCGACGCAGGTGCCGGTGCTGGCCGACATCCAGGTCAATGGGCGTCCGCGCAAGGTGATGCTGTGGGCCAACCGCAACGGCGTCATGTATTGCCTCGATCGCGTCACCGGTGAGTTCATCACCGGCAAGCCGTTCGTGAAGGTGAACTGGATGGATGGCTTCGATGCCAAGGGTCGTCCGCATCGCGTGAAGTTCCCGACCAAGGAAGGCACGCTGATCTATCCGCACGTGCACGGCGGCACCAACTGGGCGCCGCCGTCGTTCAGCCCGAAGACGAATCTCTTCTACGTCGCGAGCTGGGAGAATTCGGCGACGACCGCAATCGAGGGTCAGTTCCCGAAGGCCGCCAGCGCGAACAATCGTCAGACGGCGATGGGCCAGACCAATCTGGTGCCGTTCTTCAACAACGACGACGAACCGTTCGGCGTCGTGCGCGCGTTCGATCCGGCCACGCTCGAGAAGAAGTGGGAGTTCCGGATGGACGACATCACGTGGGGCGGCACGTTCGTCACGGCCACGGATATCGTCTTCAGCGGCGGCCGCGAAGGCTATTTCCTCGCGCTCGACGGCAAGACCGGCCAGTTGCTGTGGAAGGCACCCGTCGGCGGACAGATTAATGCGGGAGCCATGAGCTACGCGGTCAACGGCAAACAGTACGTGGCCATCGCCGCCGGCAACTCGCTGTTCGCCTACGCACTGCCATAAGGTTGGTCGGCGGGAGGCGGTACCGCGGGAACTTAGCTGTAGCGGCAGGTCTTCAGACCCGCCCGGTCGTAAAGGCCGACCCGAGGTCGGCCTTTTGTTTTCGCGCGCACCACTCTGACCGTGAGATGAACTTTCGATCAGGCGGCCGGCGAGTGGAACCTTTCGTCACAAGCTTCAGTATCTAGCTCGGAAGTCCTGCCCTCTTCCAGAACGAGCTTGCCATGAGACGACGGCTGTTCCTGTTGTGCACCGCGGTGCTGGCCGCAGCTCCTGTCTTCACCCAGTCTTCACCGCGATTCGAGGTCACATCCGTTCAGGCGAGCACGAAGGTGCTGCCGGGCATGCGTGGCGGCGTGCTGCGCGGCGACCGCTACGAGCTGCGCAACGCCACGATGGTTGACCTGATTCGCACGGCGTACAACGTCAACGCCGACAAAGTCACCGGCGGGCCAAGCTGGCTCGAATGGAATCGCTACGACATCGCGGCGCTCGCGCCCGAAGGTACGGCGCCGCCGGCATTGCGCGAGATGCTGAAGGCACTGCTCGCAGAGCGCTTCGGACTCAGGGTGCGCGAAGACCAGGTGACGACGCCCGGCATGGCGCTGAAGCTGATCGCGCCGGGCACACCGAAGGCGTTCCGACCCTCGACCGCCGCGGCCAATTGCCAGGGGCAAGGCAAGCCGGAGCCAAGTGGCATCCCGGCTCAGAACGTCACGTGCACGGGCATGACGATGGAGGCGTTCGCGGATCAACTGCCGCGGATGGCCGGCGCCTACTTTCCCGGCGGCCAGCAACTTGTCGACGGGACCGGACTGTCGGGAGCGTTTGATTTCGACTTGAAATGGATGGCGCGGGCGCTGCTCGCGCAAGCGGGCGGCGATGCGATCCCGCTGGACAAAGGCCTTGCCGCGATCGGATTGAAGCTCGAACCGCGCGACATGAAAGCGCTCGCCATCATCGTTGAATCGGTGAGCGAGACGTTCACGCCGAACCCGCCTGACCTGGCCCGTCGCATGCCCGCGCTGCCGGCGCCGGCGTTCGAGGTAGCGGAAATCAAACCAAGTCCGGCAGGCGCCGAGCCGCGCCTGCAGATCACGCCCTCCGGCCAGATCAACGCGAGCAACGTGCCGCTCGATCTGATGATCCGCGAGGCCTGGGAGCTTCCGAGCACCGACTACGTGATCGCACCGAAGTGGCTGCAGTCGTCGAGCTTCGAGCTGATCGCGCGTGCGTACACCGGTTCGAATGCCAACATCATCGTCGACCAGGACATCCTGCGCCTGATGCTCCAGCGATTGCTCGTCGAGCGGTTCAGCATCAAGTACCACATGGAAGATCGGCCGATGCCCGCCTACGTCCTGACCGCCGACAAACCGAAGCTGACGACGGCCGATCCGGCGAAGCGCACGCGCTGCGTTCAGGGCCAGCCGCCACCGAACCTGCGCGGTGCGGCGGCGCTGCAGCCGCGGCAGTTCACCTGCTCAAACGTGACGATGGCGCAGTTCGGGGCGTTGATACCGGCGTTTGCCGGCGGCTACACGCAGGTGCCGGTGCTCGACAACACCGGCCTCGAGGGAGGCTTCGACTTCACGCTCAGTTTCACCGGCGTCGGCGGAGTGCAGACGCGACGCGATCCGGCGGCGGGCGACACCGGCGCCGCGGTTCCGACCGGCGCGCTATCGCTGCCCGAGGCGATCAGCCAGCAACTCGGACTGAAGATGGAAGAGCAGAAGCGCCCGCAGCCGGTGTTGGTCATCGACAGCATCTCGGACAAGCCGGCCGGGAATTAACGTCAAGAAACTTCTCCGGGCGAAGAACGTATAGGCCCCGCATGAAGCGAACGCTCATCCTCGCCGGCGTCGCCCTACTGACCGCGGCGCCGCTGCGCGCCCAATCGCCGGCGGCATCACCACGCTTCCAGATCGCCTCGATCCAGACCAGCACGCGCCCGCAGCCCGGCATGCGCGGCGGCATCCTGCGCGGCAATCGGTACGAGCTGCGCAACGCCACGATGGTGGATCTCATTCGAACGGCCTATGACGTCCAGCCCGAACGCGTCAGCGGCGGTCCGAGTTGGCTGGAATGGAACCGCTATGACATCGCGGCGCTCGCACCCGAAGGGACAGCCGCGCCGGTGCTCCGCGACATGCTGAAGGCGCTCCTCGCGGAGCGCTTCCAGTTGAAAGTGCGGCAGGACACCGCGACGGTGCCGGGATTTGCGTTGAAGGTAGCCGGCACGCACAAGCTTCGGGCGGCGACCGGCCCCGGCGGGTGCCAGGGCCAGGTCACTCCTGGCCCGAATGGCGCACCGGTGCAGACCATCGCGTGCAAGGGCACGACGATGGCGCAGATCGTCGAGCAGTTACCGCGAAATTCCGGCCCGTACTTCGCGCCCGGCACCCTGATAGTCGATGAAACCGGGCTCACCGGATTCTGGGACTTCGAGCTGAAATACACGCCATGGCTGGCGCTGCCGCAGGCCGGTACGGACGGCATCACGATTCAGAAGGGCCTCGAAGAGATCGGCATCAGGCTCGAGCCGCGCGACCTTAAAGCACCCGCGGTGATCGTCGACAGCGTCAACGCGAGTTTCACACCCAACGCGGCAGACATCGCCACGCGGATACCTCCGCCGCCACCACCGACCTTCGAAGTGGCCGATGTCAAGCCCAGTCCGCCTGGCAACACGGGGCCGCGACGGATGCAATTGCAGCCGAACGGCCAGGTGAACGGCAACAATGTCCCGCTGAAACCGATCATCGGACTCGCCTGGACGCTGCCCGGTGCCGACTATGTCGTCGGACCAAGCTGGCTGGACACCAACACGTACGAAATCATCGGGCGCGTGTATGCGACCACCAGTCCCAACGCGCAGGTGCAGCAGGACGAGGACATCGCGCGACAGATGCTGCAGAACCTGATCATCGAGCGATTCAAGATGAAGTACCACATGGAAGATCGCCCGATGACCGCGTACGTGCTGAAGGCCGACAACGTCAAAATGACCAGGTCGGACCCGTCGCGGCGCACCCGCTGTTTCGAAGGTGCACCTCCGGGTACATCGGCTGCCACCCGTCCGCCGCAGTTCGCACGCCTCGTGACGTGCCAGAACGTGACGATGGCGCAGTTCGGAACGTGGCTGCCGTCAATCGCCGGTGGCTACACCCAACAGCCCGCGCGCGACCTGACCGGGCTGCCCGACGGCTACGACTTCACGCTCAACTTCAGCACCATCCAGCAGGTGCAGGGCGCGCGTCCCGATGCCGCCGGTGCACCCACGGGAGCAGCGCTCGATCCCACCGGAGCGCTGTCGCTGCTCGACGCGATGCGCATGCAGCTCGGCATCCGCATGGAAGAAGAGAAACGCATGGTGCCGGTGCTGGTGATCGACAGCATCTCGCCGGACCCGACGGCGAACTAGTTGGTAGGCGGCTGGCGGCTGGCGGTAGTTGGCAGCCGGTAGTCGCCCGTCGCCACCCCGCCCGTCGCCGAACCGCCAGCCGCCCGCCTGCAACCCTACTTGGCCAGCACGAATCCGGCGATGCCGCCGACAATCGCGCCGGCGGGCATGCCGATGAAAAATCCGATCAAGCCAGGATCGTCGCAGCGACAATCGTGAGTCGCACGGTCGATGGCCGAACCGAGAAATGCCCCGCCGAAGAATCCGCCGACGGCGCCCAGCACGGTCCAGCCGGCGCGTTTGCCGCTGGAGGTCCTGCTGGCGCGTTGACGCGGCACAGCGAGCCGCATGGGCGGCCCGGCGATCGCCTGTTGAATCACGAGGGGCGAAATCACCAGCGGCCCCGGCTTCGCCTCATCCGCCCACGCGGCCGTCGTCATCGACAACATGACGATCACGACCGCCCCCATCCACGTCCACCTGTTCGGCATCGACGTGCCTCCTACGCTGTAAGGTGCAAGGCAGGCCGATACGGGCTCAGTGGCTGGCGACTGGTGGCTGATGGCGGCGGATGGCGATAGCGGACGATCGCACGACGATCGGGTCCACGGTCGCCGTGACCGTCGTGATCGTCGTGACCGTCGTGGTGTCGTTTGTCTTCGCGGGCAGCCGACGACCCCCTATCGAGTCGTCGTCGTTGTCGCCGGCGCGGCCGGCTCGATCTTCAGCACGGCGCCCTGATCCTGATCCGTCAGCACATATAAATAGCCATCGGGACCCGGCTTCACTTCGCGTATGCGCTGTTTCAACTCGGCCAGCATCGAGTGGTCACGACCGGTCGGCTCGCCTTTCGCATTGAACGTCACGCGCGCGACGAACTGACCTGTCCCGCCGCGCATCGCGCCGACGAACGCTTGTCCCTTCCACGCCGGGAACTTGTCGCCGTCGTAGATCGAGAGCCCCGAGATCGCGATCGCCGGGACCCAGAACACCAGCGGGTCCTCGACGCCGGGCGCGGTGAAGCCATTGCCGACGACGGTGCCGTCGTAATTGCGACCGAGCGACGCCAGCGGCCACCCGTAATTCTTCCCGGGCTTGACGATGTCGATCTCGTCGCCGCCCTGTGGACCTTCCTCCGATTCCCAGAGCTCGCCGGTCACCGGATGAAAGTAAAGGCCGAGTGGATTGCGATGACCGATCGAGTAGATCTCCGGCAGGTACGCCTTGTTGCTCACGAACGGGTTGTCCGCCGGCACGCTGCCATCGTCCTTGACGCGCAGGATCTTGCCGTTGTGGCTCTGCGGGTCCTGTGAGATCGGCGGGATGTTGCGATCGCCGGAAGTAATGAACAGCGTCCCGTCCTTCGCGAAGAGGATGCGCGATCCGAAGCTGCCGCTTGCCGGACCGACGGCTCGTTTATCGCGGAACGGACCATCGCCGGCCCAGCCCTTGGTGACGATGATGTCCTTGACGTCGGTGAGTGTGTTGCCGCCGTCCCACCGCCCTCGCGCGACCGCCGTCGTCGCCATGCAGGCGTTGACGTGATTCGTGCACATCGCCGGATCCGTGTGCTGCTTCGAGTACGCGAAGTACACCAGATGGTTCTGCGCGAAGTTCGGATGCAGCGTGACGTCGAGCAGTCCGCCAAGCTGACCGGGGTTGGCCCATAGGTCGGGGGGCAAGCCGGAGATCGGGGTCGGATCGAGCACGCCGTTGCGGATCACGCGCAAGCGGCCGATGCGCTCGGTAACCAGCATGTCGCCGTTCGGCAGGAACGCGATGCCCCAGGGATGATCGAGGCCACGCGCAACCACCGACACGTGGTATCGCCCCGGACCGGCGCCAAAGTCCCAGGGACCGGCTCCGAGTGTGTCGGGTTGCGGACCGCGACCGCGGCCGCCGCCGCCACCGGCGCGCGCTTCGCCCGGACCACCCTGCCGGGCACCGGCCGCCGGGGCGGCGCCCTGCTGGGCGAGACCGACCGTGCTCCCGGCCAGCAGCATGCCTGTCGCGCAAATCGCAGCAAATGTGCCGACACGAAGAGCGAGAAAAACCTTCATGAACTCTCTCCTTTTCGAAAAGCGCGGCAAGTATAGCGTCCCACTTCGGCCGGGCCGAACGGGTTTACACTCTCCGCATGAAAAGCAGTCTTGTCGCCATCGCCCTGGCATGTGCCGCCTCGGCTGTCCTGGTCGCCGAGGGTCCCGCCAAGGGCACGATCCCACGCACCAGTGACGGTCATCCGGATTTCGCCGGTTCATGGACGACCGAGACCTACACGCCGTTCGAACGCCCTGCCCAATTCAAGGACAAGGCGTACTTCACAGAGGCAGAAGCGACGACGTATGCGAAGCAGGCGCTGGATCGCTTCCTCGCCCAGCCCGATACCGACGCGCACTACGACAATTCGATCTGGATGACCGAGAAGGGTCCGAAGGGGATGTCGTCGCTGCGGACGTCGATCGTCGACACGCCCGACGGCAAGGTGCCGGCGATGAACGAGGAAGGGCGCAAGCGCCAGGCGGAGCGCGCGGCCGCGCGGCGAGGCGTCGGCCAGTACGATTCGGCGCAGACCCGCGGACTGTCCGAGCGCTGCATTTACTGGGGCCATGAGGGGCCGCCGCTGCTGCCGACCGGTTACAACAACAACCTGCAGATCGTGCAGTCGCCGAACGCGTTCGTCATCATCCCCGAGATGATGGGCATCGGCCGCATCGCGTCGCTCGGCGCCGAGCCCCACTTGAGCGGCGCCATCCGCAACGTCCGCGGCGACGCCCGCGGTCACTGGGAAGGCGACACGCTGGTGATCGAGAACACCAACTTCACCGACCGGACGGCGTTCCGCAATTCGTCGGAGTTCCTCAAGGTCACCGAGCGGCTGACGATGATCGACGCGAACACGATCAAATACCGCTTCACCGTCGAGGATCCGCACACGTGGGATCAGGCGTGGAGCGGCGAGTACCCGATCAGGCGAACGAACTATCCGATGTACGAATACGCCTGCCACGAAGGCAACTACGGCATGGCGAACATCCTGCGCGCGCAGCGGCAGGAAGAACAGAAGGCGCGCGAAGCGGCGGCGCAGGCGGGATCGAAGTAAAAGGGTGACCACCGTTGCTTTAACGGAAGCGGTCAGGCCGGCCTCGCGTCACAATCCGGTAACACAGCCTTCGTAAGCTCTCCGGGTGAGCAAAGCAGGAGTGGATTTTCGCGCCAGTCGCCGCCTGGTGAATTGTCTGGCTGTTGCGATGCTTCTCTGTGTGCCGCGGGCTGCATTGGCACACCACAGCCACCCGCTCTTCTACGACTGGTGCACGACCCTGACGATCGAGGGTCGGATAACCCGCATCGAGTGGAAGAACCCGCACAGCCTCATCGACGTGCAGACCGACGACGGCACGACGTATCACGTAGAGTGGATGGGAGCGCAAAACCTGGCGCGGCAGTACGGTGGGTCCACTCCCGACGCGCTGACGATTGGCGCACGCGTCGTGGTCCTCGCCCATCCGATGCGCGACGCGACGGAGATCCGCGCCAGTTTCCCGGACTGGAAAGGGAGTACGACGCCGAACCTGGTCGATCCCTCACAGATCCGGCGCGTGGACAACACCTTCACCTGGGCGCCGCAGCCCGCCGGGCCGCCGTCGAACTGCACGGCGAAATAGGAGTGGGCACCTTCAGAGTCTCTGATCGCTGCTCTCACCGATCATTCGCTCGATGCGCGTGTCCGGCACGAGCCAGATGATCGCGACCACGGCGTAGATGGCGCCGGCAACGGCCGGCCATCTCAGCGCCGTCGGGATCGCCGCCGCATAGAGGAGCGGCGAAATCTTGCCCTTCCAATCCTCGCCAATCGCGGCACGCAGGACCGAGGCCGGTCCCTGGCTGGCGATGATCGCCGACTGCAGGATGAAGTAGGCGATCGCCGCCAGCAGCAGCACGACGCCGTACGCCGCCGTGGGCACGGGCGCGAAATTGTTCTCGCCCATCCACGCGGTCACGAACGGCACGAGCGACAGCCAGAACAGCAGGTGCAGGTTCGCCCACAGGATCCGCCCGTTCACGCGCTCCGTGACGTGCAGCATGTGGTGATGGTTGTTCCAGTAGATCCCGATGTAGATGAAGCTGAGGACGTAACACGTGGCGACCGGCATCAGCGGCCGCAGCGCGTCGAGATCGAGGCCGTGCGGCACGCGGAGCTCGAGCACCATGATCGTGATGATGATGGCGAGCACGCCATCGCTGAATGCCTCGAGCCTGCCGCTATTCACTCGTCACACCCGGCAGCCCGACCTGAAGGTCGGTCTCTACGAATTGGGTCGCTGCCGCCCGCCGCGCGCCGCCGACCACCAGCCGCCACCGCCATCCACCTACCAACTACCAACCGAATGAACGATCCGGCCGTCGACGATCGTCAGCACCGAGCGCACGTCTTTGATCTGCACGTCGGGCACGGTGAAGTAATCGCGATCGAGTACCGCGAGGTCGGCCAGCCTGCCGACCTCGATGGTGCCGATGCGATCCTCCATCCGCAGGAACCACGCGTTCGCGCGCGTGAACGTTCGCAGCGCCTCTTCGCGTGTGATCTGCTGGTCGGCGTTGACGTGATCGCCGAACGAGTTCACGCCGGTGGTCGCGAAGTAAATATGCTGCCACGGGCTGAGCGGCGCGATGTGCACACCATCACCGTGGATGGCAGCGGGAATGCCGTGATCGAGGATCGTCCTGAACGGCGCGCCGACGACAACCTTCGGGTCGGTTGACGTCACCCACTGGAAGGCACCCATCTGCACGCCGCAACCGAGCGCCTTCAGCCGGTCGAGCAGCGCCTTCGTCACGACCGGCACGTGGTGCACGACCCAGCGCCTGCCGGTGATGTCGAACTCCTTGTTGACCGCTTCGTAGGCGTCCACGACCTGCGTCAGCTCCGGAATGTTGTGCACGCTGTTCTCGTTGTGCCAGCCGGCCTGCGCCACCAGCCGCTGCGCCTCGCGCCACACCGCACCCGCTCCGAGCGGCGCCGCCCACTCGCCGATCGACCCGGTCATCAGCATGTCGTCGCCGAAATACTGATAACTGTGCTTCAAGCGCTCGTGCAGCTCCGGCAGCTTCGGATCGCTCTGATTGTGCAGGAAGTTCATCTGCAGCCGCACGAGCGCCTTGCCCTGTCGATATGTCTCGATCCAGGAGTCGTACATCCGATACTGATCCAGGTTCGACAGGATCTGCGACGGATGCAGCGGCCCGGGTGTCGGAAACAGCACCTGATCGAGATGCGTCGTCAACCCGAGCTGCGTCGAGTAGCGCATTGCGTCGGCGGTGCTCCGGAGCTTGTCGTCGAACGTCTGCAGGCGGCGCAGATGAAAGAGCGCGCTGGCTGATGGTCCGCCGCCGGCGAACCCGGCAGCGGCGATCGCGCCGGTGGCACTCACGTTCACCTTCTTGATATCAGGGTGTACCGGCGGCTCGCCGTCTATTTTGTCGAAGAACACTTTGCCGACGCTGTTCGTCGCGCACGGCCCCGTGAATCGCTCGTACAGCAGCACGGGCCGGTCGGGCACGGCGTCATCCAGTTCCTTCAGCGTCGGATGCCGATGTTCGGCCCACTGGTTCGGATGCCATCCACCCATCGACGTGATCCACTGCCCCTGCGGCACGTCCTGCCGTCGAGCGGCAAGCGTCTCCTGCACCTCGCGGATCGATCGCGTGTTCTCGAGAATGGTGTGATAGCCGGGACGGTTCGCGAGACTGACGATGTGGACGTGCGGCTCGATGAGTCCGGGAACGACCGTGCGCCCGCGCAGGTCGATGACGCGGCTGCCGGCGCGACGTGGCGGCGAGGTGTTGCCCACGGCCGCGAAACGTCCGTTGCGGATGATGGCCGTGGTTGCAACCGTGTTGCGGGCGTCCATCGTGTGGATCCGCCCGTTGGTCAGAATCAGATCCTGGTCATTGAGCGGCAGCTCGGCCGCCGGCCCCTGCGCCAGCGTCTGCCCATCGGCGGCATCGGTGACCAGCGCACCAGCCGCGGCGCCAACGGTTCCAGTGGCCGCGGCTTCAAGGAAACGGCGGCGGGATACATCGCGGTCGGGCATAGAGCGCAATCCTAGACCGACTAGGCGGTGGGCGGTGGGCGGCGGGGGGTAGAGCGGTGGGCGGGAGCCGGCAGTCGGGGACCGGTAGCCCGCCAGCCGCGCGCCGCAAGCCGTCAGCCGCGACCCGCCAGCCGCCCGATGTTCGTCCGATGCCATCGGCGCTAAGATCCGCCGCCATGAGAACTCCTGCTTCCATCCTCGCCGTCATCATCAGTCTGGGCATCGCGGGTCCGGTGCTGGCCGGGGCCGGCACTGCGAAGAAGGGCACCGTGGAACACATCAAGGTGCACGGGGCCTCGCTCGAGGGCAACCTCACGGGTGATTCACCGGACCGCGACGTGTTCGTGTACCTGCCGCCGAGTTATGCGACCGAGAAGAACCGCCGCTATCCGGTTGCCTACCTGCTGCACGGGTACGGTATCGGTGCCGAGTTCTGGATGAACTTCACGAAGCTCGCCGAAGCCGCCGACAAGGACATCGCCGCCGGCACCGCCAAGGAATTCATCATCGTCTCGCCGGACGCGAATACGAAGTGGAACGGCAGCATGTATTCGGCGTCGCCGACCTCGGGCGACTGGGAGACGTACATCGCCGAGGACCTCGTGAAGTACGTCGACAGCCACTACCGTACGATCGCGCAGCGCGCCGCGCGGGGCCTCGGCGGCCACTCGATGGGCGGGTATGGCACCGTGCGCATCGGCATGAAGCGGCCGGACGTGTTCTCGAGCCTCTACATCATGAGCGCCTGCTGCCTGCTGAACGACCCGACGCCGCGTGGCGGTGGCGCTGGTCGTGCGGGCGCGGCGGCACCGGGACGCGAGGGTGCGCCGGCGGGGCGGGCGGCCGCGGCGCCGGCAGAGGGTCGCGCGACAACCGCTCCGGCGAACGGACGCGCCGGGGCACCGGGACGGGGTCGCGGCGGCCGGGCGGGAAACGCAGGCCGCGGCGGCGGTGGCGGCTTCGCCAACGTGCAGATTGCGGAAGCTGCAGCCTGGTCGTCGAATCCGAACAATCCACCCGACTACGTCGATCTGCCGGTGAAGGATGGCGAGCTGCAGCCGCTGATTCGCGACAAATGGATCGCCAACTCACCGCTCGTGATGATCGACCAGTACGTCACCAACATGAAGAAGTACTCGATGATCGGTCTCGAGGTTGGCGTACAGGACTCACTCGCCGACAGCAACCGTCAGCTCGATCGCGAGATGACCATGCTGGGGATCAAGCACACGTTCGAGACCTACGAAGGCGATCACACGAACCACGTCGCGCAGCGGACGGAGGAGAACGTGCTGCCGTTCTTCACCAAGGCGCTCGCGTTCACGGCCACGAAGCGCTGATCGCGGCGGCTACTCGGCGTCGACGTGGATTTCGCCGACGCCGCCCTTCACGTCGAGGTGAATGACGACTGCGTCCTGCTCGTGGCCGGCATTCACCCACATGTCTCCCTGCTTGACGAGTCCGTCCACGCTGACGCCGCCGATGGTGTTGCCAGCGGTCACGACGACGCCCACGGTTTTGGGCACCTTGATATGGGCTTCGCCGACGCTGGCGTTCACCTTCGCGTCGTAACTGCGCTTCGGCATCCCCGATAAGTCGATCGTCGTCTCGCCGGCACCCACGGTGACGTCGAGGCTGCGCAGGTTGAGCGAGCCCAGCGCGAGCTGCGATTCGCCAGCCCCGATGTGTGCCGTCATCGCGATCGGCACCGCGTCGTTGAACTTCAGATCCCACCGGTTCGTGACGTTGGAGAACCCGGTCGTCCGCGCCGGCTGCGAGATCGACAACGTGGCCGCCCCGCCGTCACGGTGGTAGTCCACCTTCGGATCCCAGTCGGGCACGTTGAACGTGAAGCTCGAGTC
>DATJEU010000020.1:0-80792 GCA_035496255.1 Vicinamibacterales bacterium
GCGGAAACAGTGATCCGCCGGACGACGCCGGTCGTGCGATCGGCGACAACGATGGTGTAACGCCTGCCTGGCATTTCGGATTCGTACCCCTGACGTTCAGAGGGCGGTAGTGCTGGGGGTTGGCGTCTCCGGGGAGAAGGACGCCCGGGTAGGCTACCACGCGTCGCGAGTGATGCCAAACGCAACAGGGCTGGAAGCAAATATAGGGCGAAAACCCGTAGTGGGGACGGACTCATGAAGCGCGGCGGAGCCGCGCTCGCCGTCGTCTCGGCCGCCGTGTTGTTCTCGACGGCGGGGGCGGCCATCAAGATCGCTGCGTTCTCCACTGCCCAGGTTTCGGCGGTCCGGTCGGGCGTTGCCGCGTTGACACTGCTGCTGTGGCTGGGTCGCCGCTTGACGTGGTCGTTCCGGCTCGTGGGGATCGGTGCGATTTACGCCGCCACGCTGACCCTGTTCGTGGTCGCGACCAGGCTGACGACGGCCGCCAACGCGATTTTTCTGCAGTCGACGTTTCCGGTCTTCATGCTGCTGCTGGCGCCGTGGCTCCTGAAGGAGAGGATCACGCGCGGCGACGTCGTGTCGGTGGCGGTGATGGCTGCGGGCATCGTCCTGTGTTTCCACGGCCGGGCTGCCGTGACGGCGACGACGCCGAATCCGCTGGCGGGCAATCTCGCGGGTCTCGCGGCGGGCGTCGCGTGGGCGCTGACGATTGCGGCGCTGCGACATCTGGAACGCGAGACACACGCGGATGCCGTGTCGCGTGAGGGCCTCGGGTTATCGGCAGTGGTCGCCGGTAACGGAATCGCCTGCGTCGTCGCACTGCCGTGGGCGCTTCCACTGCCGCACGCGACCGCTGCCGGCTGGGGGACGCTCGTCTACCTCGGTGTCTTCCAGGTGGCGCTGGCCTACGTCTGTCTGACACGGGGGATTCGTCGCCTTCCGGCGATGGAGGCGTCGCTCCTGCTGCTGATCGAGCCGGTGCTGAATCCGATTTGGGCATGGCTGGTTCGCGGCGAGAATCCGGGCGTCTGGGTCCTCGCCGGGGGCGCGGTAATCATCGGCGCCAGTGCGGTGAAGAGCGTCTGGAAGAGTACAGAAGGATGAATGCAGAATTCATGTCCTCCACCCCTTACTCGCGTCGAAGCGCGTCCATCGGATGCACGTGGGCCGCGCGGCGGGCAGGGATCCAGCTCGCCGCCAGGACCACGACCAGCAGTAGCCCTGCTGCGCTCCCCAGCGTGATCGGGTCGGAGGACTCGATGCCGAAGAGCACCGATCGCATGAAGCGCGCAGCAAGCATGGACGCCCCGACACCCGCCGCGATGGCGATCACCGACAGCGACGACGCCTCGCGAAGCACCATCGCCAGGATCTGCCGGGGAATCGCGCCGACGGCCATGCGGATGCCGATGTCCCTGGTGCGCTGCGCGACCGACAGCGCCATCACGCCGTAGATCCCGATCGACGCCAGCACCAGCGCGAGGACGCCGAAGATCGAGCTGAGCGACACGAGCAGCCGTTCGTCGGCGAGGTCCTCATCGATCTGCGCCTGCTGCGTGCGCACGGCGACCAGCGGCAGCGCGGGATCGGCGGCGCGCAGCACTCTTCGCAGGGCCGGCACAATCGCTTCAGGCGCCACCTGCGTGCGGATCATGTACGTCAGGCGCCGCACCTGTGTCTGCTGTGCGTAGGGAATGAACAACTGCGGCGACGCGGTTTCGTGCAGGTTGTCGTACAACGTGTCGCCGGACACCCCGACAATCTCGAGCGGCTCGGTGGAGAGGATGTCGCCGTAGCCGGAGTAGACGCCTACCGACACGAGCTTGCCGATCGGATTCTCGTGCGGAAAGCGCATCGCCGCCAGACGCCGGTTGATGACGGCGACTTTGGGCGAGGCGCCGGTGTCGTGCTCGTTGAACGCCCGTCCCGCCAGGATCGGGATGCCGAGCGTGTTGAAGAAGTCGACCCCGACGGCGTTGTAGGGCGTGGTCTGGTCTGTGCTCGCGTCCAGCGCCTCACCCTGCGGCAGCAACGTCGTCTCGAGTTGTTCGCCGGAGAGATACGGCGCCTCGGCGCCGGCGACAGAGGCGACGCCGGGAATCGCGGCGATCGCCTGTTCCATGCGCTGATGGAAGGCGACGTTTGCGCCGGCGGGGTAGCGATTCTGTGGCAGGACGACCTGCGCCAGCAGGAGATGATCGGTGCGGAATCCCGGATTGACGGCCGTGAGGCCGGCCAGCGATCGAATGAAGAGCCCGGCGGAGATGACCAGCAGCGTGGCCAGCGCGATCTGGAAGCCGACGACCGATCGTCCAACGGTGTGGCTTCGTTTGACGCGGTCGGCGATCTCCGTGCGCACGGCGGCGAAGGCCGGCGCGCACCCGAAGAGAAGACCGGTGACGATCGTGATCGCCGCGGTAAACCCGAACACCTGCCAGTTGACCTGCGGCGTGTACTGCGCCACGGCGCTTCGTCCCGCGTAGGCGAGCGCGAGTCCCGAGAGGCCGCCGATAGTCGCGAGCAGGAGGCTTTCGACGAGCATCTGGCGGAAGATGCGCCGGCGTCCGGCTCCGAGCGCGAGTCGCACGCTCATCTCCCGCTGTCGCCGCACGCCGCGCGCCAGCATCAGCGTGGCGATGTTCGCGCACGCCAGCAGCAGGACGAGTGCAAGGAACAGCATCAACACCGCGATCGGGGTGGCGAACGCCTGCTGCTGCGTGAACAGGCCGCGGCTGCCGTCGCGCAGGACGAGTGTGGGCACGGTATCGCCCTCGCGCATCGGCACCATCGCGCGAAAGGTCGCGGCGAACTGCGCGTTGAGCATCGCCTGCGCCGTGCGATCGCTCCCCCCCGGTTTCGCGCGACCGATGACGATGAGGCCGCCGGCCGCCGGATCGGCGACCCAGTTCCGGCCGTTGGAAGCGGGCGTGTCGAGCGCCGCTTTGGCCAGCGTGACAATGACCGCCGGTGCCTCCGAGGGCAGTGTGCTGCCGGCGCCGGTGAAGCCGTTGGGATTGACGCCGACGATCGTGACGGGGACATCGTTGATCCTGATCGCCTGCCCGATCGCGGCTGGCGACCGCGCGAATTCGCGTTCCCAGAAGGCGTCACTGATCGTCGCCACCGCGGGGCTGGCTGGCGTGTCGTCGGACGGACGAATCCCGCGGCCGATCTGCGGCGTGACCCCGAGCACCTCGTAGTAGTTGCCCGACACTTCGTGCAGCAGCACGCGCTCCGCGTTGTCGCCGACCGTGGCGTTCGCCGCCGTCGCGTGGAACGCGAGGAGATCACCGAGCGCCGTATTCTGCGCGCGCAACTGTTCGTAGACGGGATACGAGATGCCCGTCGTCGCCAGCAGCCGCAGCGATGAGGCGTGCGGGACGTCGAGCCGATCGAAGAGCAGTTGTTTGCCGACGGAAAAGATCGTGGTGTTCGCCCCGATCGCCAGTGCCAGCGACGCGGTCGCCATGATCGTGAAGCCGCGGCTCCCGCGGAGCACGCGCGCCGCGAACACCAGATCGGACCAGAGTCCCAGCATGGAAGGAGACTTTAACGCGAAGTGCAGGGTGCAGAATTCAGAATGCAGACAGAGCGATGGCCGCGGGGATAAGAGAAGGTTCACGCCATGGCACGATGAGACGAGCGATCGACCATCTCCGGAGGCCAGCAGCCACCCGTTGCGACCGCGACGGCTCAGAGCCCGATGAGCACTCGAACCTTCTCTCGAACGTCGGCGACCACCTCGATCGGAGCCGTGCCGGCGAACTTCACTTGTCGCACATTCCAGTCCAGATTCCTGACGTGGTCCGCGAGAACGACGCCTGTCACCGCGGCATCGTGCGGAAGGGACACTTCAAACGGGTAGCCCTTGGTGTGACTGGTAATCGGACAGGCGATTGCGAGTCGGGTTTTTGCGTTGTACACGCGCGGCGACAATATCAGTGCGGGTCGGCGACCACGCTGCTCGTGACCGGCGTGCGGATCGAACGTCAGCCAGACCAGATCACCGACGTCAGGGACATACCTGCGGGCTACCACATTTCGCCCCCGAGCGGTCCGCCCCAGTCGGTGTCGTCATGGCGGTTCTGCCGGGTGATCCGGCGCACGAGGTCCTCCAGCGAATAGCGCGGGCGGCTTGGCCGGATCACGATAGTGCCGTTGTCGACGGACACCTGCACTGTGTCGCCCTCGTCGATGTGCACCTCGCGGGTGACCGATCTCGGCAGGCGCACGCCGAGACTGTTGCCCCACTTCGACAGTTGTGTGCTCGTCGCCATGTATCTACATTGAATATACATGGCTCGCGACGCCTCGTCTATGCCGCGTGTCGAGGATGTTCATACGTCACACTCGCGTCCGGTCACCGATCCTGACTCCGACAGTCGATACTGCAGCGCCTCGGCGACGTGCTCGGCCTGCACGATGTGGCAGCCGGCGAGATCGGCGCAGGTGCGTGCCACCTTCAGCACGCGGTCGTAGCCGCGGGCGCTGAGGCCGAACCTCGCCACGGCCTGGCGGAGCAGCGAGCGGCCATCGGCATCCGGCCGGCACGTCGCCGCGAGCACCGGACCGCGCAGGTCGGCGTTGGTCCGTGGAGCGGCAGCGCCGCTGCGGGCCAGTTGCCGCTCGCGGGCGGCGAGCACGCGCTCGCGCACGACCGCCGATGATTCGCCAGGCGCGCCGTCGGCGATCGCGCTGACGGGAACCGCCGGCACGTCCACGATCAGATCGATGCGGTCGCGGAGCGGACCGGACAGGCGACCGCGATAGCGCGCGACCTGAGGTGGTGTGCAGCGACACACCCGGTGGTCGTCGCCGGCGTACCCGCACGGACACGGGTTCATCGCGGCGACGAGCACGAAATGCGCCGGGAAGATCGCGGTTCGCGCGGCGCGCGCGATCGTGACGCGTCCCTCCTCGATCGGCTGGCGCAGGACCTCGAGCACGCGGCGATCGAATTCCGGCATTTCATCCAGGAAGAGCACGCCGTTGTGCGCCAGTGAGATTTCGCCGGGGCGCGGAATCGATCCGCCGCCCACCAGCGCGACGTTCGAGATGGTGTGATGCGGAGCGCGGAACGGTCGCGACGCGAGCAGGCCGCCACCAGCCGGCAAGGTGCCCGCGACCGAATGAATCGCCGTGCACTCCAGGGCCTCCTCGAATGTGAGCGGCGGCAGGATCGTTCCCAGCCGCCTCGCCAGCATCGTCTTGCCCGCACCGGGAGGACCGGTCAGCAGCAGGTTGTGGCCCCCGGCCGCGGCTACTTCGAGGGCGCGTCGCGGCAGCAGTTGCCCGCGGACGTCGGCGAGGTCGATGTCGAAAGCGGATGGAGGAGCCGCCTGGCGCGAACGGTTCGTGGCGAGCGGCGCCGCCTCCGGCAGGTTCAGCGCCGTGACCGCGTCGGGCAGCGATCGCACGGTGCAGATCTCGAGGCCCTCGACGACGCAGGCTTCGGCCTCGTTCTGCGGGGGCAGCAACAGCCGCTTGAGGCCGAGACGGCGCGCCGCGATCGCGATCGGCAGCACGCCGCGGATGCCGTTGATGGCACCGTCGAGCGACAGCTCGCCGAGGACCAGCGTGTCGTCGATGTTCGGGCGGGTCAGCGGTCCCGAGGTCGCGAGCAGGCCGAGCGCGATCGGCAGGTCGAAGGACGAACCCGCCTTGCGCACATCGGCTGGAGCGAGATTGACCGTGATGCGATGTTGCGGGAACTCGAAGCCCGAATTGCGAATAGCGGCACGGACGCGATCGCGACTCTCGCGCACGGTCGTATCCGGCAGCCCCACCATGCTGAAGTGAGGCAGGCCGAAGGAGACGTCTACCTCGATGTGCACCGGATACGCGTCCACACCGAAGACGGCCGCGCTGCGAAGGCTTGCAAGCATGCGCCAGCGTCAGTGCAAGAGGCGGGACCGCTGATCGACCGATTGCGATCCGTGAAAACAGGCGCGTTCTCGCGGCGTGGTGGTTGTGAGCGCGGAGAAAGTGCGATGGGCAGCACTGCCCGGGTACGAGAATTTTGCCGGCTGGCGGGCGCGACAGCGTTTTCGATCCGATCAGGGCTGCTTCGTAAGGTCGAGATCTCCTGAGTTGATCGGCGAGCAACTGTCGTTGAGCACGACATAGTGGCCCTGCATGCGCGATCCGGCCGGGGTCAGGGTCATGAAGCCGAGCGCCGAGCGGGCGCCGCAGGTCATGGTCTCGGAGAGATCGCCAGCCAGCGCAGGTCCAAGGAGCGCCCCGGAGACGGTGGCGCCGGCAAATGTCATCGTGAACGACCCCGAGATCGTCTGCTGTGCCGACAGATACTGCAGCACCACTCGCATGCTGCCGGCACCAGCCACTTCATCGGTGACCGACCCCGACCAGGTGCCCTCGGCGGGATGGCGCGGCGCTGGCTCACCCGGGTGTGAGCCACACGCGCACGCAATCACGCTGAGCGCGCACACCAGCAGCGCGTTGCGCGTTCGGAGAACGATTGCCCGGACCACGGTCAGCTGCGACAGTCGAATGGAGCCAGGCATCACATCTCACGAGAAGGAAATGAGGTCCCACAGGATCGTGGCGCAGGTGCTCACGCGTCCTGCAGCGTCGGTGAAGGTGATCTCACCCGTGACGACGCCGGTCGCGATCCCCGAGCCGCGGCCGGATTCGCCGCTCAATTCGGCCGGACCACCGCCGGTGCCTCTGATAACGATGCTGACGCCGGAGGCAACGTCGCGGTCGTTGTATTGCATGTCCACGGCAGTGCCGCCGATGGAGCCCGTGAGCGACAGGACGGCGATGTTCGAACGAGCCTCAGAAAATGCGACGAGCAGATCGCCGACTGTCGCCTGCGCCGATCGAGCCACCCAGCCGCTGCGCTCCGTTGTGAGCGTAACGGTGGTGGTGACAGCCGCGCCACCGGCAATCAGCGGGTTCTCGCAGACCGGGATCGCCGGATCCAGTGAGATACCGGGACCTCTCAGGTGGAGCCAGTACGAACCCGGACGCAGTGTCTCCGGCCCCGTGGACGGACTGGATACCTGCGACAGCGCTTCACCGCCACATGCCGAACACAGGCTCGCGGTCATCATCAGCAGGAAGATTCGCGTCGCCACGATCTATCTCGAGAACGCCGTGAGCGAGTCGGCGCCGGCGGCAAACACCGTTGCGGCGTCCGCGCCAGGCACCCAGAAAAATGCGCCTTGCTCGCGCGTCGTGCGCCAGCGCTCGCGACCATCGGCAACGGCGATCGCGGTTAATCGGCCGCCAAGGTACGGGACGTAAACGTCGTCGCGATCCGCAGCGATGGCGAAGCCGACCGATCCCATGTCGTCGCCGTTGACGCGCCAGCGACGTTGCCGGTCGGTGATGCCGTAGGCCGCGACGTCTCCGGTGAGCGACCCGAGCATCAATTGTCCGCCGGTAAGCGTCATTGCGCGGAAGTCGGGCTGTGATCCGTGCCCGCGTACGACGACCGACCTGATTCGGCCGGTCTCGCGATCGATCCCATACACGGAACCATCGGCGGTCGCGGCAAAGACCATATCGTGGGCCATCGCAGGCCCACCGGCCCAGCCGCTGTTCGCTTTGAGCACCGCCGACTCCGGGAACGACATCTGCCACCGGACAGCGCCCGTCCGCGCGTCTGCGGCGATCACGCCACCGGTGGTCCGGCCGGCGAAGATGGAGAACCCGGCGACGACGAGATCGTCGTCCGCGACCGGAGCGAACACCGTGGCTCGGGCTCCTGATGCCACCGGCAGACTCCACAACCGCGTACCCGACGCTGCGTCGATGGCGTACAGCCGCCCACTCGGTGAACCGGTGAACAGGCGCCCTGCACGAGCGTCGCCGAGATAGATGCCGGCGCCGTACCCGTCCGGCGGTTGAAATCGCCATTGCTCGCGACCGCTCTCGCGATCGAGCGCGACGATGTCGTAGTTGCCGGCGATGGCGACCTCGCCCGCCATGACAATGCGTGAACCGAGAGGCGTTTGGTCCGCGGGCCCAATCCGGCGGCGCCACAACTGCCGGCCGGTGCGCGCGTCAAGCGACAGGACCTCGCCGTCGCGCGTCATGAAATAGACATGGCCGGCATCGACGGCGGGCGTTCCCCATGCCGGGGCGCTGTACTGCCATCGCACGTGCGGGCGTGGCGTGGCGAACTCCGCGGGCGTTCTCGCAGCGAGCATGAAGGCGAGCCCCGCAACGATCAGCGGCCTCACCATCATCGACCAGCCAGCAGTTCATCGAGAATCGACGCGAAGGCGCCCGCGTCTCTCGTGCCGCTGACAACGCGTTCGACCTTCACGAGATCCCGACCCTGGCTCCGGCCAATCAGGAACGTCGGCGTTCCGCTGTAGCCCTCGGAGCGGGCCCGCGCGGCCTCCTGGCGAACCTTGGCGCCGCCAGGTCCCTGCACGCACGCCCGAAACAGATCGACGTCCACGCCGGCGGCCGTCGCCACGGCAAGCAGGCTGACATCGTCCAGGTGCTGCTGATCGTTGAACAGGCGATCGTGAACCGCCCAGAACCGGCCCTGGCGATCGGCGCATTCAGCGGCGGCGGCCGCCATCATCGCGCGGGGATGAATCTCCTGCAGCGGCAGATGTTTGAACGCGAACCTGACACGACCAGTTGCGATGTACTGCTGCGTAAGGACGGGGAGCGTCCGCCTGGCGAAATCGCCGCAGTACGGGCATTCGAAATCGGCGTATTCGATCACGACCAGGGCCGCGTCGACGTTTCCTTTCGTTGGCGCACCGGCAATCGAGACCGGGGCAACCGGCACCATCGCGGCGGGTAACGCTTGCGCCGGTTGGGCCGGTTGTGTTCGCGAGACGAGGACACGAAGAAGTTCCTTGATCTCGCGGAGTTCGGTGATTGCGGCGTCGCTGGCCGCGGGCCCCTGCCCCGGCAGCACGGCAGAACCGGTCACGAAGAGCACCGCGGTGCTGATGACGATCGCTCGAGTGGTCACGTGAGGCCTCCCTCGGGAAAAGCGTGCAGGCAAGACGAGGCCGCGCGCGGGCGCGGCCCCCTCGAGCGATGGTTACGGAGCGGTGCTGTAGATGCTGTTGCGCCAGGCAGCGCCGCAGATTTCGGACGGGTCGGCCGCACACGGCATATCGCAGGCGCCATCGCTCAACTTGTCGTAGCCGATACTGCTTCCCCCGAAGCAGTAACCGCCGTATTGAAGGCCCGCGAATGCGTAGCCGCTGTTCCGCACCACCGCCCGGCACGACTCGATGGTGTAGCCGGGGCCAAAGTCCGCCGGCAACGCACGCTGCTCGGTGTCGGAGTAGCAGCCGTAGTAGCCGTCCGGAGGCGGCGGAGGAGGTGGTGGTGATGAGGATGAAGAGCCAGTAACGAAGATGCTGTTGCGCCAGACGCCGCCACACAGTTCAGACGAGTTGGCGTCACATGGCGTATTGCATTCGCTGTCGCCGACCTGCGCATACCCGATCGCGTTGCCGGCGAAGCAGTACCCGTAGTACTGCAGTCCCGCATACGCGTACCCGGACTGGGCGGCTGCTTGTATGCAGGATTCGATGGTATGACCGGTCCCTAATTCCACCGGCAGGGCGCGATTCCCGTCGTCCGTAAAGCAGCCGACGTAAGGCGAACTCCCGCCGCCGCTCCCACCGCCGCCGTCGCTCGCGGGACGTGGCGGAACGTTCAGGAGATTCGTGAGGGCCTGGATGATCGTGGCGTCGCTGTCGCCCGCCTCGCGTGTGTGAACGGGACCGGCACTGATCGTCAGCGACCACACGCCATCGTCCCACGCACCCTGGCTGGATTCGGGAACGACAATGTCGTTCGGCTCGCAGCGAAAGTTCGTGACGACGTTGCACCAGACGCCATCCGCTCCCCGCAGCTGGTTGGCGATGAAGTTCATCTGGGTTGCAGCGCCGGTGGCGTGCGTGTCGTAGGGATCAGCGTGGCTGAGCACGATGCCGGAGACCGCGTCGAGCAGCGCGGCGGTCGCCTGTATGCCGAGATAGATCGCATCGGCGTCCTGCGGCGATAGCCACAGTCGAAGGTAACCCGCGCGGTCCCAGTGATAGGCCTGCGAGACGATGGCAATGCGCGTTCCGACGAGCGAACGCTCGTGCGGCAGGGTGTCCGTGGAGTTCAGCCCGGTCAGGTACGCGGAACCCGGCATCATCTCCGTGAACACGGGCGCGCCCACCGTGAGCCCCAGCGTTTCCGCAATGGCCCGGGGCGACGAGGCCAGCAACGCCTCCGCGGTGTCGAGCGCGGAATCGAGCCCGCCGTAGTAGAGGTCGTTCGCCCAGGGGCAGAAGAACTCGTTCGGATAGTACTCACTCGGGTTCGCCAGGCACGAGCTGAACTCGTAGTACATGCCGTTGATGCCGTTCGCCAGTGCTTCGTTGTAGAACGTGAAGTAGCTCAGGTTCTTGAGGATCGGCACGCCCTGGTGTGGTGTTCCCAGCGTCACGATTCCGGCGAGCGCGCGGGTGCGGATACGACTCCATTCGCGGGCGACGACCCCGCCGTTGCTGTGGCCGATGACGATGGTGCGAGCGGGGAGCGTTCGGAAGCTGGATTGAACGACGGCCGCCTGGTCGCCGTACCGTTGCTGCCACGGTAAGTCGGTACTCTGAGGAGCAATCTCGAGCTGCGATTCGAGACGGGCGATGGCCGCTGCCCATGTGTCGGCGCTGCCGTTGAACCCGTGGAGAAACAGTGTCGGTACATCCTGCGCCTGCGCTACGGTGGCGGAGAGGAGCAGGAGCGCGCCGATGACGATCGGATGGATTCGGGTGATCATCGGGTCCTCCGTTCCAGCGTGACGTTCGAGAGGGCGACATCGACGGCCACGCGCATCTGTGGGTTGATGCTGCGCTCGGTATGCGTCGACTTGCGGATGAACGTGCTGCCAGGCCCCTGGACCCATGTAAACGTCGAGTGCATGACCAGGGCGTTGTTCTCGTATGTGTCGATGGAGGCGAGCAGCCCCGTGGCCGGTTCGGTCAAGACGTCGGTCCTGCGGCCGTAGGCGAACGACATGTAGTGGTCGAATCCGCGTTCCTGGCCGTGAGGGTCTCCGAAGCGGCGTCGTGTGTCCGCGTGTCGTTCGGCGGCGGTGCGGCTGTCCACCAGTTCCGCTACCCATTCGCGTCCGCTCGGGCGCGCGATGCTGCCGCGTAAGCTCTGGTCTGTGGCCGGCAACTGCGACAGCGGCTGAATCCCGAAATCCTTCAACTTCGCAATCCACTGTTTCTGCAACTCGGGCGAGAACAGCGGAATCGGCTTACCGTTCTTGCCGATAATCCGGACGGGCGATCCGTCGCCATCGTCCTCGATGCGCGCCACCGGGTTGTGATCCGCCTCCACACGTTTGCCGTGGTCGTCATAGATGAACGGATCCACGCCGAGCATCGTGGTCACGGTCTTCCAGCCACCGGAAGCGGCCAGTGAGCGTTCGACGTGAAACCGTGTCCCGGGATTCACGAAGACGCGTGCGCCCTCGTCGCTCGACATCTGCTGTGTGCGCACCGTGAAGTCGGCGCTGAACGTGTTCCAATCGGTGGGAAAGCCGGCCGGTTGCTGTGCGGCGGCACCGAGGCGTGCTCCTGCCACGCCCAGGCACACGGATAGTGCGAGGGCCGTTGCGAATAATCGAGTCACCGTCATTGCGTCACCTCCATGAGTCATCGATTGCCCGGAGTGCTTGCGAGGGAGTGATGGCTGCTGTGAGGTTCGCGGTGGTGGAGCTCGGTGTACTGGATAGGCTCGCCAGCATGCGCGACCCTTTAGTGCAAGAGGCGGGACACCCGCTCAGCGCATGCGAATCTTCGAAAACACAGGTGTTTTCGCGTGACGCTTGTCGGGGCGTTGCAGAAGCTGCGTCGTGGGAACGCGGCGAAGTACGCGAACACCGCGCGGCGGGCGGCTGGCGGCGAACGTGTTTCGCGCGTTCAGAGCGCCGACAGCGGCAGCCATGCGCCCGGCGCCTCCTGATTCCGTGCGCCGGAAAACGCTGCGCGCGCGTGATCATGCAGGTACGCGGGGGTCGCCGCCTACCTTCCTACGTCGCGGCGCAGTTCATCAATCAGCTTCTCTGGCGTGAACGTCAGGAAGAGGATGAATGGCGGGCACTCGTCGCTCCGGTGTTCCAGTTGAAGCCCGCGGTTGAACGTCAAGCGCTTCGGACGAATCGCCTCGATGTGTGACTTCGGAAGATCGATGATCACTTTCGAAAATGGGAACGGCTTCACAGTCAACAGCACGCGTTCCGCGGAGACGCGAATCTGCGCGAAGGGCGAGGTGAGGTTGGCAAATCGCCAGGACGCTGAACCCCAAAACAGACCGCCGGTCTCCACGTAGTCGTCCATGTCGAGTGCTATTCCCTGGAGAGCACCGCCTCGGCGATGCGCCATATCGAGTCATACGGTCCGCCGCCGACGCGTGAACGGATCGAAGACGCTGTTCACCAAGCGTTCCCGCTTTCGTGATTCTCAGGATTGAGTCCGGTGGAAGCGGAGATGAGGCATCAACGGCGGCACCAGTCGGTTCACGAAACTCAGCGAGTCGATGAAGTCCTTGAACAGGAGTTCCTTTGTCAACTGCCCGCTCTCGACCGACCAGCCCGGCAGCCGCTCCAGCACGATCTGGATTTCTTCGTCGGACAGCACCGCCTGCGCATTCTCGTCGCTCATGCCGCGATCTGTGGCCAAGCGCGCCGTCAGCGCCACCAGGGCACCGGGTGCGGCATGAGCGCGCGCGACGCGGAGTGCTGCGCTAGCCTCATGATCGGTCGATCCTGGCTGCACGATCCCCAGCTCCGGCGGTGCGACGATCAGCCCCCCGGAACGCGAGCCGTAGATCCAACCACGCGATCGCGGCATCCGGGAGCACGAGACAGAGGCCGGACGATCTGAATCGAGTTCCCGGGCGGCAGGATCCAGGTGCCGGACGATCCGGATCGGGGTTGCTGACGCCAGGAGCGTGCAATCGGACGATCCAGACCGAACGTCCGACGATCCGAGCCGAAGCCCATGGACTCAGGATCCCGCGTGAGAGGATCTCGATCCAGGTGCAGGGCCGCACGATCGAAAGATCCGGCGAGCGCGCCTGACAATCCGGCCATTGGATCCGACCATCCGGCGGTTGCGACCGGCTGAAGTGTTTTTGGATCCGGCCATCCGGCGGTTGCGACCGGCTGAAATGTTTTTGGATCCGGCCATCCGGCCGTTGCGACCGGATGAAATGTTCTTGGATCCGGTCATCCGGCGGTTGCAACCGGCTGAAAGCTTTTCGGAACCGGATTTCGGACCGGAGATCGCGCTGGGAATGTGTCGTCGCCGGCCTCCGGCCGGGTGAAAGCCCCGAGCGGGCAAGTGATGCGATCCGGAAGAACGGAATCCTGAGTTAGTTGGTGGCGACGGCGCCGCGGGGCGCGAGGATCGTCAGCCGCTGGCCGGTGGCGATCGTGTTGCCCTTCAGGTGGTTCCACTGCTTCAGCGACGCCACGGTCGTCGAATACAGGCGCGCGATCGACGACAGCGTCTCGCCGCGCTTGACGCGATGCACGATGGGCGCGACCGGTGCCGGACGGGACGGCTTCGGCGACACCACGTTCGACGCGACGACGGCATCGACGGAGCGCGACTCGGTTGGCGGCGCGGGATTATCGGCGTGCGTCGCCAGGAGCAGCGTCGGCGCGCGCGGAATCACCAGTTGCTGGCCCGGAGTCAGGCGCGCCTTCGTCGACAGGTAGTTGGCTTCCGCCAGATCGGTGCGGCTGACGTTCAGCTTGCGCGCGATGCTGGCCAGCGTCTCGCCCTTCTTGACGGTGCGATAGTTCAGCGACGCGAAGTCGTCGGGTGACGCGTCGGCAAGGTGAGACATCACCAGGTCCGCCGTCCCTTCGGGGACCTTCAACTCGTATTCATCCATCCGCACGGGCGTCGTCCAACGCCGCAGCTCGGGATTGAGATCCTGCAGCTGCTGCACCGGGACGCCGGCCCACTCGGCGATGCGACGGAGGTCCGTCGCCTTCGGGAGCGTGACCGTCTCGACCGTGGGCGCTTCGTACGGCGTGATGTTCAACCCGTACTGCGCCGGGTTCCGGGCCACGATGACGGCGGCCAGAATGAGCGGGACGTAGTCGCGCGTTTCACGCGGCAGGTACCGGGAAGACGCCGAGATTTCCCAGAAACTGTCCTTGCGCGAGCGCTTCAGTGCCTGCTGCACCCGCCCGGGCCCGCCGTTGTAGGAGGCGAGCGCCAGGTGCCAGTCGCCGAACATGCCGTACAGCGTCTTCAGATATTTGGCGGCGGCGCGCGTCGCCTTCTCAGGGTCGGCCCGCTCGTCGATGTACCAGTCGTGCCGGAGTCCGTTTTCGAGCGCGGTTCCACGCATGAACTGCCACATCCCCTTGGCGCTGGCGCGTGAGACGGCGTTCGGCTTGAACGCGCTCTCCACCAGCGGGACGTAGGCCAGGTCCAGCGGCAGGCCCTCGGCACGAAAGACGTCCTGAATCATCGGCAGGAATCGCGCGCCGCGGCTCAGGCCGTCCTCGAGGTAGCCCTTCAACCGACCGGTGAACAGCTCCACGTAGGAGAGCACCCGCGGATTCAGCGGAATGTCGATGTCGTGAGTGGTGGACTCGAGATCCTCGGTCACCGCCTCGGTCGTTTGCGGGTCCGCCTTCTCCGGGAGGGTCGCAATGGCCAGCAGGTCGTCAATCGAGGCCGGCTCGTACTTCTTTTCCGCAAAGCCGTCGCCCTGGGCCAGGGCGGTTACTTCGTACGCGCTGATACGTTCAACAAGGCGATCGAACTGGTCGCGGATGCGGGGCTCGGTCCGGGCGCCGTATGGCGATTCGAGGAGGACGTCGAGCGCCTGATTGAACTCCGACTTCGCCATCTCGAGATGGCCGTCCTGCAGTTCCTTCTGCCCGGCCTGGAAATGACGGGTGGAATCGGCAATCAGGACGAGCACGGGGTCGACCGGTGCTGGTGCGGGAGCCGGCGCCGGCGCGGGAACGGCCGCGGCAACGGGTGCCGGAGTCTGCTCCACGGGACGGGAGGCCGTGGCCGGCGCGTGGGTCGCGCAAGCCGCGGAAGTGAGCGCCAGAACGCAGACGACCGTCCGCCCAGACAGCATCGGGCGGTACTCTACCATTCCGACTTTTTGAGGGTCAACGATAAGTCGAATCGGCTCAGCAGTTATGGGAAATTTGTGTAAATCAGTGCGGCCAACCGGCCTGAACGAACACCTTATGGGCCTCGCCGAGATCGCGGGCAGCGGGCGTCACGATCGTCCGGTCGCCCAGCGTGATTTTGCTTCCGGAACGAATCGCCAGGCGGACGTCCTCCTCGCAGACAAAGGCGGCCGCCTCGGATCCGGCGGGTGACGCCGCGACAGGTCCGGGCGGTACCGATGCGGAAGATCCGCCCGGCGCCGGCAGGGAAGACCTGTCGTCGTCGGGGGCTGGCTTGTACCCCCTGGACGCGAGGAACTGGTCGATCCGGGAGGCGAGTGCCTGCGCGGAGATCCCTCCCGAGACCGGGGCGGGCGCCGGTGCCCGCGGCAGATCGGCGGGCGGGGCGAGCCTGGTCAGGCTCGCGTGCGCGGACCTGACCAGGTCCGCGTCCCGGACAGCGCTCACGGCATTCACCGCCGGGCGCACCTCGTAGGCGAGGCGCTTGATGTTCAGCAGGTGTTTCGGCGAGATGTTGTCGGACGTGATGTTGCCGCCCCAGCCGCCGCAGCCAAGGGTCATCGCCGGATCGAGTCCGGTCGTCAGGCCGATCGACCCGTGGGTGGTCGGCGTGTTGACGCAGATACGGAACGCGGGCTTCTTGAGTCCGAACTCGAGGATCACCTGATCGTTCTGCGAATGGATCGACATCGTGTGACCCATGCCGCCGTAGCGGAGGATCTGGATGCAGCGTTCACAGCCCTCCCGCCAGTCGCGGACGACGTACCAGGACAGCACCGGGCACAGCTTCTCGATCGAGAGGGGGAAGTCGCGGCCGACACCGGTCAGCGGCGCGATCAACGCGCGCGTCCCTTCCGGCACGTTGAGGCCGACTTTCTCGGCGATCAGCGCCGCGGACTTGCCGACCAGGGCCGGATTGGGCAGTCGCTGGGACGTGACGAGTACCTTCGCCAGCGCATCCATCTCCGCGGCGTTCATGAAATAGGCGCCGTGGGCCTGGAACTGGCGACGGGTCTCTTCGGCAACCGACTCGTCCACCACCACCGAGTTCGGCGACGAGCAGAGGACGCCGTTGTCGAACGTCTTCCCCGTGATGATGTCGCTGGCCGCCTTCCGTAAGTCGGCCGACTGCTCGATGTAGCAGGGGGCGTTGCCCGGGCCCACGCCGTACGCCGGCTTGCCGGCGCTGTACGCCGCGCGCACCAGGCCCATGCCGCCGGTCGCCAGGATCACGGCGGTTTCCCGCTGTTTCATCAGCTCCTGGGTGCCTTCGAGCGTGACCGTGTTCATCCAGCCGATGCTGCCGGCCGGTGCGCCGGCGCGGCTGGCCGCCTCGGCCATGATTTCCACGGTTCGCGTGATACAGCGCGCCGCCGACGGATGCGGGCTGATGACGATGGGACAGCGCGCCTTGAGCGCGATCAACACCTTATATATAGCGGTGGACGTCGGGTTGGTGGAGGGGACGACGGCCGCGACCACGCCGAACGGTTCGGCGATTTCGATGATCTTCTTGTCCTCGATCCGGTTGACGACGCCGACGGTCTTCATCGGCCTGATGAACGCGTAGACCCGCTGGGAGGAGAAGAGGTTCTTCTGGACCTTGTCGGCGACGACGCCGTACCCGGTTTCCTCGACCGCCAGGCGAGCCAGCGCCTCGGCGTGCGGAGTGACCGCGTCGGCCATGGCCGTGACGATCGCGTCGATCTGATCCTGCGAGAGTTCCGCGAGCAGCGGCTGAGCCTGCCGTGCGGCGCGCCCGAGCGCCCGCGCCTCGGCGATGGAGGCAAGATCCTTGTCCGTTTGCCTCGGAGGTTCCTGGACGGCCACGTTACGACTTCGGGAGGATGCGCTCGACTTCCGCGTGTGGGCGCGGGATGACGTGGACGGAGATCAACTCGCCGACGCGCCGTGCGGCCGCGGCGCCGGCATCGGTCGCGGCTTTGACGGCACCGACGTCGCCGCGCACGAGCACGGTGACATAGCCCTGGCCGATGTACTCCTTGCCGATCAGGACGACGTTCGCGGCCTTCACCATCGCGTCGGCGGCTTCGATGGAACCGATCAGCCCGCGCGTTTCGATCATGCCGAGCGCCTCTGATGCCATGTGGCAGAGATAGTATCATCGCTGCGTCCATGCGCCGCCGACTGCTGCTCATCCTGCTCGCCGCGTGTTGCGGCGCCTGTGCGAAGAAGACGGACAACGCCAAGCCGGTGGCGACGCCGACGGTGAGCATTGCGCAACCGGCAGCGGCGATCGAATCGCCCGTCGACGTAACCTACAAGTTCGTGGTGGCGCCCGACGCGCCGACGTTCGACAAGGACTACTCGGTGTTCGTGCACTTCAACGATCCGGGCGGCGAGCAGTTGTGGACGGATGATCATCAGCCGGTGAAACCGACGTCGCAATGGAAGCCCGGCGAGACGATCGAGTACACGCGCACGATGTTCGTACCGAAGGTCGCGTACACCGGCGCGACGATGATGGATGTCGGGTTGTATGTGCCGGGGACGAACGACCGGCTGCCGCTGGCCGGCACCGCCACCGGGCAGCGCGCCTATCGTGTCGGGCAGCTCGAGGTGCGGCCGCAGGTGGGCGACACGGTCGTCTTCTACAAGAGCGGCTGGTTCAACACGGAGATCGTGCCGGACAGTCCGGGAACCGAATGGCGCTGGTCGAAGAATGAGGCGACCTTCGAGTTCCGCAACCCGCGGCGCGATGTCACGTTCATGATCGATCTCGATCAGCCGGAGCGAAGCCTCACCGGCATGCAGCAGGTGGAGCTCAGGGATGCGGCGGGGCAGGTGCTCGACGCCTTCACGCTCGCGCCCGGACAGCGTGACGTTCGTCGCGTCATGATCCCCGCGGCCCAGTTGGGCACGGGCGACAGCACGGTGTTGACGCTGGTGGTTGACCGCACCTTTACCCCTGCCTACCTGCCAGGCGCGAAAAGCGGCGACGTCCGTACGCTTGGGGTGAGGGTATTCCACGCCTACGTGCAGCCGAAATAACGTTCGGAGGGTCTAAACTTCGCGAATGGAGTTTCGAGCGCGGCTCGGCACGCCGGGCGGCGACATCATCGAAGGCGTCTACGTCGCTGATAGCGAGGCACGGCTCCGGCGCGAGCTGGAGGAAAAAGGGCTCTACATCCTGTCACTCCACCGCCGCGGTGGACTGGTCGGGCTGAGCCTGGGCGGCCCTCGCCGTCGCCGTGTCACGCACCAGGAATTCATCGTTTTCAACCAGGAACTGGCCACCCTGCTCAAGGCCGGTATGCCTTTGGTGCAGTCGCTCGACATCCTGCGCCAGCGCGTGACCAACCCGACGTTCAAGTCGGTCCTCGACGGTATCTACGAGAAGGTCAAGGCCGGCACCGCCCTCTCGGACGCGTTTGCCGAGCATGGCTCGATGTTTCCTGCCGTGTACTCGGCGTCGCTGCTGGCCGGCGAGCGCAGCGGCAATCTCGACGCCGTCATCCGCCGATACGTTGCCTATGAAAAGGTGATCGGCGCCGTGCGGAAACGCACGATTTCGGCGCTGATCTACCCGGCCATTCTCGTAACCATGATGACGGTTCTGATCGGCATCATCACGTTCAAGGTCGTGCCGGCGTTCACGGAGTTCTATGCGAACTTCGATCGCAAACTGCCGCTGTCGACCAGGATCGTGGTGGGCGCGTCTGATCTGGTGATCCGCAACATCTACGTGGTGGTCCTGGTGGCGGTCGTCGTCATCGCCGTGGCGCTGACGTGGACGAAAAACCCGGCGCAGCGGCAGAAACTCGATCGCCTGATCCTCGAGATCCCGTGGGTGGGCAACACGTTCCGGAAGTTCGCCACCTCGCAGCTCGCGCGCACGCTGGCGACGCTGCTCGGTGGCGGCATTCCGCTCGTCAATGCGCTGGAGATCGCGGTGCGGGCGATGGGGAACCGGCATCTGGCACGGGAACTGGACGAGGTGCGGAGGCACGTGCAGGAAGGAGAGGGCTTTGCGCAGTCGCTGCTCGAACGCAACGTCGTGCCGGACGTCGCCGTCAAGATGGTCGAAGTCGGTGAACAGACCGGAGCCCTCCAGGAGATGTTGAACAGTCTGGCGGATTTCTATGACGAGGAGATCGAAACCGAGGTCTCGCGATTCATCACCCTGGTCGAACCGGTGATGCTCGTCGTGATGGGGCTCATCATCGCGGTCGTGGTGCTTTCGTTGTACATGCCGCTGTTCGAGCTGAGCTCGGTGGTAGGGACAACGTAATGGCGATCGACACCCCGAATCTGATGCAGGAACCGGTCGACTACTCCGAGGAGGTCGTCCGGTCGCGACGGCTGGCGGATCGGTACCGGCTCGAGTTCGTCGACATGGACGAATTCCGGATCAACCAGGAACTGTTCCGGTCGATCCCCGCCGATCTGATGCTGCGCTACGGCTTCGTGCCGTACACGCGCGACGGCAATACCCTGGTGATCGTCGTCTCCGACCCGACCGATCTGCCGATGATCGACGAGCTGAGCGTGATTCTCGGCATGCCGATCAGGGTCACGGTGGGCGCGCCGTCCGCGATCCAGTCGATCCTCAAGAAGAGCGAGAGCTCGCAGCGCGTGCTCGAGGAGGCGACCGAAGGTTTTCAACTGAAGGTGCTGAAGGAGGAAGACGGCGGCGAGGAGAACCTCAGTGTCGAGCGCCTCACCAGCGACATCAGCCCGATCATCCGGCTGGTCGACTCGACGATCTACACGGCGATCCAGCGGCGGGCCAGCGACATCCACATCGAGACCGGCGACGACTCGGTACATGTGAAATACCGGATCGACGGCGTCCTGCAGCCGGCAATGCGGCCGATTGCGAAGGACTTCCACAGCCCGATCATTTCGCGCATCAAGGTGATGGCGGAGCTCGACATCGCCGAGAAGCGCGTGCCGCAGGACGGCCGCTTCAAGGTACGGATGAACGGCAAGACGATCGACTTCCGCGTGTCGATCATGCCGAGCGTCCACGGCGAGGACGCGGTCATCCGCATTCTCGACAAGGAATCGATCAGCGAGCAGTTCACCGAGTTGAAGCTCGACATCCTCGGCTTTCCGGAAGTCGAGCTGCGGCGATTCCGGAAGTACATCCGCGAGCCGTACGGCATGGTCCTCGTCACCGGACCGACCGGCTCCGGCAAGACGACGACGCTGTATGCGGCGCTCTCGGAGATCAAGTCGGTCGAAGACAAGATCATCACCATCGAGGATCCGGTCGAGTACCAGCTCCGTGGGATCACGCAGATTCCGATCAACGAGAAGAAGGGGCTGACGTTCGCCCGCGGCCTGCGCTCGATTCTGCGTCACGACCCCGACAAGATCATGGTCGGCGAGATCCGCGATCCCGAGACGGCGCAGATCGCGATTCAATCGGCGCTGACCGGTCACCTGGTCTTCACGACCGTCCACGCGAACAACGTCGTCGACGTGCTGGGACGCTTCCTGAACATGGGCGTCGAGCCGTATCAGTTCGTGTCGGCGCTCAACTGCGTGATGGCGCAGCGCCTGGTCAGGCTGATCTGTTCGCACTGCAAGCGGCCGGTTCGCATGCACGCGGAGATGCTTGCCGAGTCGGGCATCGATCCGACGCTCGCGGTTACGCATCAGTTCTACGAAGGCGCGGGCTGCATCGAATGCGGCGGTACCGGCTTCAAGGGGCGCACGGCGATCTGCGAGCTGCTCGATTTGTCGGATCGCATCCGTGAGATGATCCTTGGGCGCCGTCCAGCCTCCGAGGTCAAGAAAGCGGCGCACGAAGAAGGCATGCGATTCCTGCGCGAATCCGCGGTCGAAAAAGTTCTGCTGGGCCTGACGACGCTGCGCGAGATCAACAAGGTGACGTTCCTCGAATGACACTCTTACGACCAGACCCCGCCCGCGGCCGCGGCCGGCGCACGGGTAGCCGCGCCCGGTCGTACAGCTCAGCGGTCGTGGAGCCACGGGTGTCATGCGCTGGCTGACGAGTCCGAGCCCCGACGCCGCAATCCAGATCGCACCCGAACATGTGTCCGTGTCCGTGCTCGGTGGGCGTGGCGGCGAACCGGTCGTCCAGGGGTACGCGATCGAGCCGCTGCCCCCGGGCGCAGTGGTCGCGTCGTTGACCTCACAGAACGTCGTCTCACATCCGGCGGTCGTCGATGCGCTGCGGCGCGCGCTCGATCGCGCCGGCGTGCGGCCGCGACGGGTGTCGCTGATCATTCCGGACGTGGCCGCGCGCGTGTCGCTGCTGCGGTTCGAGAAGGTGCCGGCGCGGCGCGAGGATCTCGATCAACTGATCCGGTGGCAGATCCGCAAGGCGGCGCCGTTCCCGATCGAGGAAGCGGCCCTGACGTTCGATGCCGGTGCGCATGCCGCCGACGGGTCCACCGAGTTCATCGTGGTCATGGCGCGCCAGGACATCGTGCGCGAGTACGAGTCGGTGTGTGAGGACGCGGGGATGCACGCGGGCCTCGTGGATATCGCCACGCTCAGCGTGTTGAATCTGTTCCTGGCCGGCGGGAGCGTTCCGGACGGGGACTGGCTGGTGATACACGTGCAGCCGGAATACACCTCGGTCGTCATCCTGCGCGGCCGCGACGTGCTCTTCTTCCGGAACAAGGCCGGCAGCGACGGAGAGGGATTGGCCGATGTCGTCCATCAGTCCGCGATGTATTACCAGGATCGCCTGGAAGGCCGCGGGTTCAGCCGCGTCCTCGTCGGCGGCGTCGGCAAGACGGCAGGCGCGATCGACGGGATGCGGCGCAGCGTCGAGGAACGGCTTGGCGTGAGCGTGCAGCCGATCGATCCGACCCGGGCGGCGGCGTTGACCGATCGGATTTCGGCGGCCCCCGACGTGCTCGCCACCCTGGCGCCGCTGGTCGGCCTGATGGTGCGGTCGCGCACCGAGGCGGTGGGTGCCTGATGCTGCGCACCAATCTTTCCACCCGCCCGTTCTACAACGCCCGCGCCGTGCAGGCGGTGCTCGGATCGCTGGCGATCGTGGTGATTGCGATCACGCTGTTCAACGCCGTCCAGGCGATTCGCCTGATGACGCAGCAGCGGGCGCTGAGCGCGCGCGCGGTTCAGGCGGAGCAGGAAGCGCAGCGTCTGCGGAAGGACGCGGCGTCGATCCGCAGCCGGATCGATCCGCGGGAACTGAACGTCGTCGCCGGGCAGGCGCGCGAGGCGAACGCGATCATCGATCAACGCACGTTTTCGTGGACGGCGTTGCTGGCGACGTTCGAGGCGACGCTGCCCGCCGACGTCCGGATCACGGCGGTGCGGCCGCGTCTGGACAAGGACGTGTTCTGGGTTGACGTCGCGACCGAGGCCAGGCGCCCCGAAGATCTCAACGCGTTCATCGAGGCGCTCGAGTCGAGCGGCGCGTTCCAGCAGGTGATTGCGTCGGAGACCGACACCACCGACGAAGGCGTGGTGCAGGCGGTGGTGACCGGCATCTATGTGGGAGGCGGGCGATGAGCGCGGCGCGCGCGACCGACCGGCTCCATGGAACGCCGCTGTTGCGGCGCGTGCTCGAGGAGCACCGGCGCACCGTCACCGCGTTGCTCGCGGCCCTCGTCGCCAACCTCCTGGTCTACGCCTTCCTGGTGTACCCGCTGTCACGCCAGGTCTCGGACGTCGCCAGCCGCGATACGCGCGCGGCGGCCGCGCTGCGCGATGCGCGACGCGATCACGACGAGGCGGCCGGGACGCTCACCGGCAAGGATCGCGCCTCGACGGAGCTGGCCACCTTCTACAAGAGCGTGCTGCCGACCGATCAGAGCAGCGCGCGCCGGATGATTTTCCTGCGCCTGTTCGAGCTTGCGCGCCAGTCGGGCCTCAAGATGGGGCACAGCACGAACGACGTCGAGGCGATCAAGAACAGCACGCTGAGCCGGTGGAAGACGCAGATGGAGCTCACCGGTTCGTACGCGGCGATGCGCAACTTCGTGCGCGGTCTCGAAACGGCGCCGGAGTTCGTGGTCATCGACAACCTCGAGTTGACGGAGGGGGATGCCGGCGGCGATCTGCGCGTGCGCATCGATCTCTCGACGTACTTCCGGATGACGCCATGACGACCGATCGCCGATCGCGGCGTCAGTTGATCCTGCTCGTCGGCGTGCTGGTCGCGCTCGCGGTGGTGCTGATCTGGCGGTTCACGGTCGATCGCGCCGGTGCCGCGCCCCGGCGCCAGGCGCAGACCGGTACCGCGAGCCGGCCGTCCAATCAGGCAGGGCGCGGCGACGCGGGCGGTCCGGTCACCGAGTTGAAACTCGACGCGTTGCACAAGGAGGCTGGCGAGGTGAAGGAGGCCGAGCGGAACCCGTTCCGGTTCCAGCAGAAGGCGCCGCCACCGTCGCCTGTCGGTGCCGCGGCTCCGCGCGCGCAGACCTACGTGCCGCCCGTCGTCCAGGGACCGCCGCCGCTGCCGCCGATTCCGCTGCGGTACGTCGGCGTGTTGACGCCGGCATCGAACGAACGCGTGGCGGTGCTGGCCGACGCGCGCGGCGCGTCGTATTACGGACGGGAAGGCGAGCTCGTCGACGGCCGCTATCGCCTGCTGCGCATAGCGGGCGATTCGGTGGACATCGCGTACGCGGACGGCCGCGGACGCCAGACGTTACGACTTACAGCGCAACCACAATGATGCGAGCACACATGTTTCGAGGCCGCAGCCTGCTCCAGCTCTCCGCCGTGATCGCGATCGCGGTGGTGCTGGCCGCGTGTGGCGCCAGCCGGTCCTATCGCAAGGCGGCCAGCGCGTCGCGCGCCGGCGACTGGGACACGGCGGTCGAATACTACCGGCAGGCCGTGCAGCAGGAGCCGAACCGGCCCGACTACAAGATCGCGCTCGAGCGCGCGATGCTGAGCGCGTCGGCGCAGCACCTCGATAACGCCCGGCTCGCGGAAGCGCGACTGCAGCTCGATGAAGCGCTCCGCGAATATCGCCGCGCCAGCGAGTTCGATCCGCCGAACCGCCAGTTGGCGACGAAGGTCACCGAACTGGAGCGGCGCATCCGGGATCAGAACGAGGCCGCGAATCGCGCCAACAGTCCCGGCCAGCAGTTGCGCGAAGCGGCTCGTCGCGCCGGCCCGCAGCCGCTGTTCAACCTGAAGACGATCCTGCCGGCGATCCGTCTGTCGGATACCAGTGTCAAGACGATCATCAACGCGATTGGGCAGGCGGGCGGTATCAACGTGCAGTTCGACAACGCCGTGGCGGATCGCCCGGCGTCGGTCAATCTCGAGAACGTCACGCTCGAAGACGCGCTCAACCAGGTGCTGTTGACCAACCAGTTGTTCTTCAAGGTGCTGAACCCGCGCACGATCCTGGTGGCGCCCGACACGCTGCAGAAACGCCAGCAGTACGAAGATCAAGTCATCCGCACGTTCTACATCGAGAACGCGGACGCGACGGAACTGTCGCAGATCGTCAACCAGATCGTGCGCATCGGCAACCAGCAGGTGGTGCCGATGGTCACTCCGAACAAGAGCGCCAATTCGATCACGATTCGCGGTTCAGAGGCGCTGGTCGACATCGCCGAAAAGGTGATCGACGCCAACGACAATCCGCGCGCCGAAATCCTGGTGGACGTGCAGGTGCTGGAGGTGAACCGCCGGCGGGCCAAGCAGTTTGGTCTCGATCTCGGCAACTATGCGATCAATGCGGCGTTTTCACCTGAGGTCGATCCCCGCGGTACTGGCGCCGCCACCACCAACCCCGCCGGTGGAGCGGCGGCCGCGTCGTCCTCGACCGATCTCACGTCACGGCCGTTCAACCTGAACACGATCACGCGCGGCGTGAGCACCGCGGACTTCTACGCGGCCGTGCCGAGCGCCGTCGTCCGGTTCCTGGCGAGCGATTCGGAAACGAAGGTGATCGCCAAGCCGCAGTTGCGCGGCGCCGAGGGCGCCACCCTGACGCTGAACCTGGGCGAAAAAATCCCGGTGCCGTCGACGACGTTCACGCCGCTGGCGACCGGCGGCGCCAATTTCAACCCGTTGACGTCGTACCAATATCAGGACGTCGGCGTGAACCTCGAGATGAAGCCGCGCGTGACGATCAACGGCGACATCATTCTCGATCTCACCGTCGACAACAGCGCGCTCGGCGCGAACATCGTCGTCGCGGGGCAGAGCCTGCCGTCGTTCACGCAGCGCAAGGTGAAGACGACGCTGCGGCTGCACGACGGCGAGTCGAACCTGCTGGCCGGCCTGCTCAGCGAGACCGATCGCAAGTCGATGACCGGGTTCCCTGGCCTGCTCCACCTGCCGATTCTCAGCCAGTTGTTTGCGTCCAACGATCGCGAGGTCGATCAGACCGACATCGTGATGCTGCTGACGCCGCACATCGTGCGGACGCAGGAGCTCACCGCGCAGGATCTGAGTCCGATTTACGTCGGCACCTACAACAACATGTCGATCAACGGCGCGCCGCCGCTGATTGTGGCGCCGGAACCGGACAACGCGAATGCCGCGGCACCGGCTGCCGGCGCTCCGGCCGCCGCTGGCGCTGCTGCGCCGACGACTCCGGGTGCGGCAGTATCGATCGCGCCGCCGGGCAGTGGTCCGGTGCCAGGTACGACGACGCTGCAGCCGGCACCTGCCGCTGGTGCGGCCACGTCTTCCGGTGCGGCACCACCAACGTTGCCGCAGGCTCCGGGAACACAACCGGCAACACCGCAAGCGGCCTCTGCACCGGCAGCGACTCCGCCTGCGGCCGCCGCCCCTGCGGGCGGACAGGTCCTGATCTCGCCGCCTGGAAACGAGTTCCGCGCTGGTGGGGGACCGTACACGGTGCCGCTGTCGATTCAGAATGCGTCGCGGCTGTCGAGTATCTCGCTGACGATCACCTACAACCCGGCGGCGTTGCGGCTGCGCATGGTGCAGGAAGGCAGCTTCATGCGCACGGGCGGTGTCAACGCGACCTTCACCCAGCAGGCCGACGCGTCGTCGGGACGCATCGACATCGCGATCGTGCGCACGGGTGATTCAACAGGTGTCACCGGCACCGGTCTATTGGCGGCGCTGCTGTTCGACGCGACGACGCCGGGCACCGCGAATTTCACGGTGACCGGCACGGCGACGACGCCGGGAGGCACGCCGGTGACGTTGCAGTTCGGTCCAGCCGCGACGGTGACTGTGCGGTAAGTGGCGTATGCGCGGGCAGAAGGGCTACACGTTCGTCGAAGTCATTGTCGTGACGGCGATTCTTGCCATCCTGGCGACGGTGGTGATGCCGCTTGCCCAGGTGACGGTCCAGCGCCAGCGCGAGATCGAACTGCACCGCGATTTGCGTGAAATGCGAACGGCCATCGACAAGTTCAACGACGCCCTCTTGACCGGGCAGATTGCGGCATCGAGTCTCGAGCCGGGCAACGAAGGCTATCCGCCCGACCTCGACACGCTCGTCGACGGGGTGCCGGCGGCGAACGATGCAACCGGCCGGAAACTGAAGTTCCTGCGGCGGATCCCGATCGATCCGATGACCAAGAGCACGGATTGGGGCCTGCGCGGGTATCAGGACAAGCCGGATTCCACGAGCTGGAACGGCAAGAACGTGTACGACGTGTACTCGAAGAGCCAGGCGACGGCGCTCGACGGCACGAAGTACAAGGACTGGTAATGCGGCGCGTAATCAGGCTCAACGTGTTCACGCACGCGTTACGCAGAGGCCGACCTTCAGGTCGGCCGATGGGCCTGCGCGAAGGCGGCTTCACGCTGATCGAGCTCATGATCGTGATGGTGATCATCACGATTCTGGCGGGCATTGGTCTGGCGGTGTACGGCAACAGCGTGGCGCACTCGAGAGAAGCCGTGCTTCGCCAGAACCTGTACGGCATGCGTGAGGCCATCGATCAGTACTACGCCGATAAGAACAAGTACCCGGCGACGCTGGAATCGCTGGTCGAGGACCACTACATCCGTGAGGTTCCCAAGGATCCGTTCACGAACTCGAGCCAGACGTGGCAGACGGTCCTGTCCGATCCCGAACCCGGCAATCCCTCGGCCGAAGTCGGCATTTACAACGTGAAGAGCGGCGCCGAAGGCACCGGCCTCGATGGCACGCCTTACTCAGAGTGGTGATTAGCGACATGCTCAGAGGTAACCCCATGCGGCTTCTCGGAGCGCTGCTGGCAATTGCGGTGATCACCGCCGCCTGCGACAAGGCGCAGTTGCTGGCACCGACGAATTCGACCATTTCCGTCTCGGCGGCAAGCCGGACGCTGGCGCTTGGCGGCAGCACGGAAATCACCGCCGTCGTGATCGAGCAGGCGGGCACGCAGGTGCAGAACGGCACGACCGTCCGCTTCACGACGAGCCTTGGACGTGTGGACCCGGTGGAAGCGCAGACGCGCAATGGCGTGGCCACGACCACGTTCTTCGCCGGCGACACATCGGGCCTGGCCGAAGTGCGGGCGCTGTCAGGAGGCGCCGGGGCTGGCGCTTCGACGTCCACGACCACGACGACGACCGGCGGGACCGGCACCGCGAGTGCGGGTAACGTCGTGCAGATTACCGTCGGCGCCGCCGCCGCGAACACCGTCACCGTGTCGGCATCGCCAGGCACGATCGGATCGTTTGGCGGCACCTCGACGATCACCGCGCTGGTCTTCGACGCCAGCGGCAACCGTCTGACGAACGTGCCGGTCTCGTTCAGCACCACCGCCGGCAGCCTCTCCGCGTCCGCCGTGAACACCGATGCGAACGGCGAAGCCAACGTGACCCTGACGACCGATCGCACGGCCACCGTCACCGCCGCGTCAGGTGGCAAGTCGGCGACGGTCGCTGTGACGGCGGCCACCGCGAACAGCCTGTCGATCACGCTCGCGCCGAATCCGGGCACGGTGGGGAACGCAGTGACCGCGACCGTGACGCCGACCATCGGTGCCAACAACGCACCGCCGCGCGTCACCATCAACTGGGGTGACGGCAGCTCCGCGCAGGATCTGGGAACGCTTGCCGGCTCGCGCACGGTCACCCACGTGTATGCGACGACCGGAGTCTTCACGGTCACCGGGCAGGCCACGACCGGCACGGAGACCGCTGAGACATCGGTGGCGGAAACGATCAATCCGGCTGGTGGTGTGAGCGTCAGTGCCAACCCGACCAGCGGGACGACGGCGACGTCGTTCTCGTTCACGATCACGCCGGCGACAAACGGTGTGACGCCGCAGAATGTGTCCGTCGATTTCGGCGACGGCACGAGTGCGCTCAGCCTTGGCGCGATCACATCGTCGACGACGGTCACGCACACGTACTCATCGACCGGCACGAAGTCGGTGGTCGTGACCCAGACCAACACCAACGGCGGCACAAGCACAGGGGCGGTCGTCGTCACGGTGTCGTAATGCCGTCCACCGCTCCTCGCCTGGTCAGCGAGGAGCGCGGCTACCTGATGGTCGCGCTCCTCGTCGCCATGTCGATCATGGCGATCACGATGACGGCCATCCTGCCGGCGTGGAGCACGATGGCGCGGCGCGAGCGCGAGGCGGAACTGGTGTTTCGCGGCGAGCAGTACGCCCGCGCCATCAGGCTCTTTCAACAGAAGTTCGGCGGCGCCTTCCCGCCGAACGTCGACGCACTGGTCGATGAGCGCGTGCTGCGCAAGAAGTACAAAGACCCGATCACCAACGACGATTTCCAACCGATTGCCGTCGGCGACGCGACGGCCGGCCCGAGCGCGCAGAACCCGTTCGCGCCGACCGGTACAGGAACCGGTCGCGCATCGACGCCCGGGACTGGTCGCGGGACGCCGGCATCAGCAACGCCGGGACGTCAGACACCGGCGCCGCCGCAGCCGTCGCCGGCCGGTCAGCGCGCGGGCGGGTTCGGGACAGGGCAAACGCAGGGCGGGCGACCTGGAGGTGCGGGCCTGTCTGGTTCCGGCACCGGGATCATGGGCGTGACCAGCAAGAGCGAGGCGCCGTCGCTGCGGATCTACAAGGGCGGCGATCACTACAATCAGTGGCTGTTCATCGCCACGCAGGCACAGACGCAGGCCGGCGGTCGCGGCGCGCAGACACCTGGGCAAGGCACGCGCGGCGGAGCGCCCGGTCCCACCGGCAGGCCAGGCGGCGTCGGACCTCGCGGCAGCTCACCATTCGGCGGTGGGAGCGGTCCTGGTGGCGGCGCACCGGGCCCTGGCCGCGGGCGTTTCTAACTCAATGCGTAGTTGATCACTGGCCTTCGGCCGGGGGCGGGTCGAAGGACTCGCCCCTACAGCGTTTGCCCCAGCTCGCCAATGGCCAGAATCAGTTGGGAGTTCTCAGTCGGGCGTTGGGAGTTAGCTGAGGCTCACCATCAGAGCGTCGTGAAACGCGCGACGCACCTGCTGGATCGCGACGTTCGCGCGCGTGGGATGGACGCGATTGGTCAGCAGCACCGCATAGACGCCACGTTCCGGATCGATCCACAACGACGTGCCGGTAAAGCCGGTATGGCCGAAGGCGCGGGCCGACATGCGCGTCCCGCACGATGATGTCGGCAGCATCGTGTCCCACCCGAGCGCACGCGAGCCGGGAACATCCGCGCGCTTCGTCGTGAACTCGCGGACGGTTTCCGCGCGGAAGGCGCCCTTGCGACCGGACAGCACTTGCAGATAGTGCCGCGCGACGCTGCCGACGGCGGCGGCGGTTCCGAACAATCCCGCCTGACCGGCGGCACCGCCCAATGCCCACGTGTTCTCGTCGTGCACGTCACCGCGTAAGAGCCGGCCGCGCCACCAGTCGATTTCTGTCGGCGCGGTGCGCGGCAGCCAGAGCGCAGGCGGATGAAACTGCAGGTCGTCCGCAATCACGAGCTGCGCCTTGAGTGCGTCGAACCGTTCGACCAGCGAGTGACCGCGCGCGACGATCGCACCCAGAAGCATGAAGCCGAGATCGCTGTAGACCGACTGCGACCGCGGAGCATAGACGAGCGGCTCGCGGCAGATCGCGCCGATGATCGCGTCGGCCCCCGACATCGTTTCGTAGTAATGGCGATGATCCGGCAGGCCGCTCGTGTGCGACAGCAGATCGCGAATCGTCACCGGCTCGCGCTCGGCGCCGCGCCATCGATCGATGTGTGCCGCCACCGGATCGTCGAGCGCCATCACGCCCTGTTCGACCAGCCGCATCAGGAGCGGGGCCGTGGCCAGGACCTTCGTCAGCGACGCGAGATCGAAAACCGTGTCCGTTGCGGCGGCAGGCGATGCGGGGCTGAAGGTGAGATGGCCGAACGCCTCGGACCAGAGCGGGTGCGTGGCATCGCCGACGTCGATCGATGCGGCCGGGAAGGCGAGATGCGTCGCTGCGCGGCGAATGACCTCGCGCGCGGCGGCAAATCGATCGCCCATCGCTTCAGCGTGATTCCGAGCGCGCGGTCGTGTTGACGGATGGTGCGACCAGCGTCAGGTCGGAGAGGATGCGCGTCAGGGAGCCCGTGCGCAGCGACACCGCATCGACCAGCCGTGAGGTCAGCCACGACCGCCAGTCCTGCAGGTGATCCATGAGGTCGGTATCCGCGGCACCGGAAATGGCCGCGGCCACTGTCACGTCGGGACGAACCTGCCGGATGGCGGCGCGCACTTTCGAGACCAGATCGGTGACGCGGGATCGCCGGAACATCCGCCACGCGTCGGGAAATGCGTTCGGATAGGCGAACGGGTCAATCGCCTCGTCTTCGTCGACACGCGCGCGATCGGCGGGCGTGAGCGTCGGTCGCAGTTCGCGCCGGAACGCATCGACGGCGCGGCGGCCGTAATCGAAATCGTCTGCGGGATAGCGCGCGGAATCGAGCTCGACCCCGTCCACCGCATATCGCTTCAACACGCTGGTCACGTTCGACACCACGAACGCCACCGCGTCGTCGAGCAGCGGCGACAGATAGACGCCGTCGACGTTGTTGGTGCGCGTCCACCGCACCAGCCGCCCGACGTATTCGGGGCTGCGGATGTCGAGCGACAGCACTTCCGGCGCGAGGCTGCGCGGCAACATCAGCCAATCCGGATGCTGATACAGGACGTGATCGCGTGATGCCGGCAGCTCGCCGGCAAGGGCAGCGCGATCGATGTCGATGGCGGCAAACACGCGCAGTTGCCGGTCGCGCGCCTGCTTCAGCAGTGCCGCAAAGTGGTCGGGGCCGGGGTCGGGATAGAGCGGCACCGGGGCAACGATCGCCGGCATGCCGGCGGCCACGGCGGTGTTGATCGCGCGACGAATGGTGTCGGAGCTGTCGAGCGCCGACGCAGGTATCCATGCGGCCAGGGTGTCGAGTTCCGCGGCGCGCGCCGGAGTCACGCTGGCGATCACGATCGCCAGGACGATGACGACATGACGCACGCGCAGGAACGTCACCGACGGACCGAAGACGGCGCCTGAGACCATTGGGGGAAGACCGCACTGTAGCATAAGGAACGTGATGCACGTCCTCGGGATCGATGCGGGCGGCACAAAAACCGTCTGCCTTCTGGCTGACGAACGCGGACGTGTGCTCGCGGAGGTTCGAGGCGGCGGCGCGAATCTTCAGGCGTCGGGTGAATTCGAGGTCGAGAAGGTGCTTCACAGCCTGATGGATCAGGCGCTCGGCGACCGCGACCTGCGCCCGGAGGCGATCTGCCTGGGTATCGCCGGCGTCGATCGACCCGCCGATGCCGCCATCGTCCGCGGCATCATGCATCGAATCGGCTTCAAGAGCCGGGTTCTCGTGGTCAACGACGCGCTGATCGCGCTCGTGGCGGCCGTTGGCGACGGTCCCGGGGTCGTCGTCGTTGCCGGTACCGGGTCGATTGCCTACGGCCGTGATGCGCGAGGGCGCGCGGCGCGAGCCGGGGGATGGGGTTACCTGCTGGGCGACGAGGGCGGTGGGTTCTGGATCGGTCGGGCGGCACTGTCGGCCGTGGTCCGCCAGTCCGACGGCCGCGGTCCGCAGACGCGGCTCACCGACCTGGTGCTCGCGGCGTTCGAGCTCTCGAGTCCGACCGAACTGATCCACGCCATCTACGACAACGGCCTCCAGCGACGCGCGATCAGTGGCATTGCAGCAGTTGTGGAACAGGCAGCCGGAGAAGGTGACGCAATTGCGGCAGATATCCTCGATCGCGCCGCGACAGAACTGGCATCCGCGGCCTCGTCGGTCATCACGCGTCTCGACATGCGCGGCGACATCTTTCGTATCGTCCTCGCCGGCGGCATCTTTGGCGGAATTCCATCGCTGGTGCCCCAGGTGACCGCCCGCTTGTCGGAAGTCGCGCCTCGCGCGTCGGTCGAGCGCCTCGCGGTCGAACCGGCCATCGGCGCCGTGCGCCTGGCGCTTGCGGCCGCGTGTGGGCGCGTTGCGGTTCCCTCCTACATCTGACGCCGGTGAAGGTTCACGTCTTCGAATCTGCCGAGGCCGCAGGACGAGCGGTCGCTGGACGTGTCCGCGATGCGCTTGCGATCAAGCCACCACTGGTGCTCGGGCTGGCAGCCGGACACACGCCTGTTCCGGCCTACGTGGCACTTCGACGAATGGTGGCGGCAGGGGAGATCGACTTCGCGCGAGCGTCAACGGTCAATCTCGACGAGTTCGTCGGTGTCGAACGATCGCATCCGGGGAGCTTTTACCGCTTCATGGCGGCACATCTGTTCGACGGCATCGACATCGAGCCTGGCCATGTCCATTTCCTCGACGGAATGGCGCCGAATCTTGTCCGTGAATGCGAGCAATATGAGCAGACGATCACAGCACTCGGAGGCATCGATCTGCAGATTCTCGGGATCGGGCAGAACGGTCACATCGCCTTCAACGAGCCCGGCGACGCGCTGATCGCGCGCACGCACGTGGCCACGCTGCTGCCGCAAACGCGAGCCGCGAACGCGCCACTGTTTGGCGGCGATGTCACGAGAGTGCCGGCCGAGGCGCTGACGATGGGAGTCGGAACGATTCTCGAGGCGCGTGAGATCGTGCTGATAGCGACCGGAGAGATGAAGGCGGAGGCTGTCCTGTCGATGCTGCAGGGTCCGGTGACGCCGCGCGTGCCGGCGTCGTTTCTCCAACTGCACGCGGGCGCCGCCGTCTATCTCGATCGCGCTGCCGCCTCGCGGTTGTAGCGTTACCGCCGGCTTCGACGTCGCGTCGTGGCAGTTTCTGTGGCGGACGGCACCGTGACGTCCACGCCGTTCAGCGACGCTTCGGCATGGCCCTGGAGCATCCCGCGCAGGCGAGGTTCGATGTCTTCGCCGATGGCGTCGCGCATCGAATCGTGTGCACGGCGAAGGCGGGCGAGCGCTTTCGGCAGCGGCAGGCTCGTCTTCTGCATCACGATCGCCGCCTTCACGTTCCAGCCGGCCTTCTTCAGGATCCGATCGCTCTCGTCGTAGTCGAGGCCGGTCACGATGTTGACGATCCGGCGGGCGCGGTCCTTGAGTTTCTCCGAGCCGGTGTGGACGTCCACCATCAGGTTGCCGTAGGTCTTGCCGATCCGGACCATCGCGCCTGTCGTCAACATGTTCAGTACGAGCTTCGTCGCGGTGCCGGCCTTGAGTCGTGTCGAACCGGCAATCACTTCCGCACCGACGCCGGGCGCGATGGTCAGGTCCACGAACGTCTGCAGTTCGGTGCCCGGATCGCAGGTGACGAAAATGATTCGCGCACCTGCCTTGCGCGCGCGGGTCAGAGCGCCGCGCACGAACTGGGTGATGCCGCTGGCGGAGACACCGATGACGATGTCCTTCTTCGTCGGACGCAGCCGCGTAATCGAACGGGCGCCCTCTTCGTAGTTGTCTTCGACGCCTTCCTTGGCCGCAAAGATCGCCTCGCGGCCGCCGGCCATGATCGCCTGCACCAGCATCGGGTCGGTGCTGAAGGTCGGCGGCATCTCCGTCGATTCCAGAATGCCAAGCCGGCCGCTGGTGCCGGCGCCGACGAAGACGACGCGCCCGCCCTTCCTCAGCGCGGCGGCAATCATCTCGACGCCCACCGCGATCCGTTCGCGTTCGCGGCGCACCGCCTCGAGCATCTTCCGGTCCTCGTTGATCATCAGATCGACGATGTCGTCTGGTGGAAGCTTGTCGATGCCAAGGCTGGAAGAGTTGATGGCTTCGGTAGGAAGGGACTGCCACTTCGAGCGAACGGGCGCCATACGGCTACAATTCTACATTCGCATCGAGGTCCGCCCGGCCGGCGGACGCCCGCGCGAGCCTGCTTGTGCCAGCACAATCGGCGTCACTTGTCGACGCGTACCTGATCCATCTGACGGCGGAGAGGCGTCTTGCCGTCAACTCCGTTGAAAGCTACGCGCGCGATCTCGCGCTGCTGGCCGAGTACTCGGCCGGCAGCGGCGCGGAGATGGCGGCGCTGACGCGGCCGCAACTGGAGGAGTTCGTCCGCACCCTGATGGCGGCGGGGAAGTCTCCACGATCGGTCGCGCGTGCCGTCGCCTGCTATCGCGGCTTCTATCGATTCCTGCTGATCGACGGCCGGATCACTGCCAGTCCCGCCGACGACCTGCATCCGCCGCGTGCCTGGAAGGTGCTGCCACGGTATCTCTCGGTCGACGACGTGGACACGCTGCTGGCGCAGCCGGACGTCAGCACGGCGCGTGGACTGCGGGATCGCGCGCTGATCGAGCTGCTGTACGCGACCGGGATGCGCGTGTCCGAACTGATCGGGCTGCGTCCGGCCGACGTGAATCTCGAGGCGTCCTATCTGACGTGCACCGGCAAGGGCGACAAGCAGCGCATCGTGCCCATCGGCGATGAAGCCGCGCAGTGGGTGCAGCGATACGTGCGGGAGGCGAGGCCGACGCTGCTCGGCCGTCGCAGCAGCCCGCGCCTCTTCCTCAACGCGCGTGGCGGGGGACCGGGACTGACGCGCGTGGGCTTCTGGAAGATTCTCAAGGGCTACGCGATACAGGCGGGGATCACCCGCACACTCAGTCCGCACATGCTGCGGCATTCGTTCGCGACGCATCTGCTCGAACGCGGAGCGGACCTGCGGGCGATTCAAATGATGCTCGGTCACGCGGATCTGTCGACGACGCAGATTTACACGCACGTGCTCGAACAGCGGATGCGCAGCGTCTACGATCGCTTTCATCCGCGCGCATGAGTCCGTTTCGTCATCGCCGCGGCGCCGAGCGCCCGGGTCAGCAACCGTCTCAGGGAGCGGCGCGTGTCCACGCAGGCTCCCGCGCCAGCCGAATCGCGCGCATCGTCGTCGCGGCGGTGATCGTCGCGATCGCGTCGCTGATCGCGTTCTGGCTGCCGCCGGCATCGGAACCGCTCGCGATCACCTCGAATGTTCCTGCCGGCGTGCGCGGCGCCATTCACATCCACACGCGGCGATCCGATGGCACTGGAACAATCGACGACGTGGCCGCGGCGGCGGCGAAGGCCGGATTGAAGTTCGTCGTCATCACCGATCATGGCGACGGCACGCGTCAGCCGGAACCGCCGTCGTACCGCCAGGGTGTGCTGTGCATCGACGCCGCGGAAATCAGCACGGAGAACGGTCACGTCGTCGCGCTCGGTCTGACCAAGACGCCATATCCGCTGGGAGGCGAGGGGCGCGACGTCATCGAAGACATTGCGCGGCTTGGCGGCTTTTCGATCGTCGCGCATCCTGGTTCCCCGAAGCCGGATCTGCGGTGGACCGAGTGGTCGGCGCCGTTCGACGGTATCGAGTGGCTGAACGGCGACAGCGAGTGGCGGGATGAGACGCCGGCGAATCTGCTGCGATCGCTGCTGGTGTACAGGTTCCGACCGGCGGAGACGCTCGGGCATCTTCTCGATCGGCCGGATCCGGTGATGGCTCGCTGGGATGCGCTCACGAAGCGTCGTCGCGTTGTCGCCGTGGCCGGAAGCGATGCGCACGCGCGCGTGGCGCTGCGAAGCGCGCCCGATCCGTATGACGGCTCGGCGGCGTTACGCTTACCGGGGTACGAGCAGGTGTTTCGTGCGTTCTCGATTGTCGTGCCGCGGGTGCGCCTGTCGGGTGACGCGACGCGAGATGCCACGCTGATCGTCGACGAGATCCGCGCCGGTCACGTGTTCTCGTCGATCGACGCACTCGCCTCACCGGCCGCGATGACGTTCACCGCGACGAGTGGGACGCAAAAGGCGAGCGGGGGAGACGTCCTGGCGATCGAAGGCCCGGTCGAGATTCACGTGGCATCCAACGCGCCGGGCCATTCGCGCATCTCGCTCTTGAAGGACGGCCGGTCGATCGCCTCGTCCTCCGACGCGATGCTCGAGTTCACGGCGCCGCCGGAACCAGCGGTCTATCGTGCCGAAATCTCGCTCGATCATGCGCCAGGCACACCGCCAGTGCCGTGGCTCGTCACGAATCCGATCTATGTCGGCCGATCGGAAAAGGAGAGTGTGGCGCCGGCGCGCCGTGTGGCCACCGAGTTTGCCGTGCAATACGAGGGAGGTGCGCCGGCGGGCTGGTCGGTGGAGACGGCGCCGCAGGCCGCCGGTGCAATCGACGTCGTGCGCACGATCGGGGGGACGCAGTTGCGGTGGCGGTACGCACTCGGCGGCGCGAAGCAGGACCACCCGTACACGGCGCTGGTGATGCCGGCGGGCCCGGCGTTCGCGGCCTACGATCGCATCATGTTCACCGGTCGCGCCGACAAGCCGATGCGCGTATCGGTGCAGGTCCGCGAGCCGGAGGGGGCGCGATGGGCACGATCGGTCTACCTTGACGACGTGCCGCGCGACATCACGGTGTTCATCGACGAGCTCACACCGAGGGGCGTGACCGCGCAGCGGCGGCCTGACGTCACGAGAGTACAGGCGCTGCTGTGGGTGATCGAATCGACCAATACGGCGCTGGGCAGCAGCGGTCAGGTCTGGATCGACAACGTCAAGTACGGACGGTGAGCAGCAGGTAGAGCGCCGCGGCACCGAACAGCATGTTCGGCGCCCACGCCGCGAGCGTCGGCGCGATGAGCCCGCCTCCACCAAGGGCGGCGAAGATGCTGATCGACACCCAGTAAACGAGTGCGAGCGCGATGCCGACGGCGATGCCGGCCATCGCGCCGCCGCGCCCGATCGTCACCGCGAAGGGGACGGCAATCAACGTCATGATCAGCGTGGCGACCGGGAACGCAAGGCGACGCGCGATCCACGTCTGCTCCTTCGCCATGTTGTAGCCGCTGGCGATCATCCGGGCGGTGTATCGGCGCAGGTCGCCGAACGCCAGGTACTCGGGATCGGGCTGCTCGATGCCGTAATACGCTGGCGCCTGGAATTCGCGCGTCTCGTTGGTGATTGGCGTGAAGCCGGTGACCTGGCCGCCGGCGTTGAAATCGCGCGACCACCCCTGCGACACCTTCCACTGACCGCGCGTCTCGCCGACGGGGCTGATGTACGTCGCGGCGTCGGCATGCGTGTGGCGCAGCATGCTGGTCATCCCGGGGCTGAACTCGTAATGCGCCAGGCCACCGAGGACGCGCGCTCTCGGGTCGTAGTAGGTGAAGTAATAGAAGTCGTCGTGATCGCCCTGCACCCACCCGTAACTGAGTGGATTGAGCATGGCGGATGACTGCCCGTTCATCGTGAGGCGGAGCCGTTCCGCCTGGGCGAAATAGGGGCCGACGATGGTGGCGTCGAGCGCGAAGAGCACCGCCCCGGTCGCCACGGCCGCAAGGAACATCGGCACGGCGATGCGGTACAGGCTGACGCCGCAGGCCTTCATCACGATCAGCTCGCTGCTGCGCGTCAGGACGGCGATCGTGATCAGCGTCCCGAGGAGCACCGCGAGCGGAATGATGTAGTAGACGTATTGCGGCGTGAGATACCAGAAGTAAGCCGCCAGCATCGGCGGCGTTGCAGCGCCCTTGAAAATCTTGTCGGCGCGATCGATGAACGTCGAGATGTAGAACACCGCCATCAGCGCCGCACCGGACAACAGCACCATGCGGACGTACATCCCGGCGACGTAGCCGTCGAGAATGCGCAGCACGCGGCCGCGCGCGCGCGCGATCTTTGGACGCGCGACGCGGCGCGCGATGAACGAGGGCAGACGAATCGGTTGATCGGCAACCCGTTCCCGCCACAGGAACATCGCGCCGGCGAGCGCACCGAGGAGGATGTTCGGCAACCACGCCGCCAGCCACGGCGGGACGAGCGCGCTCTTTGCCATCTGCGGGCCGAGGAACATCGGGATGTAGTACGCGAAGACGACGATCAGCCCGAGGACGAAGCTGCCGAGGGCGCCATCGCGGCGATGCGTGGCTCCGAGCGCGAGACCGATGACGCCGAAGACGACGCAGGCGAACGGGATCGCGAACTTCTGATGGATCGCGACCCACTCGTTGTGGCTGGAGAGTCCCTCCCGTTCTCGCTTCGCCGCGGCCTCCCGCAGCTCGGGCACCGTCATCTCCGTGAGGCCCTTGATTACCTGGTTCGGCGGCGGAAAGACGGTCGTGGGATCGACGCTGAGAATGAAGTGATCGATGCGACCGACGTCATAGGCGCCCTTGGCGTCGAGTGTTCGGCGAACGACGTTGTCCAGCACGAGGTCGACCGTCTTCTTCTTCCGATCGATCACCACGCGGCCGTGGCGTGCGAGGTAGGTCGCTTCCGCCTGCCCGGGTCGCGTATCGGCGAGAAAGACCCCGTTCCACCCTTCGCCCGTTGGCGGCACTTCGCGCACGTACAGCATCAGGTTCGGAAACTCGCGGAAGAACACCCGCGGTTTCACGTTGCCTTCGGCCCGATCGGCGACGAGGTTGAAGGTCACGTCGAGGAAGGTCTCGTTGGCGATCGGGTAGCCGTAGAACCACATGTAGCCGGTTGCGGCCATCGAGAACAGCGACACGATGCTGACCGGCAGCAACAGTCGTTTGAGGCTGACGCCGCACGCCTGCATGGCCACGAATTCGCGATCCGCGGAGAGGCGGCCGAAACCGACGAGCAGTCCGAGCAGCAGTGACATCGGGATCGTCAGGGCCAGCGCCTGCGGCGTGAGCAGCGCGAGGAGGTACGCGATCGTCTGGGGCGGAACGCCCTTCGAGATCAGCCCCTCGGCATAGGTCTGCAGCGGCTTCAACATCATCAGGAACGTGAAGACGAGCAGGCCGATGATGAAGGGCATCAGCACCTGGCGGATCACGTACCGATCGATAATTCGCATCAGGGATCAGCGGGCGCCAGGCGCTCGCGGGCTTCGATTATGACGCGCGTTGCGCTCCTCTGGCACATGCATCAGCCGTTCTACCAGGACCTGGTGACCGGCGAACACATTCTGCCGTGGGTGCGCCTGCACGCGTTGAAGGACTACTGGGGAATGGTGGCGCTGTTGCGCGAGTTCCCCGACGTCAAGGTGACCTTCAACCTCGTGCCCTCGATGCTCGTGCAGCTCGAGGCGTTTGCGGCGGACACCGCGCGGGATCGTCATCTCGAGCTCGGTCTCAAGCCTGCCGACGCGCTCACCGACGACGAGCGTGGCTTCTGCGTGCAGCATTTCTTTCACGCGCACAAGCCTCGCATGATCGACCCATATCCGCGCTACGCCGAGCTCTTCGCGCAGCGCGGGGCGGAGGGGGCGTCGCTCAGCGGGCGTACGCACGCGGCGTTGTTTTCAGCCGACGATCTCCGGGACCTGCAGGTCTGGCACAAGCTCGCCTGGATCGACCCGTTCTATTTCGATCGTGACGACCGGGTGCGCGGGCTGGTCCAGAAGGGCCGCGGGTTTTCAGAAGCCGACAAGCAAACGCTGCGCGACGTGGAACTCGAACTGCTCCGGCGCGTCGTTCCGGAATACCGCGACGCCGCGGCGCGGGCGCAGGTGGAGCTGTCTACGTCGCCGTTCTTCCACCCGATCCTGCCGCTCCTCTGTGACACCGACATTTATCGCAGGACCAATCCGGACTCGCGGATGCCGCGGGAGCCGTTCCGTCATCCTGAGGACGCGGCGGAGCAGTTGCGCAGGGCCGTGGCGTTCCACGAACGCACGTTCGGTCACGCCCCGGCCGGTCTCTGGCCGTCCGAAGGATCGGTGTCCGACGCGATGGTGCCGCTCGTTGGCGCGGCCGGTTTTCGCTGGATGGCCACCGACGAGGAAATCCTCGCGCGCACGCTGGGCCGCGGCTTCACCCGCGACGCTCAGGGCAACGCCGAGCAGCCCGAAGTGCTGTATCGCTCATACCGTGTCGGCTCTGGCGCCACAACGGTTGCGTGCGGCTTCCGCGATCACACGTTGTCCGACCTGATCGGATTTACCTACGCGTCGTGGTCCGCCGACGGCGCCGCGGACGACTTCATGAGACGGCTGGTCGAAGCGGGCCGCCGCTACGCGGCGTGCACCAACGGGGCGGAGGCCACCGTCTTCGTCATCCTCGATGGCGAGAACGCCTGGGAGCATTACGAAGGGCAGGGTCGGCCATTCCTCCGTGCCCTGTATCGGCGTCTTGGGTCGCATCCGGAAGTCCGGACGGTCACGATGGCCGAGGCCTGTTCCGGACCCGCGGAGCCACTGCCGTCGATCTTTCCCGGCTCCTGGATCAACGGCGACTTCTATATCTGGATCGGCCATCACGACGATCGCCGGGCATGGAGCCAGTTGGTGGATGCGCGCCGGGCGCTCGATGCCGCACCTGCGGGGGTGCCGGAGGCTGCCCGCGAGCGCGCCCGCGAGGAGATGCTGATCGCGGAAGGCAGCGACTGGTTCTGGTGGTACGGCGACGACCATTCGTCGGATCAGGACGAGGCATTCGACGACCTGTTCCGGCGACATGTCCGGAACGTCTATCGCGCCATCGAGCAGCCGGTTCCGGACGAGCTCTTCGTCACCAACATCACCACTCAGCCTCCCGACGCCGAGATCCAGCAGCCAAGCGGGTTCATCGAACCGGTCATCGACGGTGAGGTCACGAGCTACTTCGAGTGGGTCGGCGCCGGCTGCGTCGAGGTCGCCGGCACCGCGGGTGCGATGCACCAGGTCGCGAATGCGGACGGCCCGCGGGTCAGCCTGATCGAGTTCGGTTTCGACCTGCGCCACCTGTTCATTCGTCTCGACGGGACCGGATCGATGGCGGGGCTGCTGTCATCGGGCGTCCAGCTCACCCTCAACTTCCTGGAGCCTGCCAACGTCCGCGTGGTTGTTCAAATGGACGGTGCCCGTGTTCGCGCCGCTGCATCCGGGCGGAAGGGAACGGCCGCGCGAATGCCGATCGCGTGCGCCGGCCTGCAGGTGGCCGCCGGCCGGGTCCTCGAACTCCGCGTTCCGTTCGAGTGCCTTGGCGTCGCCGCCGGCGCCCCGATCGCCTTCATCGTCACGGTGCACCGGGGTGGCGACGAGCTGGAACACCATCCTCGGAGCCGCGCAATCGAGCTGACGGTTCCGGGCGCGCAGTTCTCGTCAGTCAACTGGACCGCCTAGGGGTCCGGTTCAGTGCAGTGGCGGGTCTTCAGACCCGCCGCAAGCGCAGCGAGCCATCACAGGACTTCGGGCGGGGACGGGTCTGAAGACCCGCCGTTTGCGCACACCAAGGAATCGCAAGTCGCTCTAGGGCGGACCCCCGGAACAACATCCGCAAATCATCCACAGGCCTGTTTCAGGCGCAATTCATACGACGTCGCATAATAGACGTTATGTTAACTAACATGTGGGGAAGTAGTCTGGCTCAGGCCATTTGAAGCCCCCGAGGTGGACCCGATCGCAGCCGATGCCCTACCGGTGTTGTGAGTATTGCTGAAGCGGAGTGCCGCATCGGCCAGCAGCACCTTGAAACGTAGGTTGGCGCGGCCGGCGTGCGCGCGATATATCTAATTCTGAGTGCGGAGCTCGTGGATGATGTTCTCGAGCGCTTCGATGATTTCGTCGCGTTCGACCTTCGACTTCTTGAAGCTCAAACGGAGATCGAATGCCTTGGTCGGCGGCCTGAACGCGAACACGTAGGACTTCGCCCGAGCCGTCGGCTTGGCGGTTTCTTTCCTGACATCGGCCCGCGTGGCCGTGCCCTGGGTCGTGAGCTTTTCGACCAGCGCCAGCATCTTCTTCGGATCGCCTTGCCGGACGATCTGCAGCAGCGTCGACTTGGAGGTAATGTCGGCCAGCCGACATAGGTTGCGGACGTCCTCGGGCATGTTGCCGAGTGACAGTGATTCGGTGATCGAAGTTCGCGACTTTCCGAGCTTGCGCGCCATGTCTTCGTGCGTGTAGCCGCAACGCTGCGCCAGTTGCTGCAGCGCCTCGGACTCCTCGAAAGCCGTCAAGTCCTTGCGCTGGAGATTCTCGACCAGCGCCAGCTCCATGACCTCCCTGTCGTCCACTTCGCGGATGACAACCGGGACTTCCCGGAGGCCGACCTGGACGGCGGCGTGGTAGCGGCGCTCGCCGGCGATGATCTGGAATCGACCACCGTGGGGCCGGACGATGAGCGGCTCGATGATGCCCTTTTCGGAGACCGACGCCATCAGCTCCGACAGATCGCCCATGACCTGACGCGGCTGTCCGGGGTTCGGATCGAGCAGTTCGATCGGCAGCATCCGTCCCACGGGCTCCGCGGCGGATGTCGCGAGCGCATCGACGTAGTGCTCGTCGTGCCGCATACGCAGCGTCTCAGGCAGTCCGCGCTTCGCCACGCTCAATGACCTCCTCGCACAGGCTGTAGTAATCGGTCGCGCCCGTTGAATCGGGGGCGAACGTGAAGATCGATTCCTTGTAGGCGGGGCTTTCCTCCAGCCGCACGCTCTTGCTGATCACGGTCCTGAACACCTTGTTACCGAACACCTTCTGGATCTGATCGCGGATGTCCCGTCCGAGCGCGGTCCGCTTGTCGTGCATGGTGATGACGACGCCCAGGATTCGCAATGCCGGGTTGGGGCGCTGGCGCACCTTCTCGATCGTCTCGAGCAAATCGTCGGTCCCTTCGAGCGCGAAGTACGACGACTGGATTGGGATCAGCAGATGGGTCGCGGCGACCAGCGCGTTGACGGTCAGGAGGCCCAGCGCGGGCGGACAGTCGATGACGATGTGGGCGTACTCCCCTGCCAGCTTGTCGATCTTGTCCTTGAGGCGGAAGTGCGCATCGAGCTCACCGATCAGGCGCGATTCGAGCTTGGCGAGCGCGATGCGCGCGGGTGCGATGAAGAGATTCGCAAGCGAGGTCGCCGGCTTGATGATGTCCTCGAGGCCGACGGCGGGATCGGCGATCGCGTCGTACGTGCTGCGGGTGACCGCGCCGAGATCGAGGAACGAGATGCTGCTGTTGGCCTGGGGATCGAGATCGATGAGAAGTGTCTTGCGCCCGCGCATCGCCAGCGCGGCGGCGAGGTTGACGGCAGTCGTGGTCTTACCGACACCGCCCTTCTGGTTGGCGATCGCAACGATCATTTCGGCGCAGCCATGTCAGGGATGCGCCCATTATGGGGATGCGGTTGGGGTGTGTCAAATCCCCAAGCCCAAAATGTTGTGGCCGAGGGCAGAAGCGTGAATGTCGGCCGGCCGACATCACATCTTGTACTTGGGGAGCTCCGTCGGGTCCAGGCTTTCGAGCCACTTCTGGACCTTGTCGTTGTCCAGTCGCTCGGAGCCGAAGTCAACGGTCTTCGCGTTGTCGATGACCGACTCCTCCACCAGGATTGGCGCGCGGGTCCGGAGCGCCAGTGCGATGGCATCGCTCGGGCGCGCGTCGATCGCCACGCCCTCGCCGCGGACCGTCAGGTGAATGAGGGCGAAGAAGGTGTTGTCCTTGAGGTCGCTGACGACGATCCGATCGACGCGGCCGTCGAGATCGTTGATCACGTTACGCAGCAGGTCGTGCGTCATCGGGCGTGGCGTGGCGATGTTCTCGATCTGGAGCGCGATGGCGTTTGCTTCGAACACGCCGACCCAGATCGGCAGGACACGCTCGCCGTCCTTGTCCTTGAGAATCACGATGGGTGTATTGGTGATCGGATCCACCATCAGCCCTTTGATCGTCATCTCGATGAGCATGGCTCGCTCGCTACGCAGAAACGGTACCGGTGACTTCGCCCCGCAGGCTGTGCGGCCCGGCGCGAAGGATCCGCACCGCCAGTGTCCGCCCAATCCAGCGATGGACGTCGATGATACTCGCGCCGGTGCTGTGCGACGTATCGGCCGGCTGCGGGAAGTTCACTACGGTGTTCCCCGACGTCCGCCCGGAAAGTTCACCGTCCTGGCGCCGGCTGACCGAGTCGACGAGGACGTCCACGGTCGTGCCGACTGCCTGCTCGTGCAGGCGTGTCTGGATGTCGCGCTGCAGCGACTGGAGGGCGACGATCCGTCTCGTCTTCTCCCCGTCACTGACATCGTCCGGCATCCGCTTCGAGGCGAGCGTGTTGGGCCGGACCGAATATTTGAACGAGAACATGCTGTGGTATCGCACGGCGTCGGTCAGCGACAACGTTTCGTCGAAGTCGTCCGCGGTCTCGCCAGGGAAGCCAACGATCATGTCCGTCGACAGCGTCGCCTCGGGAACCGCTTCCCGGATTCGCGCGACCAGCTCCAGGTACTCCTCACGGGTATGACGCCGCCGCATGGCCTTGAGGATCCGGGAGGAGCCGGACTGCACGGGCAGATGCAGGTGCTTGGCGACCTTCGGGAGATCGCGTACGGCGTCGATGAGGCGGGTGCCGGTGTGTCGGGGGTGCGGGCTCGCGAATCGGATGCGCTCGACGCCAGGCACGTCGTTGACGTCAGCGAGGAGTCCGGCGAAGTCGCAGGCCGGATCGTCGGGAGCCTGGTAATGATTGACGATTTGGCCGAGGAGCTGAATCTCCTTCCGGCCTGACGCGACGGCGTCCCTGACATCCGCGAGGATGTCCGCCTTGGCTCGCATGCGTTCGTGGCCGCGCGTGTACGGAACGACGCAGAACGCGCAGTGGTCGTTGCATCCCTCGATAATCGTGACGTAGGCCTTCACGGCGTCGCCGCGGCGCGTGATGCCGAGTGGAAACGTCACATCGTCCCACGGGTTGATGTCGACTTCGGCGAACGGGGACGTCGAGGCCTTCTCGACGAGCATCGGCAGCAGCTTCAGCCGCTGCGTGCCCAACACGACGTCGATCATGTGGCCGTTGGATCGCTGGAGCAGCGACTGCCCCTCCTGCTGCGCCACGCAACCGGCGACGGCGACCACCGGCCGGTGGCCGGTCTCCTGATTCATGACGCGCAGCTCGCCGAGGCGGGTGTACAGCTTCTCCTCCGCGTGCTCACGCACGCTGCACGTGTTGATGACGATGACGTCGGCGTCGAGATCGGAGTCCGTCGGCTCGTAGCCGGCCTGGTCGAGGAGACCGGCCATGCGTTCCGAGTCGTGGAAGTTCATCTGGCAGCCGAACGTCTCGATGAGGTATTTCCTAGCCACGTCTCCGGCTTTCGCTTTCGCCTTTCGTCTTTTGTTTGTCTTTCGCCCCGACGCGCGCTGCACCGGTCGCGGTCGCGCCGGCGGCGATCAGGTCCCTCGCCCCGGCTCGGACAGAGGCGGTTACCTGCGCGCCTCCGAGCATCCGCGCCACTTCCTCGACCCGTGCCTCGGCATCCAGACGATCTACGCACGTCACCGTTCGACGACCTCTGACCTGCTTCTCGATCAGGAACTGTGTGCTCGCGCGTGCCGCAATCTGCGGCAGGTGCGTGATGCACAGTACCTGGAACTGGTCTCCGAGCTCGCGGAGCCGCGCGCCGACGACATCGGCGACCCGCCCGCCGATGCCGGCGTCAACCTCGTCGAAGATCAGCGTCTTGGAATCGTGACCGCCGCGCTTCGCGCCGATGGTCTTCAGTGCCAGCATCACGCGGGAGAGCTCGCCGCCGGACACGATTCGCGCGAGCGGCCGCGGTGCCTCGCCGACGTTTGGTGAAATGAAGAACTCGGCGTCGTCGATGCCCCGCTCTCCCCAACCGGCGGGCGCCGCCTCGGCATCGTTGAAGCGGACCTCGAATCGCGTCTTCGCCATGGCCAGGTCCGCGAGGAGCGCCTCGAGCTCCCTGGCAAACACGCTGGCGGCTGTCCGACGCCGCCGCGACAGTTCGCGCGCCGAGACCAGGAACCGATCGGAGGCAGCGGTCAGCCGCGCCTGCAGATCTTCGGCCTGCTCCCCTGCCCCACCGAGCAGGTTGCGCTCGTGCGTCAGCGCGGCGCCGCGATCGACGACATCCTGCAGCGTCGGACCGTACTTGCGCTTCAGTCGCTCGAGGCCCGCGAGCCGATCTTCCACTTCCTGCAATCGTCCCGGCGCCGCGTTCACCTCGTCGGCATACCGGCGCAGGAAGAACGCGAGATCCTCGAGCTGCGACTTGATGCTGTCGCGAGCGTCGGCGTACGCGGCAAACTGTGGCTCGATGGTGGCGAGTTCGCCGACGCGCTTCCAGACACCGCCCAGCGACGCCAGTACCGCCTGGTCGCTCTCGTACAGCGCGGCGTAGCTTTCCTCGCACAACCGCTGAATGCGCTCGGCGTTGGCCAGCACCTGCTTCGCGGCGGCGAGCTCCTCGTCCTCTCCCGGCTTCGGCGACGCTCGTTCGATCTCGCCGAGCTGAAACGCGATCAGATCGAGCCGAGCCGCACGCTCGCGTGAATCCATCCGCGAGCGATCGAGTTGCTCGCGCAGCGTGCGCACTTCCGCCCAGTCATGCGCCACGCGCTCGACCAGATCCTGATGACCCGCGAACGCGTCGAGCAGCGGCAGGTGCGTCTGCGGATCGAGCAGCGCCTGGTGCTCATGCTGGCCGTGCAATTCAACGAGGCGATCGGAGAGATCGCGGAGTGCCGACGCGGTGGCGAGCGCGCCATTGATGAACGAACGGCTCCGTCCCTGGCTGCTGATCTCGCGACGAACGATCAGCTCTGCGGCGTCGGTGGTCTCGAAGATGGCCTCGATGGTTGCCTGTGCTTCGCCGGTGCGGACGAGATCGGCCGAGGCGCGGCCGCCCAGCAGCAGGCCGACCGCCTCCACGAGAATCGACTTGCCGGCACCTGTCTCGCCCGTGAGGACGTTGAAGCCGTCGTCGAACTCGACCTCCACGGCGTCGATGACCGCCAGGTTGCGGATGCGGAGGAAGCGCAGCATGGAGGCGGAACTTCCATGCTATCAGACTTTTGACAGCGATCTGGTCGCATGCTACCCTGCCGGGGACCTGCGCTGATTCCCAGCAGCGCGACAAACTGCGCCGCTCCCACCGGCGCGCTGCCGATACATCGGAGGCTTTCGTTGTACACGCTTGGCACCCTCGTCCTTGCACTTCAGGTGCAAGAGGGCGCTGCCCCTCTGACCGGAACGGACAATATCGTCGGGATTCTTTCCAACACCGGACCGGTCAACCGCATCGTTCTCGGAATTCTGATCCTGTTGTCGGTCGTGTCGTGGGCGATCATTCTTCAGAAGACGTGGGCCTATCGCATCGTCGTCCGTCAGAGTGCGACGTTCCTCGACGTGTTCCGGCGCAGCGCCAAGTTCTCGGAGGTTCAGGCCGTTTGCCCGTCGCTGCCGGCGAGTCCGCTCGTGGGTGTGTTCCAGGCCGGTTATGCCGAGCTCAACGCTCAGTTTCGCGGCGCCGCTCCGCAGCCCGGCAATCCATCTGCGCCCGCGGTTCGTCCAACACTCAAGAGCTTGCCGGCAGTGGACCGCGCGCTGCTGCGAGCCTCCACGGCTGAAGTGAGCAAACTCGAGAAGCACGTGACGTTTCTGGCGACGATTGCCAGCGTGGCGCCGTTCATCGGGCTGTTCGGCACCGTGTGGGGCATCATGCTGGCGTTCATGCGCATCGGCGCGACCGGCGCGACCAACCTCGCGACCGTCGGTCCGGGCATTGCCGACGCGTTGATCGCGACAGCGGCGGGCCTTTTTGCGGCGATTCCCGCGGTCCTCTTCTATAACCACTTCACGTCGAAGATGAAGGGCATCGCGGGACAGATCGACGACTTCTCGCTCGAGTTCCTCAACATCGCCGAACGGAACTTCACGTAGGAGCGACGTGCCCAAAGTCATTCCTTCGACGCCAGCCCCCGGCCACGGTACACGCGGCCGGCGCGTCTCGACGACGCTCGCGGAGATCAACATCATCCCGCTGGTCGACGTGATGCTCGTGCTGCTGATCATCTTCATGGTCACCGCGCCGATGCTGCAGAAAGGCATTGAGGTCAAGCTGCCGGTGGCGACGCGGACGCAGGACATTGCCAGCGAACGGCTGTTCATCGATCTGCCCGTGGCCTATCGTACGGATCACAAGGTCTACATGGCCAAGGAACCGATCCGCGTCGAAGTCCTCGGTGAGCGGATCCGTCAATTGATGCTGACGCGCACCGACAAGCAGGTGTTTCTCCGCGCCGACGGTAAGGTGACGATGCAGGAAGCGATCGAGGTGATGGATCGTCTGAAGGCGGCAGGCGTCACGAATGTGGGGCTCGTGACCGCGCTCCCCGGCGAGCAGCAATGACCGAGGCCGTCACCGACATCATCGTCGCGCGATCGCGAGCGCAGGAGTCGCTGACGGGTACTGTCGCGTGGTCGATCGGCCTGCACCTGGTCCTGATTGCGGTGGTCATGCTGATGCCGGGCGCGAAGAACGTCGCGCCGCCGGTGGTGATGACGATCACGCTGAGTGGCAGCCCTGGCCCGAAGACGGAAGGTATGAGCGAGGCGGCGTCGCGGGCTGTCCAGGAGGTGGCGAAGCCCGAGGTCGCCAAGCCGGTGGTGACGGCTCCCGCGCCGGTCCGGCCGGAGATGACGCTGCCGAATCCGAAGGTCAAGCCGCGGCCCGTCGTGAAACCGAAGGAGGCGCCGCCGGACGCCAGCAGCCGCCGGCTGAACACGGGCGAGGAAGTGAAGTCCGGCACGGCGCCGGCGGCGTCGCAGCAGATCCGCGGGCAGGGATTCGGACTGGCAACGAGCGGCGGCAATGGGCTGGGCTCGAAGATGTCGCTCGATGTCAGCAACTTCTGTTGCCGGGAATACCTCGATCAGATGGTCGTGGCGATCAGGGCGAGATGGAACAACAAGCAGCCCGTGGCGGGCATAGTGGGGATGAAATTCACGATCCAGCGCGACGGTCGCATCACGGATGTGCAGATCGAGCGGCCGAGCGGGCTTGCGGTGCTCGACAACGAGTCCCAGCATGCGCTGCTGGCCACCGCGCGACTGCAGTCGCTGCCCGCGCAATATCCCAATTCAACGCTGACAGTGCACCTGTCCTTCGAATATGAACGGTGAGGCATGACTAAGCCCTCGATACTGGCCATCGCGGCCGCGTTGGTCGCTGGCGTCACCGCGTTCGCGCGGCAACAGCCACCCGCAACGCCGCCGTCGGCGCCGGCGCAGCAGCAGCAGCCGTCAGACGTGGAGCTGGTGATCTCCGGCGAAGGCTCGCGACCTCCGGAGTACGCGGTCCCGGACTTCGTCGCGCTCAGCCCCGACGCCAACGATCTCGGCAAGCTGCTCGGACAGGTGCTGTGGGATGACCTGCGCTTCGAGCGCGAGGTGGACGTGATGCCCCGTGACATCGTCGCGACGGTGCCGGTGGCGCGAACGGCTGAACAGGTCAACTTCGGCGCCTGGCGCGAATTGAACGCGGACGCGGTCGTCTTCGGCACCGTGCAGAAGAGCGGAGATACGCTGACCGTTCAGGTGCGCCTGTTCAATGCGCGCACGCGGCAGGCGGTGTTCAGCCGCGAGTATTCTGGCAAGTCCGACCCGCGTTCGTTCGCGCATCGTATCGCCGACGAAATCCACCTGCAGCAGCGCAACCTGCACGGCGTCGCGCACACCAAGCTGGCGTTCGTGTCGACACGGGCGCGGACGCGCGTCCGCGGGACCGGCCAGCAGAATCGCGAGTCGAAGGAGGTCTGGATCGCCGACTACGACGGCGCGAACCAGCGGCAGATCACGCTGAACAGCGCCTGGCTCAACGTCGCGCCGTCATGGTCGCCGGATGCCCGCTCGATCGCCTACACGTCCTACCAGAAGGTGGCGGGCGGCGGTGCGCCCGACATCTTCATTTCACTCATCTACCAGGGCCAGCGGGAAAACCCCACCAAGGGTCGGGCCGACTCGAATTTCCAGCCGGTGTTCTCGCCGGACGGTTCGCGGATCGCGTTCATGTCGAACCGCGACGGCAACAACGAGATCTACGTCATGAACAAGGACGGGTCTGGCGTGCGGCGGCTGACGTTCACGCCGAACGCGAGTGAATCGACGCCGACCTGGTCGCCGACCGGAGGACAAATCGCGTTCACGTCCGATCGTACCGGCACGCCGCAGATTTACATCATGTCCTCGCTGGACGGTTCGGGCGTGACCAAGGTGACGTCGGAGAGCTATGCCGATCGCGCGACCTGGTCACCGGCACCGTTCAACGAGATCGCGTATGCGGCCCGCACGGGCCCGGGCTTCGACATCAAGGTGATCAACCTGAGCACCCGCGAAGTCATTCAACTGACTCACGGCGAAGGGTCGAACGAGAGCCCGGCGTATTCCTCGAACGGGCGGCACATCGCCTTCATGTCCACGCGAAAAGGCAACGCGCAGATCTTCACGATGACCCGTGACGGCCGCGACCTCAAGCAGGTGACCACCTCCGGCACGAACGAAACGCCGGCCTGGTCCAATTGATTCTTTCAACGAGGCTTCGATGCGACTGACATCCGCCACCACCGTCCTGCTCCTCACCGCCGTCGTCCTGGTTGCCGGCTGCGGCAAGAAGGCAAAGCCGGTTCTCAACCCCGTGGCACCGCCACCCGCGACCGCGAACAACGAGCCGGCGGCGCCGCCGGCCGCTCCCCCGGAGCGTGTCGAAGAGCCGCTGCCGGTTCCGCCGCAGCCGATCGCGGAAGACAACATCAGCAATCGGTCGCTCGACGATTTGAACAAGGACTCCCCGCTCAAGCCGATCTTCTTCCCGCTCGACCAGTCGGATCTCGACGACACGGCGCGGGCGGTGGTGAACTCCAACGCCGAGGTGCTGAAGAAGTACGGGACCTGGGTGGTGACCGTCGAGGGACACTGCGACGAACGCGGAACGGCTGAGTACAACCTGGCGCTCGGCGAGCGCCGCGCGGTCGCGGTCAAGACCTATCTCGTGTCGCTGGGGATTTCTCCGGACCGCCTGCGGACCGTCAGCTACGGCAAGGAATTCCCGTTCGATCCGGGCCACACCGAAGACTCGTGGTCGAAGAACCGGCGCGCGCAGTTCGTAATCACGTCAAAATAGAGCGTCATGAAGAAATACCTGATTCCCGCGCTCGCTCTGCTGATGCTGCCGGCGGCGGCCGCCCCTGCGGCCGCCCAGAACAAGGAACACATGCAGATGGAGGCGGAGCTGCGGATGGTGCAGGAGCAGAACCAGCAGCTCTCGCTCGCCTTCCAGCAGGCGATGGAAGCGATCAAGGCGCTCAACGGGCGGCTCGACGCGTCGGACAAGGCGCTGCAGCAGCGGTTCGCCGATCTCCAGCAGAAGCTCTCGGACGTCTCTCGCGATGTCAGCACCGTTGTCGAGCACTCCAGCGATACCGACACGCGCCTGCGCGCGCTGCGCGACGACATCAAGACGCTGCAGACGAACGTCACCGCGCTGGGCAACGCGCTGGCGCAGGGCGCTGCCGGTGCCGCCGCCCCACCGGCGGATCCAAACCTGTCAGGTGGTCCGACGACGCCTCCAGCCGGAGGCTCGATTACGCTGCCGCCGACCTTCGGACTCGATCCCAATAAGCAGCTCGCCCAGGCCAGGACGGATTACTACAACGGCAACTTCACGACGGCCATCGATGGTTTCGGAAAGCTGATCGCGCAATTCCCTGATACCGAGGCGGCTGCCGAGGCGCAGTACTGGATGGGTGAGTCCTACTTCCAGTTGAAGAAGATGCCGGAGGCGCTGAGTGCCTTCAACCAGGTGCTGCAGAAATCGCCGCGCGCGACCTACGCCAACCAGGCCGCGTACAAAATCGGCGAGGCACAGCGCGCCATGGGCGATTTGGTTGCGGCGCGTCAATCGTACGAGTCCGTGATCAAGCAGTACCCGAACAGCGACGGCGCGTACCAGTCGCAGCAGCGCCTGAGCGGCATGGCCGCGCAAAACGCTCCCGCCAAACCGTAGTTTTGACCTACCCTGTCACGGGTCTCTTCGAAAGTAAGAAAGGGCTCGAGCCGCCCTCGCCGGGCGTCGGCGATCGAGGCATCGAGCCCGACACGAGTGCACGGTCACCGCAACGGTAACCGTAGGGGCGGTTGTGCGCCGTCTGGCCGCTGTCGCAGCCAGGCGGCCTCCGGCGCCCAAGGAGCGTGAGTATGGGCAGCGTGAACAAAGTGATTCTGGTCGGCAATCTCGGACGTGACGCCGAACTGCGGTACACCCCAGGTGGCGCCGCGGTCGCGACCTTGAACATGGCGACGACGGAAGTGTGGAACGACCGCAACAACCAGCGCCAGGAAAAGACCGAATGGCATCGCGTCGTGCTCTGGGGCAAGCAGGCGGAAAGCCTTCAGGAGTACCTGACGAAGGGCAAACAGATCTACGTCGAGGGCCGGCTGCAGACGCGCCAATGGGACGACAAGGACGGCAACAAGCGCTACACCACCGAGATCAAGGCCGACCGCATCACGCTGCTGGGCGGCGGCAGCGGCGGTGGTGCCGGCCGCGGGGCCGGCGGCATGGACCGCGCCAGCGCACAGATGGGTGGCGGGATGGACGAGCCGCCGATGGAACCGATCACCGACGACGACATTCCGTTCTAGCTGGTGGCTCGTGGCTCGTGAGTCTTGTAGTGCCGGGTCGCAGGGGTGGGTCTTTAGACCCGCCCCCGCTCCCGCCCGCAACTCGCCTCGACCTGCCCTGACATTCCGGGCTCGATCACGAGGAAGCGTGCTCCGCGCCCGGCAGTGATCTCCGCATCGCGGGTTGCTGCCGGAACTACCGCAAAGTTTCCAGCGCGCACAGTAACCGACACGCCGCTTCCCTCGACCCCTACTGCCCCATCCGTCACCGCGATCACGCGAACGATGTCGCTCTCGAACGGCAGCGCGCCAGCGTCTGACGCTTCAATGAGATCGGCCTGGAATAGCGCGTCCCGCACCAGTGGACGCCTCCTGAACACATCGTCTGTGATCGAATCGTCACCGGCGAGCGACGGTTCGACATCGTCGAAGTCGATGCTCGCCAGCGATTCCTCGATGTGCAGGGCTCGAGGCTTGCCGTCGAGGCCGGCTCGATCCCAGTCGTACACGCGAAAGGTCGTGTCCGAGTTCTGCTGGATCTCGAAGATCACCAGGCCCGCGCCGATCGCATGGACGCGCCCGCTCGGCAGAAACATGGTGTCGCCCGCGCGGACGGCGACGCGGTGAAAGCAGTCGGCGACCCTGCCCTCGCGGATGGCGGCTTCGAACGCCTGTCGCGTGATGCCGCGCTTCAGACCGACGAACAACTCGGCGCCCGGTTCGGCGGCGGCGATGTACCACATCTCAGTCTTCGGATCGCCGAGATGCGCGGCTCGCGCAGGTGGATGCACCTGCAGCGAGAGCTTCTCGCGCGCATCGAGGATCTTGCACAGCAGCGGAAACCGGCCGCCGATCGCCGTGGCCGCCGCGCCCAGCAGCTCGGGCCCGTGTGCGTCCATCAACCACCGCAACGTCCGACCCGCGAGCGGTCCATTGGCGATGACCGACTCATCGCCGGGTCGATCGCTGACCTCCCACGATTCGCCAATCGGCGCCGATGGTGGTAACGGCTTGCGATAGAGGCGCTCGAGCGCCCGTCCGCCCCACACGCGCTCCTTGAAGATCGGATGAAAGACGATCGGGTACAGCGCCATGCGCCCTATTTCAGGATCTCGGCGGGATGATCGAAGGCGCGTCGCAGGTACTGGTCGATCTCCTCCACCGTGCCGAGGGTGAAGACATGCGCGGCGACGTGGACCATCTCGGCGATGCTCGTCTCCTGGACGACGCGCCGGGCCATCGGCAACGCGCCTGGCGTCATGCTGAAATCGGTGAGGCCACAGCCGAGCAGCAACCGCAGGAACAACGGATCCGACGCCATCTCACCGCACAGCGACACCGGTATGCCGCGCCGGCGGGCGCCGCGCCGTACCGCACGCAGCAGCCGCAGCACCGCCGGATGAAGCGGTTGATAGCGATCGGACACGCGTTCGTCCATGCGATCGACGGCGAGCGTGTACTGGATCAAGTCGTTGGTGCCGATGGTGAAGAAGTCGACCTCGCGAGCGAGCAGCGGCGCGGTGAAGGCTGCCGACGGGACCTCGATCATGATGCCGATCGGCACGGCCGGTGCCTCGATGCCGCGCGTCCTGAGCTCCGCACGCGCCTCCTCGACCAGCACCCGCGCCGTTCGCACCTCGTGCACTGACGAGACGAACGGGAACATGATCCGCAGCGAGCCATGGGCCGCGGCCCGCAACAGCGCGCGGACCTGTGTCTTCAGGATTTCCGGCTGCGCCAGACCGAACCTGATGCCGCGAAGCCCGGCGTGACCGGAACGCTGGGTCCGGTCGTGCTCCGGGAACCAGCGCGCGTCGAGCGCTGCGTCGACCAGCGGGCGCGCGAGCTGCCGCTCGTCGATGTCGAACGTGCGAATGGTGACTGGCCGCGGCGCCATCCGCTCAACCAACTGTCGATAGACGTGATACTGCTCTTCTTCAGCCGCCATGTCCGGCGGGCCGCCCACCAGCATGAACTCCGAGCGGTACAGTCCGATGCCTTCGGCGCCGGCGGCGATGGCGGCGGCGACGTCTTCTGAACGCTCGATATTGGCCTGCAGGACCACCGGTACGCCGTCGAGTGAGCGGACGGGGCCGTCGGCGGCGTGCGGAACCGCCACCTGCTGCTTCATGATCCGCGCACGCGCGTCGGCTTCCTGCCAGTCCGCCGGGCTCGGTTCGATGATGACTTCGCCGGAGTCGCCGTCGACGATGACCGAGGCGCCGGGCGGGATGCGCAGGCTGACGTCGTGGAGCCCGACCGCCGCCGGCACACCGAGCGATCGCGCGAGGATCGCGGTGTGGTACGTGCGGCTGCCGGCGTCGGTGGCGAAGCCGCGGATGCGCGTCCAATCGAGCTGCGCCACGACCGACGGCGTGAGTTCATCCGCAATCAGGACGCAGGGCGTATCGAGATCCTGGAGCAGATCGCGCGCGCCGCCCTTTTCGTCGCGCAGGTTCATGCGCAGCCGGCCGGCGACGTCATGGAGATCGCCCTTCCGCTCGTGCAGATACGGATCCCTGACGTCGTTGAAGATCGCCGCGATCTCGTCGAGCGCCCGCTGCACCGCCCATTCGGCGTTGACCCGTTCCTCGCACACGACCGACGCCGCCCGGCCGACCAGCATCGGATCGTCGAGCATCATCAACTGCGCATCGAAGAGCGCCGCGAGGTCGGAGCCTTTCAACTGTGCGATCCGCTCTCGAATCTGCACGAGCTGGTCGCGCGATCGCGCGCGCGCCCGATCGAGCGCCGACAGTTCACGCGCCACGCGATCGGGCGCAATCGGAAACCGAATGACCTGCGTCCGCTGGATGGCCACCAGCGCCGGGCCGATGGCAATCCCGCTGGAGACGCCAATCCCTTTCAACCGTTCCACGTTTCCTCACCAAATCCCGAAGCCACCAGTTGCGCCAGCGCCTCGACGGCGTCACGCTCATCGGGCCCTTCGCCCGAGATCGTGATGGTCGTCCCGCGCGCCGCCGCCAGCAGCAGAATCCCCATGATGCTCTTGCCGTCCATCACCTTGCTGTCACGGCCGACGCGAATCTGCGCGTGGTACCGGGTGGCGAGGTGGACGAAGCGAGCGGCCGCGCGCGCGTGCAGGCCAAGCTGATTCACGACCCTCACCTCGCGCGTGTGCATCTGTTTAAACTCCCCAGTCCCGACGACTGACGCTCGGCCCAATCCCCACAGCTCCCCCGAGTGCGCCCGCGTGTGGGAGTCGGCACGCGATCCCGCGTTGGGAGTTGGGAATCATCGATCTCACGCCTTCTCTCCCCGCAACAGATCGGAAGCCACCCAGATCGCGTGACGTCCGTGCTCGCGCAGGTCGCGCGCGACGTCGAGCAGGGCCGCCGATTCACGCGTCTGCGCGATCTTGATCAGCATCGGCAGGTTGACGCCGGTGATCACCTCGACCTGGTTCTCCGGCAGAAACGTCATCGCCAGGTTCGCCGGCGTGCCGCCGAACATGTCGGTCAGGATCAGCACGCCATCCGTATCCGGACGCACGCGCGTGATCGCCTGCGCAATCTCCTCGCGCGCATCCTGGGTGTCGTCGTGCCAGCCGATCGACACGGCCGTGAACTGCGGCAGGTCGCCGACGATCATTTCCGCCGCGTTGACCAGCTCGGTGGCGAGCTGCCCGTGGGTGACGACGACGACGCCGATCATGAATCCCGGTGCTTCACGCGCAGCCGCACGCCTTTGACGTGCGCCAGCGACTTCCTGAGCGCTTCGGCGATCATCACCGATCGGTGCCGTCCGCCGGTGCAGCCGATCGCCACGGTCAGATAACTCTTGCCCTCCTGCACGTAGTGCGGCAATGCGAACTGCAGGAACGACGTCAACTGATCGAGAAAGTCCGTCGTCTCCGGATGGCGCCGCATGAAACGGACGACCGCGCGATCGCGGCCGGTCATCTTCCGGAGGTGATCGACGAAGTGCGGGTTGGGCAGGCAGCGCACGTCGAAGACGAGGTCGGCATCGACCGGCACGCCATGCTTATACCCGAAGCTCACCAGGTTCACCACCATCTCGGCGCGCGTGTTCTCGTCGCGCGACATGCGCATGAACGTGTCGCGCAGCTCGTGCACCGTCAGGCTGGACGTGTCGACGATCAGGTCGGCCATGCGGCGAATCTGATTGAGCTTCTCACGTTCTTCGCGGATGCCCTCTTCGACCGACCGGTCGGGCGCGAGCGGATGCGGGCGCCGCGTTTCGCTGAAGCGGCGCACCAGCGCGCTGTGGCTCGCCTCGAGGAAGATCAGCATCGGGTTCAGCCCCGCTGTCTGCTGCAGCCTCCGGAACGTGCGCGGGAACTGCGTCAGGAACCCCCCTTCGCGGACATCGACCACGATCGCCACTTTATCGAGTGAGGCATCATCCCGCGTCGTCAGCTCCGCCATCGTCGGGATGAGCAGCGTCGGCAGGTTGTCGATGCAGAAGTAGCCGAGGTCCTCGAGCGCGCGGATGGCTTGCGTCTTCCCGGCGCCAGAGAGTCCCGTGAGAATCACGAAGCGCCGCGTGCCGCGTGTCGGCTTGCGCGCCGCGCTGGCACCATGACGGCTTCGCTTGATCGTCGCGGTCTTGTGGCGTCCGCCAGCGATCTGTCCGCCGCGTCGCTGTGCGCTCATACCTGCCCGCCGTGCTCCGCGTCTTCGTCGGCATCGATGTCGGCTTCGGCGTCGCGCAGCTGCTGCTCGAGCCGGGAGACGAGATCGCGCGCCGCGTTCAGCCCCTTCGATCGCAGCAGTTGATTGCGTGCGGCGACTTCCACCAGGATCGCCAGGCTCCGGCCCGGCGCCACCGGCATGCGGATCAACGGGATCTTGACGGCGAAGATCTCGTGCGTGTTCTCGTCGACGCCGAGTCGATCGTACTCGCGCGTCGTATCCCATCGCTCGAGCTGGACGACGAGCTCGATCCGCTTGGACGTCCGCGTGGACGCGATGCCGAACAGATCGCGGATGTTGATCACCCCGAGGCCGCGCAGTTCCATGTGATGGCGCGTCAACTCGGGACACGTGCCGATGACCACTGTTTCACCGCGGCGGCGCACTTCGACGGTGTCGTCCGCGACCAGCCGATGGCCGCGCACGATCAGGTCGAGCGCGCACTCGCTCTTGCCGATGCCGCTTTCACCGATGATCAGCACGCCGAGTCCGAGGATGTCGATCAGCACGCCGTGGATCACCTGCCGCACGGCGAGGGCGTCGTCGAGGATGGCGCTGATCTTGGCGATCGCCAGCGGCGTCGCGACCCGCGTGCGCAGCAGCGGGACGTCATAGCGCTCGGCGGTCTGCAGCAGTTCGACCGGAGGTGTTCCGCCGCCCGTGATCAGCACGCACGGGATGTCGTGGCTGAAGGCAGCGGCCAGCATGTTCATGCGTTCGGTCGCGGGCAGGCTCTCCAGATAGCGTACCTCGCTCTCGCCGAACACGAACACGCGCGCGGGTTGCAGGTACTCGTGAAAGCCGGCGAGTGCGAGACCGGTCTTCTGGATGTGCGGGCTGGTGATGATGCGTTCGAGACCGCCGCGCCCGCTGAGCAGTTCCAACGGGAGCCCCATGGCGTCGGGCCGGCTGTTCAGCAGGCCCGAGACCGTGACGGAAGGACTCATGGCATCAGGCTTCCGGTTCGATCAGACCGATGTTGCCGTCCGGACGCCGGAACAGCACGGTGACAGCGTCGTTGCTCGAATTGCGGAAGACGAACACGCTGGCGTCGCCATCGCCGAGTTCGGCCGCGGCATCTTCGATGGTCATCGGTTTCGCGGCGCGGCTGCGTACGCGAATGACGCGCGGCTGGCCGTTGCCCGAGAGGCGCCTGGCAGCGTCCGCGCGCCGCCCGCCCGTGCGCCCGGTGGCAGCGGTCGAGGTCTCGGGCGCAGGCGCGGTCGACTCCGTGTCGGCGGCCATTCCGCGGCGCTTGCGTCCGTCCCACTTTCCTTTCAGCTTACGGACCTGCTGGTTGATCTTCGCCAGCGCCTGGTTGATCGCGAGCTCCCAGGTGCTGCCGCTCCCGGTGCCATGGAAGAAGTGTTCGCCGCGCGCGTGCAGGGTGATCTCGGCGCGATGACGGAACTTCTCCAGACCGAGGACGATCTGCATCGAGACGGCGCGGTCGTGGAACAGCCGATCGAGCTTGTCGAGGCGCTCGTCGACGAGACGTGTGAGCGTTGGGGTAATCCGAACGTGGCGTCCGGTGAGTTCGAGGCGCATGATCCTGTTGGGCCGGGAAGCCGCGACCGGCGGTCCCCGGCGGACTCAGTAAAGAACCTTACGCTGATTCGACGTCGGGATCTTGAGTTCCTCGCGATACTTCGCGATCGTGCGGCGCGCGAGCTCGAGCCCTTCGCGCTGCAGGATATTGACGATCTTCGAGTCGCTGAGCGGCTTGCGTGGGTCTTCCTGCTCGATGATCTTCCGGATCCGCTGCTTGATGGTGACCGATGACACCGCCTCGCCATAGGAGCTGGCGATGCCGCTGTGGAAGAAGTACTTCATTTCGAACACGCCCTGCGGCGTGTGCATGTACTTGTTCGTGACGACGCGGCTGACGGTGGACTCGTGCATGCCGATGTCGTTCGCGACATCGCGCAGCACGAGCGGGCGCAGGTACTCGATGCCGTGGTCGAGGAAGTCGCGCTGGAAGTTGATGATGCTGGTGGCGACCTTGTGAATCGTCTTCTGGCGCTGCTCGACCGACTTGATCAGCCACAGCGCCGATCGGAACTTGTCCTTCACGTAGGCGCGCGTCTCGTCGGTGTTCTCCGGCGCGCCCTTGTCCAGCAGGCGACGATACGCGGGGCTGATGCGCAGTTGCGGCAGCCCTTCCTCGTTGAGCACGGCGACGTACGCGTCCTCGACCTTGACGACGTAGACGTCGGGAATCACGTACTGGGACTGCGACGGATTGTGACGGCTGCCCGGCTTCGGATCGAGATGCCGAATCAGCTCGATGTGCTGCTTCAGATCGTCGATCGACATCCCGAGCTTGCGCGCGAGCTCCGGCACCTGGTGGTTCTGCAGCAGGCGCATGTGCTCGGTGACGATCCGCTCGGCCGGCGTGCCGCCCATACCGAGATGGCGTAACTGGATCAGCAGGCATTCCTGCAGGTCGCGCGCGGCAACACCCACCGGATCGAATCCCTGGACCAGCGTCAGCGCCCGTTCGACCTGTTCGGTCGGCCACGGACCCATCGCCGCGAGCTCCTCGACGGTGGCGACGAGATAGCCGTCATCATCGAGGTTGCCGATGATCGCTTCGCCGATCTCGCGCAGCAGCGGATCGTCCGTCTGCATCGAGAGCTGCCACAGGAGATGGTCGGAGAGCGACGCGGACGTCGAGAGCGTGTTCTCGATCGGCGGCAGCTCCTTCACCTCGGTGGGGGTCTTGGGCCGGTAGCCGTCGTCGAGATAGTCGCCGAAGAAGTACTCGTAGTCCTGGTCGTCCCAGGTGTCGCCCTTCTCCTTCTCCGCCGACTTCTGCTCTTCCTGCTTTTCCTGGGAGGCTTCGACGGGCTGGAGCTCCTCGGTCGGCACTTCTTCGAGCATCGGGTTCTCGACCATTTCCTGGTTGAGCAACTCCGACAGCTCGAGTGTCGACATCGGCAGCAGCTTGATCGCCTGCTGAAGGGATGGCGTCAGAATCAGCTTTTGGACGAGCTTTGTGTGCAGTTTCTGCGAGATCGCCATGGCGCTTCAGTAGTGCGGTTTCGCCCTCCTCACGGCGAAAACCATCTTAGTCCAACCGGAAGGCATCCCCTAGGTATATCCCTCGAACGTCCGCGTCCGCCGCGAGTGAATCGGGCGTGCCGCTCCGGAAAATCACGCCATCGTGCACGATGTATGCCCGATCGGTGATGCGCAGCGTTTCACGCACATTGTGATCGGTGACGAGCACGCCGATGCCGCGGTCGCGGAGATGAAAGATGATCTTCTGAATATCGGCCACGGCAATCGGGTCGATACCCGCGAACGGCTCGTCGAGCAGGATGAAGCGCGGTGAGATGACAAGGGCGCGGGTGATTTCCGCGCGGCGGCGCTCGCCTCCCGACAATGTATACGCCGGCGATTTCGCCAGCGGCGTGAGGTTCAATTCCGCCAGCAGCTCCGCGAGCCGGCGCCGCCGCTCGGCCCGAGGAATCTTCAGCGTCTCGAGAATCGCCAGGATGTTCTGCTCGACGGTGAGCCCGCGAAAGATCGACGGCTCCTGCGGCAGATACGCGATGCCCTTGCGCGCGCGGACGTACATCGGATCGTCGGTCACGTCCTGCGCGTCGAGAATCACGCGGCCGGAATCGGGTGCCGTCAGGCCAACGGTCATCGAGAAGGTCGTCGTCTTGCCGGCGCCGTTCGGTCCGAGCAGGCCGACGATTTCGCCCGAGGCGACCTCGATGCTGACCCCGCGGACGACGGTACGCCCGCCGTACGACTTCGTCAGTTGAATTGTGCGAAGCGTCGACGTCGCAGTCATTCAGTGCGAGGACGCCTGGCAGGAACCGCCGGCCTTCGTGGTCGTCGCGCGCGTTTTTTGGCCGCCGTCGACCTGGAGCGCGTCCTTCGATTTGAAGAACACCGCGGTCATGCCTTCCGCATCGTTGCAGTCATCGACGACGTGGACCAGCGCGCCACGGGCGCCGGACAGCGTGTACTTCTCCTCGGCCGCCACATAGTTGAGCGCCCGGCCCGTGGCTTTCCGCTTCCCGATCGTGGCCGTCACCCCGTCCTCTGCGTCGAAGTGATCAACGTGCCCATCCTCCTGCAACACGACGTCGATCCTCTTGGCGGTCAGGTCGCCTTGTGGTCCTTTCATCCGCACGGGTTTCGGTGACTCGGGCCTCGCACCGGGGCTTCCGGGTATCGATCGGTATTCAATCCGCCTGCGCGCATCCGAATAGCTGATCTCTTCCGCGAGCCCCTCGGTACGTTCGACGTCCTCTCCGGTCCCTTGTGCGAGCATCGCATGTGCGCCGCCGGTGACGAGCAGGTCGCCGCTATCCTGATCGATGCGCACGCGATTCCCGCGAATCCACGTATCGCCCTGCGTCAACAGCACGCTCCCGGTGTAGGTGAGCGGCTTGCCCGTGCCTTCGTAATCGAGGTGATTCGCCGTGATTCGTGCCACTTGATCCTGCTTGAGCAGGCCCGGCAGCCGCGTATCGCTCGTCTGGGCACTCGCCGCGGTGGATGCAGACCGCTGGCGCGCGATCGCGCAAGGACTGATCGCGGATGCGTTCTTTGCGCCCTTGGGCTGCAGCGACGTCTTCACATCGCCCTCTGCCGTCAGGCGCCGGGTCTCCACCGCAACGTCGATCGATTGCGAATCGACGCTGATCTGATCATCGGCGATGCACGGGGCGCCACGCCGGTCCGCACCGGTGAGTTGCAACGTACCGGCTGTCGGATCGTAGCGCGCTTCCGCCGCCTGCGCGCGGAACGCCTGTTCCTCGAAGGTCACGCCGGTCGTGAACACCGCGTTGGCGACGACATCGTTCGTCAGCGCCAGATCGAGCCGGCCGGCATGGACCACGCGCGCCGGCGTGTCGCGCGCGGCGTCTTCCCGATATTCGACGGTGTCGGTGAAATGCGCCGCGGTCAGCCCCTGCCCTGGCGCGCCGGTGGCATCGAGAGTCTTGCCGCTGATCCGCCGCGGCGGCTCGGTCTGGGTTGAGGGCATCGTCATCACGACGTTGTCGCGGCCGGTCACGGCACTCACCGAGTTGTCGGCCGCGAGCCGGACCTCCAGCATCTCGCCCGTGAGCTGCCGCGCCGCGGCGCCATTGCTGCCGGCAAGGGCCAGCGTCGCCGTGCCCGTGAGCGCCACGCGCTCGAGCATCTGACCGTCATCGGTGTAATCGAGATCGATGTCGCGCGCCCGCATCGCGTCAAGTGGGCCGTCTCCGCCTGATACTCGGGAATCGCCACGGAGCTCGATGAAGGTCACGAACTCGTCGTTCGGCGCCAGGTGGCCGACCGCATGTGCGGCCTCCATCACCTGCTTGTCGCGCATCGCCCGGACCGAGCCGTCGAGCGTGAGGAGATCCTGGCGGCGATCGAAAATGGCAGAACCAGAGCTGAACTCGAGTGCCTTCTGGCCCTGGGTATCGACGGTCGTGACGTGCGCGTCCTTGCCGATCGTGAGCACGTCGTTATTCTCGTCGTAGTCCACCGCGGCGCCCGAGCCGTTCATGCGGGCCTTCGAGAACTCGATTGGTCCGTCGGTGTGGAATGCGCCGGCGGCGCGCGTATACGTCGCGTGGTCGGTCGTCATCGCGAAGCCGTCGCTGGCCTTCATCGACACGCCTGATGAGAGCTGGATGACGTTCTGGGCCTTGTCGACTTCGGCTTCGCCGGCGGTGGTGACGAACGTACGGCCGTCGTCCTTTGTGACCGTCACGCTGACGTGACCCTTCAGGTGGCTGCGGCCGTCGGGGTACAGGAGCTGCGTGTCGAAGGTCACCAGAAAATCGCGCTTGTCGCCGCGCCGGCGTTCCAGGCTGCCGCCAACGCTCTCGGCGCTTGCGGCGGGATCGATCCGCTTGACCGGCGCGGGCGGCGGCGCCTGGTGGCGGCGGCCGATCGCGAAATACACGACCACCGCGCTGACGATGCCGAATACCGCCACCACCCAGCGGGCGCGCTGCTGCCAGGAACCCATGCGTGACGTACAGGATAGGTGAAAACTGGCGGTTACACGTCCGGTCGCGTCGACGACCAGAAGCCGGTGACGCCGGCGATGCGGCCGTCCGGAGACAGCGCGAATGCGTTCGTACCCTGGGCCTTGGGTTCACCGTCGCTGCCAACGGCCTGCCAGTCCGCGAGCGCGAGACCCTGACAATGGCGGATTTCCCCGCTGCGCTCGAGGCGGAGTCCCGGCATGAACTGATGTACGGCCGCAATGTGGCCGAGCAGTTCGTCGATCCCGCCGGTCAATCCGTACTTGTCGCGGAACTGCACGTCGGGCACGGCGAGCGCCATCATTTCGTCACGTCGTCTCGACGGATCCTGATCGTTCCATGCCGCGAACCAGCGGTCGATCAGCGTTGGCGCTCCCTGGTGCAGGAAGTCGGTGACCACGTTGGCGAGCAGGGCGAGCTGATGGCGCCAGCCTTGGACGTGCTGGTCGCGCGCGGTTTCTTCCTCGAATTCGTGGGTCAGGCGAACGCGCGTGCTGCTGCCGGCGGGTTCGACGCCAATCGTCACGCGTGACTGCCCCGCCATCGCCCCGGTCGTGTAGCCGTAGGTGAAGACGATGAGGTTCGGGACGTCGACCTCGAGCACCTCGCCGGTGACTTCGACGCCGTTGGCGTGATGAATCAGCAGGTGGCCGCCGGCGTGCGGCTCGATCGTCGAGCCGGTCCCCCACCACTTCGCCCATCGTTCCGGGTCCGTGAAGAAGGTGAAGGCCGTATCCGGTGATGCGTCGATGACGATCACCCGTTCGAGTGCGTAGGGCAATGCGGTGGACACGCGTCAGCTCTCCGGGGCGCGGAAATCGGCGACCGACAGTTGCAGGTAGCGTTCGCCGTTCCACGTGTCCTGCTCGAGCGAGAACGCGAGGTCGATCGCCGAGCGGTGCTCGGTGACGAACGGTTCACGTTCGGACGCGCGCCAGGCGATGCCCCGCATGACGCGGCCGTCCTGCTTGAACGCCATCTTCAGGTGCCGCTCCTTCACTCGTCTGGGCCCGTCCACGACCTCCACGCGGCTGGCGTGGAAGATCGGATTCGGATTGCCCGCTCCGAACGGTGCCAGCATCAGCAGCTCGGATGCCACCTGCTCGTTGATCGAGCGGAACGTCAACGCGCCATCGAGCCAGAGTCGCGGCCGGAGATCGTCCGGCTCGAGCCGGTCGTCGGCGTAATCGTTGACCCGTGCCCGCAGCTCGCGAATCCGGCCGGTGTCAATCGTCAGCCCGGCCGCCTGCTTGTGTCCGCCGAACTTGATCATCGTGTCGCCGCACGACTCGAGCGCGCCGAGCATGTTGAACGAGGGAATGCTGCGACACGATCCGTGCGCGACGTCGCCGTCGATCGACAGCACGATCGCCGGGCGATGGAACGCATCCACCAGCTTCGACGCGACGATGCCGATGACGCCGCGGTGCCAGCCTTCTCCCGCGACCACCATGATCGTGCGCGAGCCGATCTCGAGGTCGGTTTCGACGATCTTCCGGGCCTGGGTGACGATGTCGGCCTCTTCCTGCTGACGTCGCAGGTTTTCGGTGTTCAGTTGTTCCGCGAGCTCACGCGCTTCCACCGCCATCGCCTCGTCGGCCGCCAGCAGCAGCCGCGCGGCGATGTCCGGCGTGCTCATCCGACCGGCGGCATTGACGCGTGGCGCCAGCACGAAGCCGATGTGATAGCTGTCGATCTCGCGGCCGGTCAGGCCGCACACGTCGAGCAACGACCGCAGGCCCACCTTGTGCGGACCGCGCGACAGCATCCCGAGACCGAGCTTCGCGATGATCCGGTTCTCGCCGACGAGCGGCACGACGTCGGCCAGCGTGCCGATCGCGGCGATCTTCACGAACGCGGGCAGCCAGTTGGAATGCTCCGTCCGCGCGCACAGCGCCTGCACGACCTTCAGGGCGACACCAACGCCGGCAAGGTTCTTGTCGGGATAGGAACAGTCGTGCCGCTTGGGGTTGATGACCGCCAACGCGTCCGGCAGCTCGGTATCGGGCTCGTGGTGATCCGTGATGATCAGGTCGAGCCCGAGCGCGCGTGCACGGAGCGCCGCTTCGACGCTGCGGATGCCGCAATCGACCGAGATCACCAGCCGCACACCTTCCGCCTGCAGGCGATCCAGCGCCGCCGGCTGAAGGCCATAGCCGTCCCGCAGCCGTTCAGGGATGAAGTGCGTGACGTCGGCGCCGAGCAGTTCGAGGGCCCGCCGCAGGATGACCGTTGACGTGACGCCATCGACGTCGTAATCGCCGTGGATCGCGATCCGCTCCTTCCGCGCGATGGCGCCGAGGATGCGCTCGACGGCCACCGTCATGTCGGTGAGGCCGAACGGATCGTGGAGGTCCCTGAGCGACGGATTGAGGAATCGCCGCGCCACGTCGAGGTCGGCGAGACCGCGAATCGCCAGCAGCCGCGCCGTTGTCGCCGTCACGCCCAGCTCCCTGCCGAGTACGTCGACCTGACCGTCGTCACATGGGAGCGGTTGCCAGATGCGTTGAGCTTTCACGGTTGAACGATCCTTCTGTTCACGCTTCTGGGTTCTCCGTTCTCAGTTCGTGTTCGTCGTTCGGTTCGTGGTTCGTGGTTCGTGGTTCGGGGGTTCGGGGGGGCGGATCTTGCTCCGGACCGTCGAGACAAGATCGAACAGCGAACCGGAACCGAACCCAGAACACGAACTGAGCACGGAGAACAGCGAAGTCCGAACGGCAGGCATCACCATCGTCATCCCTCGACGATGCCGACGTTCCCCATCGCACGCCACTTCCGATAGCGCGCGTCGAGACGGCTGGCGGAATCGAGGCCGGCGACGCCGGCCAGCGCCTTTTCGAGCCGCTCGTCGAGCAGCGCCGCGGCCAGTTCGTGATTCGTGTGCGCGCCACCCGTCGGTTCGGGAACGATCTCGTCGATGATCCTGAAGCCGAGGAGATCGGGAGCCGTGAGCTTGAGCGCCTGCGCCGCTTCGACCTTCCGGTTCGAATCGCGCCACAGGATCGCCGCGCAGCCTTCCGGTGGAATCACGCTGTAGATCGCGAACTCGTGCATCAGGACGTGATCGCCGACGGCGAGGCCGAGCGCGCCGCCGCTGCCGCCTTCCCCGTGCACGACGACGATGATCGGGGTGTCGAGGGCGGCCATCTCGCGCAGGTTCAGAGCGATCGCCTCGGAGATCCCGCGTTCCTCGGACTCGATGCCCGGATACGCCGCGGGGGTATCGATGAACGCGATCACCGCGCGCTGGAATTTCTCGGCCAGCTTCATGGCGCGCAGCGCCTTGCGATAACCCTCGGGCCGTGCGTAGCCGAAATTGCGGTAAATCTTCTGCTTGGTATCGCCGCCGCCCTTGTGGTGGCCGACGACCAGCACCGGCTCCTCCTTGTAGCGGGCAAAGCCGGTGATGATGGCGTGATCGTCGGCGAAACGGCGGTCGCCGCTGATCTCCGTGAACTCGGTGAACAGGCGGTTCACGTAGTCGAGCACCGTCGGACGATTGGGATGGCGGGCGACGAGCACGCGCTGCCACGGCGTCAGGTTCTGATAGATCTCGCCGCGGATCGCGTCGATCCGGTCCTTCAGGCTCTCGATCGAGCGCAGCCGTTCCGGCGTCTGCGGCAGCATGGCCAGCGCTTCGATCTCCTTCTGCAGGAGCGCAATCGGTTCCTCGAACTCGAGGGTATCGGGCGGCATATCTCCTCTTCGATCCTCAGTTGCAGCAGTGACAGGGGCGGTCACGCAGGCGATAACTTCCAGCGCGCAACGTCTGTCGCAGGTCCAACTCCCAACCTCGGGCGCCCGTCCAACCCCCAGGCAACCCCGTGGGAGACTTTGGGAGCTGAGGAAGCGAGGGATGTTGGGCGTTGGGAGTGGTGAGGCTCATCTCAAGCTGACCGATCCAGCGCCACAGATCTTCTCGACTTCGGAGACCAGGCGTTCCGACGGGCGCACGCGGATGCCGTTGACGTCGGCGGTGACCTTGATCCCGCGGTCGCGCTCCTCGATCACGAACGCCACCTTGCGGTCGCCTTTGTGTTCGCCAAACAGGTCCCACAGGCGTTCGAAGGTCGCGCGGTCCGGTGCGGTCGAGACGCGGATGGTGACCGCCTTGGCCAATCGCTCGCGCACCATGTCGACCGGCACGATCTCCGACGCGACGATCCGCGTGGTGTCGTCGTCCTTCTCGAACTTGCCCTTCACCAGTACCAGCGCGCCGGTCTCGGCGACGTGACCCCACTGCTTGAACGTCTCCGGAAACACGACGATCTCGAGGCTGCCGCCGGCGTCGTCCAGCATGAAGACGCACATGCGGTCGCCCTTGCGCGTCTTCAACGGGCGAAGGCCGGACACGATACCACCGACCGAGACGTCATCGGTGCCGTCGCGATCGCGCCAGTGTCGCCTGCCGTTGGTGCCGTTCGCGCTGTGTCCGTTGTTCCCCGAAGCCTGCGGGGCGGGCCCTGGCGGCCCGCCTGTGACGGCCGCATCAGGATCCGACTCGGTGCCGGTCCCCGTCACCGCCACGTCGTCGTCGTTCTCTTCCTTCTTCGGGTTCAGTTCCAGCACCGTCTTCGCGCCGTATTCGGCGAGGTCGGCGGCGTAGCGATCGATGGGATGGCCGGTCCAGTACAGCCCGAGCGACTCTTTCTCGAAATTGAGCTGATCGATCTCCGACCAGGCGGCGACATCCGGCAGCGGCACCGCGATCGACGACGAACTGGTGTCGTCGCCGCCGAACATGTCGAACTGCCCGAGGTCCTTGTTCTTCTGGTGCCGGGCGCCATGGTCGCAGGCGCCGTCGATTGCCGCGAACAGTTGCGCACGGATTTTAGCGAGCGTGGGGCGAGCCTTGTCATCCCTCGACGCGGCTCGGGCTGACCCTGAGCTGGTCGAAGGGTCAGGCTGGTCAGGCGGACCTGACAGGGTCCGCCCGCCATCAAACGCGGTACTGACCAGCGAATCGCACGCCCCCGACTTCACCAGCGCCTCGAACACGCGCTTGTTCGCAATCCGCAGGTCGAGGATTTCGCACAGCGCGTGCAGGGACGGGATGCGGCCGCCGAGCGTGTCGCGCGCGGCAATGATCGCGTTGATCGCGCCCTCGCCGAGCCCCTTGATCGCGGTCAATCCGAACCGGACGGCATCCTCGTCCTTGTCGACCGAGAAGTTCAACTGGCTGCGGTTGATGTCGGGAGGCAGGATTTTGATGCCGCGGTCGCGCGCTTCCTGCAGATACATCGCGAGCTTTTCGGTGTTCTGCGCCTCGATGGTGAACAGCGCCGCCGCAAAGTGCTTCGGATAGTTCGCCTTCAGGTACGCCGTCTGGTAGGCGAGGAATGCGTACGCCGTCGAGTGCGACTTGTTGAAGCCGTACCCGGCGAAGTACTCCATCAGGTCGAAGAGCTTGCCCGCCTTCTTCTCGTTGACGCCCTTGGCGATGGCGCCAGCCATGAAGTCGGCGCGCATCTTCGCCATGACCTTCGGATCCTTCTTGCCCATCGCCTTGCGCAGCATGTCCGCCTGCGCCAGCGAGAAGCCGGCGAGCGCCTGCGCGATGAGCATGACCTGCTCCTGGTAGGCGATGACGCCGTAGGTATCGGCGAGGATCGGCTCGAGCTCCTTGAAGTCGTACTTGACCTCCTTGGTGCCCTGCTTGCGCGCGATGTAGTCGTCGACCATGCCCGACTTGAGCGGACCGGGCCGATAGAGGGCGTTGAGCGCGATCAGGTCGTCGAGCCGATCGGGCTTCGCCTTCCGCAGCAGCTCGCGCATCCCCGACGATTCGAACTGGAAGATCCCGAACGCCGCGCCTTCCTGGAACACCTTGTACGTCCGGGTGTCGTCGAGCGGAATGCTGTCGATATCGAGATCGATCCCTTCGGTCCGCTTGATTTCGGTGAGGGCGTCGTGAATCAGCGTGAGCGTGGACAGCCCCAGGAAGTCCATCTTCAGGAGGCCGACCCGCTCGACCTCCTTCATGTTCCACTGGGTGACGATTTCATCGCGCGCCCCCTTGTAGAGCGGCGCGTAATCGGTGATCGGGCCCGGAGCAATGACGACGCCCGCGGCGTGGACCGACGCATGGCGCGACATGCCTTCGAGGCGGCGGCCGACGTCGATGACCTCCTTGACCTTCGGATCCTTCGCCACCATGTCCTTGAGGACAGGGTTTTCGGTCAGCGCCTTGTCCAGCGTCATGTCGAGTGCCGGCGGGATCTGCTTGGCGATGTTGTTGACGTCGGCGTACGGCATGTCGAGCGCCCGGCCGACGTCGCGGACCACGGCCTTCGCTTTCATCGTGCCGAAGGTGATGATCTGCGCGACGTTCTCACGGCCGTACTTGCGGGTGACGTACTCGATCACCTCGCCGCGGCGGCGTTCGCAGAAGTCGACGTCGATGTCGGGCATCGAGACGCGTTCGGGGTTGAGGAAGCGCTCGAACAGCAGGTCGTAGTGCAGCGGATCGACGTCGGTGATCCGCAGGCTCCAGGCAACCAGCGAGCCGGCCGCCGATCCGCGCCCCGGGCCGACGGGGATGCCCTGCTCGCGCCCGTACTTGATGAAGTCCCACACGATCAGGAAGTAGCCCGTGTAGCCCATCTTCTTGATCATCGCGATCTCGTACTCGAGACGCGCGCGGTACTCGTCGAGTGTCTTGCGCAACGATCCGGAGGCCTGCAACTGCTGGAGCCGCGGCAGGCGCTGCGCGAATCCCTCACGGGCGACCTGCTCGAAGTAGTCGTCGAGCGTCAGGCCCTCGGGCACGCCGAACACCGGCAGATGGTTGGTGCCCTTCGGAATCTTGACGTTGCAGCGCTCGGCCACGCGCAGCGTGTTCTTCAGCGCGTCCTCGTGGCCGGCGAAGACGGCGGCCATCTGCTCGGGCGTCTTCAGGAAGAACTGATCGCCGGTGTAGCGCAGGCGCTTTTCGTCGTTGACCGTCTTGCCCGACCCGATGCACAGCAGGATGTCGTGCGGCTGGTGATCGCCCTGGCGCAGGTAGTGGACGTCGTTGGTGGCGACCAGCGGCAGGTTCAGGCTGCGGGCGAGCGGAATGAGACCGGCGTTGACGACCTTCTGCTCCTCGATGCCCTGGTACTGCATCTCGAGGAAGAAATTGTCGGGTCCCAGAATGTCGCGCAGCCGCGCCGCCGCCTCGAGCGCCGGCTGTGCCTGCTCCACTTTCAGCGCACTCGCGACCTCACCCTTCAGGCAGCTGCTCAGGCCGATCAGTCCTTTTGAATGCTGCGCCAGCAGATCCTTGTCGATGCGCGGCCGATAGTAGAAGCCTTCGGTATACCCCGCCGACGAGAGCTTGATCAGGTTCTGCCAGCCCTCATAGGTCTCCGCCAGCAGTACGAGGTGATTGGTTTCCGTCTGCGGTCCGCTCTTGTCGAAGCGGCTGCCCTGCGCGACGTAGACCTCGCAGCCGAGGATCGGTTTCAACCCGCGATCGCGCGCGTGATCGTGGAACACCACCGACGAGAACATGTTCCCGTGCTCGGTGACCGCAAGCGCCGGCATCTTCAGCTTCACCGCCTCGTCGAGCAGCTCGTCGACGCGGCACGCCCCGTCGAGCAGCGAGAACTCGGTGTGGAGGTGGAGATGAACGAACTCGTTCACGCGAACCCTTTCACGCTTCCAGCTTCTAGCTTCTCTGTTCCCGGTTCGTGTTCAAGTTCGGTGCGAGGTTCCCGGTTCGGGGTTCGATGTTCGCAGCCGCCAGGACCAGGCGCGAAGCGCCCGAACCGAACCCTGAACACGAACCGGGAACCCACAACCGGGAACGTTGAACACAACGGCTCTATTCCCACTCTATCGTTGACGGCGGTTTCGACGAGATGTCGTAGACGACGCGGTTGATGCCGCGGACTTCGTTGACGATCCGGGACGAGATCGTCGCCAGCAGTTCGTGCGGCAGCCGGGCCCAGTCGGCGGTCATGCCGTCCAGGCTCTCGACCGCACGAATCGCCACGGTGTACTCGTAGGTCCGCGCATCGCCCATCACGCCGACGCTCTGCACCGGCAGCAGCACGGCGAAGCTTTGCCACAGCCGCTCGTACCAGCCGGCGCGGCGGATCTCTTCGGCCACGATCCGGTCTGCCTGGCGCAGCAAGTCAAGCCGTTCGCGGGTGATCGCGCCAATCAAGCGCACGGCCAATCCCGGTCCAGGAAACGGCTGGCGGACGACGAACTCGCGGTCGAGGCCGAGATCGACGCCGACGCGCCGCACTTCGTCCTTGAACAGGTCACGCAGAGGCTCGACCAGTTTGAAGTGCATCCGCTCGGGCAACCCGCCGACGTTGTGGTGACTCTTGATCACAACCGCCGGCCCATGGACGGACGCCGACTCGATGACGTCCGGATACAGGGTGCCCTGGCCCAGATGACTGAAGCCGCCCAGCTCGTTGGCGCGGCGCTCGAAGACATCGATAAAGGTCGCGCCGATGATCTTCCGCTTCTGTTCCGGGTCGGTCACACCGGCGAGCCGATCGAGAAAGAGATCGCTGGCGTCGACGAAGTCGAGTGGCAGCCGCAGCTTCTCCGTGAACCGCTTCCGGATCTGGCCGGCTTCGTCATGACGCAGCAGGCCGTTGTCCACGAAGATGCACGTCAGGCGGTCGCCGATCGCACGGTGGATCAACATCGCCGCGACGGTGGAATCAACGCCGCCGGACAACCCGCAGACGACCTTTCCGTTCGGTCCGACCTGGTCGCGGATCCGCGCCGTCGCTTCCTCGATGAACGACGCGATCGTCCAGTCGCCGCGGCAGCCGCACACGTTGTACGCGAAGTTCTTCAGGATCTCGAGGCCGTGATCGGTGTGGACGACTTCCGGATGGAACAACAGCGCGTAGAGATCGCGCTCACGCGATTCCATCGCGACGATCGGTGCCGTCGCGCTCGTCGCCGCGACCTCGAATCCCGGCGGCACACCGGCGACATCGTCGCCATGACTCGCCCAGACGCGCAGTTGCGCCGGCACGGCGGTGAACAGCGTTGGAGTCTCCGCCGCGACCGTCACGAGCGCGTGCCCGAACTCCCGGTGTCCCGACCGCCGGACCTGGCCGCCGAGCGTCAGCGTCATCAGCTGCATGCCGTAGCAGATCCCGAGGACCGGCGTGTCGAGATCGAAGAGCGCCGCATCGCACTTCGGCGCGCCTTCGTCGTACACGCTGCTTGGTCCGCCAGACAGGATGATGCCGGCAGGGTTCTTCGCTCGGATGGCCTCGATCGGCGTGCTGAACGGCACGATTTCAGAGTAGACCGAGAGTTCGCGAAGGCGCCGCGCGATCAGTTGGGTGTACTGCGAGCCGAAGTCCAGGACGAGGATGGTTTGATGTGTCACGGTGTCGGATGAGCGGGAGCGTGCTCGCCGAAGCCCCGAACGAAGGCGGCGACCGCGCTATTATACGAGGTGTTGCGCCCGTCCCACCCCATATCTTGCGTCACTGCACTGCTCATGACGCTAGTTATGGTGGACGTTTCGGGCCAACAACCGAAGCGCAAAACCGAGGCGCTTCCCGCGCCGCTGCTCCCCGCCGAACAGGCGTGGCTGGTCACGCTGCCGTCGCCTCCCGTGGCCGCCGGCGCCCTCGACGGTCAACGCGTCTACATTCCGCTGCAGGAACACGGCATCGTCGCGCTCGAGCGCGAGACCGGCGAGACGGCGTGGACCAACGATGCCGAGACGGCATTGCCGATCGCGCTGGCCGCCAACGTCGCGATCCTGTTGCGGACGGACGAAGTCCTCGCCCTCGATCGCGCCACCGGTGATCCGGTGTGGCGGACGCCGTTGCGATCGAACCCGATCGTCGCGGCGCTCAGCACCGGCGACCTGATCGTGGCCGTCCTCGAAAACGAGGATGTCGTGGCGCTGCACGTGGCCGATGGCAGCCAGGCGTGGTCGGTCAAGGTGAAGGGCGTGAAGCCGCCAATGGGTCTTGCCGCCGACCACGATTCCGTTTACCTGAACGTCGGCGCCGGCGCCGTCGCAGCACTGTCCAGGACCAATGGTACGGTCGAGTGGCAGCGGCAACTCGACGGCCAGTTGAGTACGCCGGCGGTCGGGAAAGATCGTCTGTTCGTCGGCTCCACCAGCAACGCCTTCTACGCGCTCGATGTGCGCAACGGCAAGCGAGAGTGGATGTGGGGCGCCGACATGATCGGCGGTGACGTGATCGGCGCGGCGGCCGACGGCGACAACATCTATTACGTTGGCCTCGACAACTTGCTGCGCGCGCTGAGCCGCAACGGCAACCAGCGGTGGAAGCAGCCGCTGACGACGCGGCCGAATGCGCCGCCGATGGCGTTCGGCGGCATTGTCGTGGTCTTTGGCGTGTCACCGGCGATGACGGCGTTCAATGCGAAGACCGGCAGCTCGCTGGGGTCGTACATCGCCCCGAATGCGCCGGGCGCCAGCGTGCCGCCGGTGCTCAAAGGTCCGCCGCTGATCGATCCGCTTCTCCGACCCTTTCGCGTCGCCGCCGTCGTCATCACCGCCGAGGGTCGAGCGATCGGGCTTCGTCCAACCGGCATGATGTTTCGTGAACCGCCGGCGGTTCCACTCACGGTGCTACCCGGCAAGCCCCTCACCCGCGAATCATCGCCGCTCGCCTCGCCTGCGAAGTGAAATCCTCGGAGGGGCCGTCCGCAGGGACGGGTCTTCAGACCCGTCCCCGCCCGCGTAGCGGGCGGTGAATCAGGCCGATCGCATGACGGCGGCGAGGCGGGTCACGCCCTCGCGAATGCGGTCGACGCTCGGGGCCGAGAAGGACAGGCGGATCGTGTCGTGACCGGTGCCGTCAACGTAGAAGGCACTCCCGACGACGAAGATCACGCCGTGCGTCAGGCAGCGAGCAAGAAGCTGCTCATCGTCTTCGCCTGGAGGCAGGGTCGCCCAGACGAAGAAGCCGCCTTTCGGCGAATGCCACTGCAAGCGATCGCCGAGCAGCCGCCGGAGCTCGGCCTCCAGCGCCACGCGCTTCTCCTGATAGATCGCCCGCAGCCGCGGCGCGAGACGTTCGACGACGCCGCGCCGGACGGCTTCGTAGACGAGGCGCTGATCGAGGATGCCCGACGTGAGATCGGTGCCCTGCTTCGCCGTGTCGAATCGTTCGACGAGCGGCGCCGGAGCCACCATCCACCCCACCCGCAGGCCGGGCGCGAGTGTCTTCGAAAACGTGCTCAGGTAGAGCACACGTCCCGACCGGTCGTCGGCGCGCACGGGACGCGTTTCCGCCGGCGTCGCCGCGTCCTCGAAATAGAGCGAGCCGTATGGATCGTCCTCGACGATCAGCACGTCACGCCGGTCCGCCCAGGCGACGACCCGCCGTCGCTTGTCGAGGCTCATGAGGACGCCGGTGGGATTCTGGAAGTTGGGTACGAGATACAGCAGCTTGATCGTCTTGCCCGCGGCGTGTTCCCGTTGCCAGACGCGATCGAGATCGTCGAGGTCGATGCCATCCGGCTGTTGCCTGACGCCGACCACGTCGGCGGCGACGTTCTTGAACGCCGCGATTGCGCCGGTGAAGGTCGGCAGCTCGACCAGCACCACTTCACCCGGGCTCACCAGCACGCGGCCAGCGAGGTCGATGCCCTGCTGCGATCCGCTGGTGATGATCAGCTCGTCGAGCGAGGCGGTGATACCGCGCTGCGCCAGCAGGCCGACGATCGCCTCGAGCAGCGGTTGATACCCACGTGTCGGACCGTACTGCAGCGTCGATCCGTCATGCCCCGTCAGCAACGAGCCCGCGATATCGTGCAGCTCGTGCCAGGGAAACGCGGACGGGTCCGGGTACCCCGGCGCGAACGACACCAGGTCGCCCGGCTTCGCGACGACGGTGCCCATCCGGCGGATGGCGGACTCCTGCAGGTGGCGTCCGGTGTCCGACAGGTAGTGCGCGAAGTCCCTCACTATGAGTTCGCCACCAGCGAGTGCTGGCCCACGTTGGCCCGGGCTGGCTCCAGCCGTGCGGCAAAATCGCGATACAGCTTCAAGTAGGCCACGACCGACGCCAGGCCGATGTACTCGAAGACGATCTCGCGCAGCATCCACGCGAGCAGCTGCAGCGGCAGGCTGGCGAGGCCAAGCGCCGGCCCCACGAACGGGACGAACATGATGACGTTGAGCGACGCCGCGGCCAGGATCGACGCACCGGTCGCGACGATCACCATTGCCAGAATCACGAGGAACACCGCGCCGACGATGTATCGCTCCTGCCGGACGAAGGCGGCCGTTCGCCGGGCGGCGGCGCGCACACCGCAGTCTTCGGCGGCGATGATGATCTGCACCAGCAGATAGACGACGTTGACGACGGTGATCCAAGCGACGAACGCGATGGTCAGCAGTGCGGTGACCGCCCAACTGGCCCGGCTCGCGAACACCGCGGCCAGATACAGGAGGCCCGACGCCAGGTACACGAGCATGAGCGCGAAGCCGAGGCGCGCATACGCCGGGAACAGCTTCTGCGCCCGGTCGGTGAACAGATCGATCGAGAACTTCGATGCGCGGGCGACCGTGTCGAAGTGCAGCGGCGGCTGTTCGATGGCTCCGGCGGCCGCGTCGCCGGCGACCAGCACGCCAATGGTGCCGCCCTTGATTAGAAACACGAACAACGACCCGCCAATCCCCACGGTGGCCAGCGACAGCAGGAACATCAGCAGCATCGCCGGATGCGAGACCAGGGAGCCGACGATCGTGGCGGCCAGTTCGCGCCAGGTCAGGGTGAAGAGCGATCGCGGTTCGGCGCCGACGGCCAGGGCCACGAGGAAGACGCCGCCCACCAGCGGAATCGCGATCAGCAGCTTGAACAGCGAATCGGCCGCGGATTGCACCAGCGTGACCGGCCAGTTGGCGGCGGCCACGAGACACCCGCGTTTCAATATGGGCTTGACGCTGGAGCGGAGGGACACGGGACGATTAATGGTAACAATGGTGCTGCCGTGACGCGAACATTCGCGCGCATTGCCATCGCCGGCGCCGGCTGCGCCCTGTTCCTGTTCCTCGGCGGACTGGCGCTGCAGCGGGCCATGCTTGGAGGAAGTCCTGCCGACGCGCGCCAACGCGTCGAACAGGAGGTCCGCGAGCTCTTTGCCGTCCGCGCGGCCGCCCTGCAGACGTCCGCCCGGCAGGCAGTCACGTCCCCCGCCCTCCGCCCGGCCTTGCAGGACGACGTGACCGCGATACGGACGCTCTTTGCCGCGACTCGAGACGCCGTGCCGGCGAGTCCGGATGGCGACGCCGCGGTCACCGTGTACGACATCCTCCGACAACCGGTTGCCTGGGCCGGTCGACCCTCCGATATCCCGCTCGACAAGTTCACGGCGGCCGAATCGTGGTTCGTGATCCAGACGGCGAAGGGGCTGCGCCTGGTGTACGCCGCCCCGATTGCCGACGGCCCCACGCGTATCGGCACGGTGGCGACGGAGGTGTCGATTCCAAATGCCGCACCGTCCGGCAATTCGTCGCTGGCGGGTACCGGCGCGTTCCGGTTGCCGACGCGGCTGGCGGACGTGGAGCTCACCGCCGGTGCGCGAACCCGAACCGAAGCGGACAGCTTCGATGTTGTGACGCCGGGCGGACAGCGCCTGCTCACCGCCACCCTCTCGACCGGCGACCTGGAAGCGCGCCGGGATCACTGGAGCGACGCCGTCCAGTCCCTCACGTTGATCGTGATCGCCATCACGGCGCTGCTGCTGACGGCTCCCCTGCTGGACTGGCGCAATCGCGCGCGGACCAGACGGCAGTACCTGGCGGCGTTCACGCTGGCCATCGTCGCCATCATCGCCGGACGGGTCCTCCTGCGGTGGGCCTCACCGGCAGACTGGAGCGATGCGCCGATCTTCTCCGCCGCGGCCTATGCATCGCCGCTGTTCGAGTCGTATCTCGCGTCACCGTTTGATTTTCTGCTCGACGCGCTGACGGTCGGCGCGATTGTCGGCCTGCTGTTCTTCGCCGTCGAGACGTGGCGGATCGATCGCGCCTGGCCAGGACACGCGGCGTCGTCACATCTGATGCCGTTCGTCGTCACCCAGCTTGGCGCCGGTGCGGTGCTCGCGGCGCTTCTGGTCGGTCATCAGGCGCTCATTCGCGACACGATTGCGCACGCGTCGCTGCTCGATCTTCTGCACTTCTCGCTGCACCCGTGGGACAGCGCCCGGATGGCATTGCAGGTCGGGCTGGTCATCGCACACGCAGCGGTCGCGGCGCTTGGCGTGCTGGTGTTGCGCGCGGCACTGCTCCCCTGGCGCGTCTCGCGCCGGTCGTGGGCGCTGCGTGCGGTGACGGTGCTGGCCTGGCTGGCGCCGCTCGTGGCCTGGCAGCTCTGGCAGCTCCCGCTCGACGGCCGTCAGTTCGCGCTCGCCGGTGCGGCCCTCGTCGTCGTCGGCCTTGCCTGGTCGATGACGCGGATCGAAGCCCGCTATCGTCACGGGACGCAGGCGTTCCGGCTGATGTTGCTGACGGTCGGGTTGATCGTCCCGGCGTTCGCGTTCTATCCGACGGTCTTCGCGGTCGCCTGGGACGAGAAGTCGCAACTGGTGGAGACCCGCTTCGCACCCGAAGCGAAGAACCAGCGCGAGACGCTGAAGATGGAGATGCGCACCAGCCTGGATCAGATCGATGCGAACCCGGGGCTCGCGGATCTCATCGCCGTCCCGCCGGCCGAGGGCGAATCGGTCAACGATCGCGCATTCCAGGTGTGGCAGACGACGGCGCTGGCGGAGCTGCCGATCACGTCCTCGGTCGAACTCTACGGCCCGAAAGGCCGGCTGGTCAGCCGCTTCGCGTTCAACCTGCCGGAGGATCTCACGGGGACGCCCCGATCCGAGGAACAGACGTGCGACTGGGATCTGTTCGAGGAGGTGACGCCGTTCTTCGCCGACAACCGGCGCGTGCTGCATGCGGGCCGTGCCTTGTGCGTCAACGGCGATCCCTCGCGCATCGTCGGCTCCGTCATCGTCCACGCGATGCTGGACTACGCGAACCTGACGTTCATTCAGTCCGACACGCCGTACGTCGAGCTGCTGCGGCCGCAGGACATGGCGAGCGAAGGCGCGCTGGGCCGCGATATCGAATTTGCCGTCTACGGCTGGAGCCGAACTCCGCTCTATTACTCGAGCGATGCGGCGTGGCCGCTGACCGACGATGCGTTTGCGCGGCAGCAGCAGTCGCATGCGCCGATCTGGACGCGCCTTCGGCGCGGGCCGGATGCCTACGACGTCTACCTGCTCAGCGATCGGTTCGGCATCTACGCGCTCGGGTTTCCGGTGGTCTCGCCGCTTGGACACCTGGCCAACCTCGCGGAACTGACCGTGCTCTCCGCCGGAACGTACCTCTTGTTGCTGGCCGGCAGCGGTCTGTTCGGATGGTTGGGACGCCGCACGACCACGGCGCCAAAGCTGCTGCGCGAAGTTCGCGCGAGTTTTTACCGCAAGCTCTTTCTGGCGTTTGTGGCCGCCGTGATCCTGCCCGTGGCGGCGCTGGCGTTCGTCACCCGGCAGTACGTCGCCGACGAGATGCGGCGCAGCGTCGCCCAGGAGGCGGTTCGCACCGCCGCGGCAGCACGCCGGCTGGTCGAAGATCTGATTGCGCCTCGTGCGGCGCAGCAGCGCGTGCCGGTCGACGACAACCTGATGGTCTGGATCAGCCGGCTGATCGATCAGGACGCCAACATCTTCGTCGGCTCGCATCTGCTGGCCACGAGTGAGCGCACGCTCTTTGCATCGGACCTGCTGCCGACGCGGACGCCACCGGACATCTACGACGGCCTGATGCTTCGCCGCGAAGCGGCGATCGTGACGCGCGAGAACGTCGGTCCGATCGACTACCTTGTCGCGGCGACGCCGCTGACCGTCGATCGCAAGGACGCGACGCTCACCGTGCCGCTGACCTCACGTGAGCGGCAGATCGAAGATCAGATCGACACCTTCGATCGCCGCGTCCTGCTGGCCGCGCTCCTGTTCATTCTGGGGGGCTCATGGCTTGGCTACCGGATGGCCGAACGCATTGCCGACCCGGTGAATCGCCTGACGCGCGCCACGCGGCGGATTGCCCGCGGCGACCTCGACGCGCGCGTGGCGGCGACGTCTTCCGACGAACTGCGGCGGCTGGTCGAAGATTTCAACGGCATGGCCGACGAACTGCAGCGCCAGCGCGGCGAGCTCGAACGAACGCACCGCCTCGAGGCGTGGGCGGAGATGGCGCGGCAGGTGGCGCACGAGATCAAGAATCCGCTGACGCCGATTCAGTTGAACGCCGAGCACCTGCGACGCGTTCATGCGGATCGCGGTGAGCCGCTCAGTCCGATCCTGCAGGAGTGCGTCGCCACCATCCTGCAGCAGGTCAGGCTGCTGCGGCAGATTGCGTCCGAGTTCTCGAGTTTCGCCTCCTCGCCGACGGCAAAGCTGACCGACGTGGACGTGAGCGAGATGCTGCACGAGATCGTCGATCCGTATCGACTCGGACTGACCGATCGCATCGGCTTCACGATCGACATTCCCGCGGGATTGCCGCGGGTGCGGATCGATCGCACGCTCATCGGCCGATCGCTCACCAACATCGTCGAGAACGCGCTGCACGCGATGGGGAGCGCCGGCATGCTGTCGGTATCGGCGAGCGCCGAGGGCCGGTTCGTGCGGATCCGCGTGGCCGATACCGGAGTGGGCATGGACGACGAGGCGCTGGCGCGCGCGTTCGAGCCGTACTTCTCGACGAAGGCGACCGGCACGGGCCTCGGCCTGCCGATCGCCAAACGCAACGTCGAACTCGTTGGCGGGACGATCGCCGTGACGAGCGCCCGCGGCCAGGGGACGGCCGTGGAGATGTTGCTGCCGGTGGTCCCGTAGGGGGGCCGTCGGGTCGGTTCCGGACGGGCGGTCGTCGCGGGCCGCAGGGGCTGATGTAAATAACTTTACAGAGTAGAGTGGCCTGTGTATCCTCGTGCGCATGCAGGTCGTTCGGGCCGCCCATCTCGGCATGTGCTTCGGGGTCCGCGACGCCATCGCGCTCGCCCTCGAGCACGCCGCCGACGGTCCCTTGACGATTCTCGGTGACCTCGTCCACAACCCCACCGTTCTCGGCGCCCTCGCGGCCAAGGGCATCGCAGTGGCGCAGGACCTCACGCAGGTCAAGACGCCCACGCTGATGGTGACGGCCCACGGCACGTCGTTGCGGATGCTCGACCGCACCCGCGCGCTGGGGCTGACGGTGGTCGAAGCCACCTGTCCGCTCGTCCGCGTCGCCCACCGCGCTGCCGCGACCCTCCTCCGCGCGGGCTACCAC
>DATJEU010000021.1:0-52502 GCA_035496255.1 Vicinamibacterales bacterium
CGGCCTGTTCTGGCGATTCCGCGGCCGTGTGCGCTCCAGCGAGAAGTGACGTTTCTGCTGTCCGGTACCGCCCGAGCGACATTGACAGTCTGAACGTCTGTGGCATCGCCGTGGTTGCGCGGCCTGCTGCGTAAGGCCAACGACCTCACCGAAACGGCGCTCGATGAGGCCATACCCGTTCGCCGACGCCACCTTCACCGTGACGTACTGCGGCCGCATCTGCTTCCATGGCCGCAAGATCAATCTCAGTCACGTCTTCGCCGGCCAGAACGTCGGCGTGACCCAGGTCGGCGAGCATGTCTGGCTCGTCACCTTTATGCACTACGATTTGGGCTACTTCGACACGAGGTGGGACGAGTGGAGCCGATCGAGAATCCCTTCGGCTCGAAAGTGTTACCTATGTGCTCGGAATAATCCGTCACCCATGTGACCGGAAAAGACCTTGAAAAATTGGTCGGGATGACAGGATTCGAACCTGCGACCCCCTGACCCCCAGTCAGGTGCGCTACCAGGCTGCGCTACATCCCGTGAACCGTCGCGCCGGCGAACCCGAGAACCAGAACCGGTGCACCCACGCACCGGGGAACCCGCGAACCAGGTTCTTACGCCGAGGCGCGTTTGCGCTTGGCGGCCGGCGCGGCCTTGCGGCGCGCGGCGGTCTTCATCGGCGCCGTCTTGCGGCTGCTCGCGCTCTTGCGCGCGGCGCTTCGAACGGCGGCGATCGGTCGCGACGCCCCATTCTTCACCGGCGGGCGCGTCACCGGCGCCTGCAGCTGATAGTCGTCGTCCACGACCACCACGCGAGTACCCGGCGCACCCGACAGCAGCGTCAGGATCGACTGCAGCCCGTGCCGCACGTGCGCGATTCGCGTCCGCGCATCCGACGCCAGCGCCTCGAGCACCTCGGCCACTTCATCGTCGGTCACCCCGGCCGATGCGGCCGCCGCCGGTGCGGTCTCTTCGAGGCGCCGGCGCGCGCCTGACAGCGTCAATCCCTCGCCGAACACCAGTTGCTTGATCCGCAGCACCTGGTCGACGTCGGACTGTCGGTACAGACGCTGGCCGTCGGAGATCTTCTGCACCCCGATGCCGGGGAACTCCTTCTCCCACGAGCGCAGCACGTACGGTTGCAACTGCGCCAGCTCGCAGACTTCCGTCGCCTTGAACAGCTTCGGGGTCATTGAACCCGTAGTATAGCAGGTGATTCAGCGCGGAATACGCTCGTTATTCGCCTCGAGCGGCACGCCCAGGGTGTTCAGCGCCATCGACACCATGCGGTAGCCGCCGATGGTGATCAGCAGGTCGATCCGCTGACGGGGATCCAGATCCCTCGACAGCGCGGTCCACGTCGGCCCGGAGATGACGTCGAACCCATAGAGCTCGTCGGCGGCCCTGATGACGCTGGCGTCGCGCGGATTCCAGCCGGCCAGGGGCGCGTTCGATGTCGACGCGAGCGGCGTCGTCGCGATCCGCCGGATTTCGGCATCGGTCAAACCCGCCGCCCTGCCGGCCGGCGCATGCGCGCTCCACTCGTAGTCCGATCCGCACAGCGCGCCGATCCGCAGGATCGCCAGCTCGCGCAGCCGCGGCGGCAGCGTGTTCCTGGTGCGGATGTACTCCGACAGCTCCTGCCTGGGCCGGTAGAGCGCCGGGTGCTTCGCCAGCGTCCGGTAGATGGTCGCGATCGGTCGTCCGGTCGCATCGGGATCGAGCAGCACCCGCAATTCGCCGGTCCAGAACGTCTGCTCGAGCGGCTCGATGCGGGGCGCGCTCAGCGCCTGATGGCTGCGGACGACGTCACCTGGAACGGGCCACACAGGCGGCGGCGCGGCAAACGCCGCATCGATGGGAACGCTCACGCTAGTCGTCAGGCCGGCGAGCATCGTCGTATTGGCGACGGTGAACACCGCGTCCAGCAACTGCTCCGTGCTGTAGCGCGCGGCCATCGCCATCCAGGTCGCATCGTCGATGAACGATTGGCGATGTAAGGCGTCGGCGGCGCGAAGCAGCACCGCGTCGAATGAATCGTCAGCGGCGATCGTGGTCGCCGCAAGCCGGCTCAGGTCGATCGGCAAACTCAACGACTTCGCGGCCGTGGCGTACTTCGCCCATAGATAAGGTGACCGCGAGAGCCACGCCGTCCGCAGCATCAACACCGCCCGATCGTGCGCGGGCAGCGTCGTCTGGAACGCGATGTAATCGGCGAAGGGGACGACGGCGGGGACCGAGTCGGGATGCGTGAGCAGCACGCGGACGTCGTTCGTGAGCTGACCGGGCCGCACGTACGACGCGATGATCGCGCGCTGCTGATCCGTGAGGTCGCGATCGGCGACAGGAGCGATGCGCGGGGCGACGGCTGCCTGCGCGACGACGAGCGTGAGCAGGATCGCGCGCGTCACGATGGCTTTTTGTGTCGCTTCGATGCCGCGCGGGTCTGAACTCTCGCCCCTACGGGTTTCTTCGGGCGGGTCTGAACACCCGCCCCGACGCGCTTCTTCGCGCGCGCCCGAGGACCCGCCCCGACACGCCGGCGGGTCTTGACCTTGACGCCCCCTGGCGTGCCCTTCTTGGAACCGGCAACAGCGTCGGCGTCCTTCGCGTCTGGTCCGTCGCGGCGTCGTGCGCGCACCTGGATCCGGATCGGACTGCCCATGAAGCCGAACTCGTCGCGAATGCGGTTCTCGAGATAGCGCAGGTAGGAGAAATGAAAGCTGGTCGCGACGTTGGTGAAGAACACGAACGTCGGCGGCGCCACGTTGGTCTGCGCCGCATACATCACGCGGACGTGACGATGACCCGGGCTGACGGGCGGGTGCTGGGCGGTGATCCGTTCGACGAAGCGATTGAGGTCGCCGGTCGTCACCCGCTGCCGCCGCGACGCCGCCACCCTGTCGATCATCTCGAGCAGCTTCGACGCGCGCTCGCCGGTTCGCGCCGAGATGTGGAGCACCGGCGCGTAGTCGAGGAACTTGACCTGGCGCCGCAGCGCCTCGTCGAACTCCTTGACGAAGTCGGGACCGTTCTCCTTCATCAGGTCCCACTTGTTCGCCGCGATGATGATGCCCTTGCCCAACCGATCGGCCTCGCCGGCAATCGTCGCATCCTGATCGGTCGCGCCCTGCGCGGCATCCACGACGAGCACCACGATATCGACAGACTCGATGGATCTCCTCGCCAGCAGAACGCTGATGGATTCCACTTGCCCGCCGCGAGCGACGCGGCCCGGACGACGGATACCGGCGGTGTCGACGATCCGGAACTTGCGGCGATGCCACGTGAGCACGGTGTCGACCGAGTCGCGGGTCGTGCCCGGCATCTCGCTGACGATCATCCGCTCTTCGCGCAGCAAGCGGTTGACCAGCGAGGACTTGCCGGCATTCGGCCGGCCGATGATCGCGATCGAGACTTCCGGCTCGTTCGCGGCGTCGGTCATGCCGTTGTCGACGGGACCGCTCGGATCACGCCCTGCGGACTCACCGGGATCGATCCGCTTCCCGACGCGAGCGACGATCGCCTCCAGCAGATCGCCAACGCCTTCACCATGCTCGGCGGAGATCTCGAAGACCGGTTCAAAGCCGAGCTGGAAGAACTCCATCGCGCCGGCACGGGCGCGGCGGTCGTCGCTCTTGTTGATCGCGAGTACCGCGGCCTTCCCGGCTTCGCGCACCACGCGAGCGATTTCGGCGTCGCCGGGAACCAGGCCTTCGCGGCCATCCACAACGAACACAAGGAGATCCGCGTCGACGATCGCGCGGCGGCCGCGCTCGAGTACGAGTTCGTGGAGCGGATCCTCGCTCGCCCCGAACATGCCGCCGGTGTCGGTCAGTTCGAAGTGCGCGCCCTGCCACTCGGCGCGCTGGGCGATCACGTCGCGCGTCGTCCCCGGAATCGCCGTGACGATCGCGCGGCGCGTCCGCGTGAGACGGTTGAACAGCGTCGACTTGCCCACGTTGGGGCGGCCGACCAGCACGACGGCAGGCAGGGTTCTGGCCACGATTCAGGGGGTGATTTATCGCTCGGTTGACAGGCTAACTCACTCTTTATACGATAGTTACCGTCCTTCGACTTCACCCGGGACAAATCCTTCGACGTTACTCGGGACAAGACCCTGGGTCGATCGCTCAGGACGGTCTGAGCGTAATCGAAGGACGTTCTTGCGCAGAGGCCAGCTTCCGCATGATCAAGGTCGACATCGTCAACGAAGTCTCGAAAATCGCCGATATCACCAAGGTCAAGGCCGAGGTAGCCGTCGATGCCGTCTTTGACGCCATGCGGATTTCAATGCAGCGCGGCGACCGAATCGAACTGCGTGGCTTCGGGGTCTTCCAGGTGAAGCCGCGGAAGCGCGGGATCGGCCGTAACCCCAGGACCGGCAAGGAAGTCCGCATCCCGCCCGGGCGGACGATCCGATTCAAGCCGGGCAAGGACCTTCAGAATATCGGGTAAACGACCCTGGACCCTTCCCGTCTGGATTTGCCGGATCCGTCGACATCTCCTGTCGACGAGTTCCTCGCGACAACCCCACGCCTCTCCGAGCCGGTTTTCGTACCGCCGCTGCCGGCCCGTCGCGAGGGGACGCTCAAGTACATCGTCCTGTTCCTGCTGACGCTGTGGTCCGCGACCTACGTAGGCCAGATGCACTACGTCTCCTTCAGCGTCGGCTTCAGCGACCGGCAGTTGCTGCTGACGGCCGGACAGCTCGCGATTCGCGGCTTCTGGTACAGCGTGCCGGTCCTCCTCATTCTCGGGTCGCACGAATTCGGGCACTACTTCGCGTGCCGATACTACGGCGTGGACGCGTCGCTCCCCTATTTTCTCCCAATGCCGATGGTGTTGACGGGAACACTGGGAGCCGTCATCCGCATCCGGCAGCCGATCCCCACCAAGCGCGCCCTGTTCGACATCGGCATCGCCGGACCGATCGCCGGCTTCGTCGTGGCGATTCCGCTGCTGCTGCTCGGCATGTACCTGTCGAACGTCGTGCCGATTCCACCACAGTTCCGTGGAACCGTGATCGAGTTCGGCGAGCCGCTGCTGTTCAAGGCGGCGGAGTGGATCCGCTTCGGCGCAATCGCCGACGGCTACACGGTCAACATGCACCCGATGGTCTTTGCGGCATGGTTCGGGATGCTCGCCACCGCACTCAATCTGTTTCCGCTTGGGCAACTGGATGGCGGGCACATCTCGTACGCGGTGCTCGGACATCGCAGCACCACGGTGACGTTCGCCACGGTGCTGTGCCTGGTGACGCTCACGGTGTTCGTCTCGCACTCATGGGTCATCTGGACGGTGCTGTCGGTGGCGATGCTCATCGTCTTCGGCCCGCGACACCCGCGCGTCTGGGATGAACACATGCCGCTGGATCGCACGCGCCTGTGGCTCGCAGCGTTCGCGGTACTGATGTTCGTCCTCTGCTTCACGCCGGCGCCGCTCGAGATCAAGGACATCGTTCCAGGCGTTCACGTCTAGTCCTTCCCGCGTTATCGGAGTTTGCGGAGGGAACGGTCTCACAGGAGGAGCGGGGAAACGGGGACGAACGGAGGGTTTCGGGTGGACTGCGGCGCACGAGCGGTTGCCGGCTGGCCGCCTTCGGCCTGGTCGCGTGAAGAAGCCCGGAGACAAGCCGCCCTGGATCACGTCGGCGGTTTGTCTCTGGGCTTCTTCATGTGACCGAGGCGGCCCGTAGGGCCGCGAGCCGGTCAACCGCCTCCGTTCGTCTCCGTTTCTCCGTTCCTCCTGTTGAACCGTTTCCTCTGAGACCTCCGGTACCTCCTCGCGCGTGACGGCACGCCACTTCCCGCACCTGCACACACGCATCCACACCAACTCCGAGTTACGAATCCGCGATCGCATGTGTGAGTTCGGCACAACGCCCACTGTGGCGTGATCACTCGCGTCATCTCGCGGCGTCCACTTGCATCGCATGACATCCGGGCCCGCGTCGCGGCTTACAACGGAACATGCGCGTGCCAAAACCGATCACCGCCTTCAACCGCTTGCAACTGCAACAGTTGTCCGCGATGTGCGGTGCCTCGCCCCGCCACCATGGTCCACTCCGGGACAGGGCGTAGGACTCCAGCGTCTCCTAGATCCCCGCCAATCAAATGTTTCGCAAGTGGCACGTTTCACGCTATTGGTCCTCATCGAAACAAAGAGTCGTTTGGAGCTCTGATGAACGACGGCGCCGCGAGACGTGTGTGTCATGCGGCGCCCCGATGCGTGTCCGCGCCCGGCGAATGCATGTCCAGCGCGGCTGCGACCGAAAGAAACGGGGAGAGGTAATGCGACCTGCGGCTGTGAGTTGCTCGAGGATCGACAAGTCGTACCGACCGGACGACGTCGAACGCGAAGTGCGCGTGAATGCACTCAGCGTCGATCAGTTGTTTGGGCTGTACGAGCGCACCGGCTTTCTCTACCCGGCGAAGGCGGCTCGCCTGCTGCCGCATCTCGACGCCGTGCGCGACAACTGGCTGCGCATGCTGGCTGCCGAGGGGTCGCTGCTTTACATCCTCTCGTCCGCCGACGATCAGGACGGCATCGCGTCGATCGCGGTCTGGCGCACGACGTATGACAGTTGGGTGTGGCAGCACCTGGTCTGCGAGCGCGATCCGCTGCGCTCACGCGGCGTGATGCTGGGCGGCATGGCACGCTGCATCCGGCTGCGGCTCGGCACCTCGCAGCAGAACTGGTTCCGTCCCGAGAATCGCTTCCCGGCGCGTGTTTTCGGGTCGATGGAGGACGCCGTCGGCGAGTCGTTCGCATCCGTCCGTCAGCACATGTACTTCGCCGTGCCGCGTTCGCTGCCGGCCAAGCGGATTCGCTCGGTGCAGGTCGAAGCCTACGACCCGTCGCAGCGGCAAACGCTCTGTGCACTGGCCACCGAGGCGCGCGGCCGTCTCTATGTCACCTCCGAAGAACTCGATCGCGATGTCGAGCTGGCCCTGGTGGATCGTCTCTATCGCGCGGCGGGCCTGCGGCGCACGCGGCAGGTGTGGCTGGCGTATCGCAAGGGATTGCCGCACGCCATCGGCGCTGCGCTGGCCTATCGCGGTCCTCTCGGCCTGAATTTCAGCTTCCTCGAGAACCGTTGCGACCTGCTGGTCAGCCCGCGGCTGACGCCGGCGGAAGCCGCGGACGTGACCACGGCGCTGATGCAGGCGGCCGGTCCGGCCTATGACGACTGCGCGCTGCACGACATCCCGGTGGTCGCCGACCAGGCATCCGCGTCGGCGCTCCTCGCCTGCGGCGGCGATCTCCTGCGCACCTACTGCCAGGGCATCTGGCTCGAAGACGGACAGCCGGCGCTGTCCCGCTACGTCGACAGCTTCTATACGCGGCTGCTGCAGCGAGAGCAGCGCCACCGCATCGCTTCCACGCTCACTGCATAACGCGAGACAAGGGATTACATGGCGCGCTCATCGGCTGCTCTGGCGACTTACATCATGGAAGACCCGCGCGAAGGGTCCCGGCTCGAACAGAAGATCGACCCGGACGTCTGGGTGCGGTCGTACCTGCGGCCGCACCTCGTCCCCGGCGCGGAGCTGCTCGACGTCGGCTGCGGGCCGGGTGTCCTCCTCCGGGCCGCGTCCGAGGTCGATCGCGGCATCAGGGGGACCGGCCTGGATTTGAGCCCCCTCCGGGTCCAGCAGGCCCAGGAACGGAACACGGGAAACCGCCGGATGCAGTTCTTCCGGGGGGACGTCCAGCAGATGCCGTTCGAGTCCGGATCCTTCGATGTGGTCTACACCCGCATGCTTCTGCAGTACGTGGCCGATAAGGAGAAGGCGGTAGACGAGATGGTCCGGGTCTGCAAGCCCGGGGGGACCGTGATGATGCAGGACCTGGATGGGCAATTGGTCTGGCATTACCCGGAAGACGCCCTGATGCAGCAGACGGTCCGGCGGGTGCTGACCAGCCTGGAACAGAGCGGGTTCGACCCGTTCGTGGGGCGCAAGTTGTTCTGGCTGGCCCGCAATGCCGGCCTCGACAACGTCCGGGTGCAGGCGGAGTGCTACCACCTGATTGCCGGGACCATCGACGCGAATCAGTTCAAGCAGTGGGAACTCAAGCTGGAAATTGCCAAGCCTCGGATGCAGGAGGCGCTCGGGAGCGGGTACGAAGCCGACGAGGAAGTTCGGAGATTTCTGAGCTACCTGCGGCGGCCGGATACGTTGACGTATTCGAACGTCTTCACCGTTGTTGGAGAGAAGTCACGATGACGCTGTTTGCCAAACCCCTGAAGCGCGCCCTCAGCGCCGCCCTGGCCGGGAGCCTGCTCTGTGGCACCGTCTGGGCGCAGGACTTCCCGGACGTGACCGCGATCAGTCTGGAAGACTTGATGAACCTGAAGGTCACCTCAGTCTCGAAACGCGAGCAGAAGCTGGGCGTGGCAGCCGCAGCCATCTTCGTGATCACGCAGGACGACATCCGCCGCTCCGGGGCCCGCAACATCCCCGAGGCGCTGCGGCTGGCACCGGGGCTCGAGGTCGCCCGGATCGACGAGAACAAGTGGGCGATCGCGGCGCGCGGCTTCAACGGGCGATTCACCAACAAGCTGCTGGTCCTGATCGACGGCCGCAGCGTCTACACGCCGCTCTTCTCGGGCGTGTACTGGAACGTGCAGGACCTGCTGCTCGAAGACGTCGACCGCATCGAAGTGATTCGCGGACCCGGCGCGACGCTGTGGGGCGCCAACGCGGTCAACGGCGTGATCAACATCATCACCAAGGACGCCTCGGCGACGCAGGGCGGCCTGGTCAGCGCGCAGGCCGGCACCGGGCTCCTCGGCTCGGGCGGCGCGCGCTACGGCGGCAAGATCGGGAGCTCGACCTCCTATCGCGTCTACTCGAAGTACTTCAAGTGGGATTCAGCGACCGACGACGCCGGCCGTGATGCCTACGACGGCTGGAACACCGGTCGCGTCGGCTTCCGCGTCGACGGCGGCATGTCGGCGGTCGACACCTACACGGTCCAGGGCGACATCTACAACGGCGACTACGGTGAAACGCTGACCGGACCGACGCTGGAAGCGCCCTACACCACGACCTTCCGCAACGACGGCCAGTTCACCGGCGGCAACGTCCTCGGACGCTGGAGCCACGGCTTCGACCACTCGCGCACCTCGCTGCAGGTCTACTTCGACCGCGCCAACAGCGCCGCGACCTCGCTCCTCGACGACCACCTGAACATCTACGACGTCGACTTCCAGCACGACATCAATCTCAGCCCGAGCAACAACTTGATCTGGGGCGCAGGCTTCCGCTCGACCCACGACGATGCGATTGCCGGGACGTACGTGCAGTTGAACCCGGATCAGCGGACCTGGAACCTGTTCAGCGCCTTCACGCAGGACGAGTTCACGCTGCTCAAGCAGCGCCTGCGCGTCACGCTCGGCTCGAAGATCGAGCGGAACGACTTCACCGGCTTCGAGGCCGAACCGAACGGCCGCGTGCTGTTGAACATCAGCCCGACCCAGTCGGTGTGGGGCGCGGTGTCGCGCGCGGTCCGCACGCCGGCGCGCACCGAGCAGGACATGACCTTGTCCGCTGCCGTGCTCGCACCGTCGGCGGAGACGCTGGGCCTGCCGGTCAGCGTCAGGGTCCTTGGCGATCGCGACTTCAAGTCCGAAGACATGCTCGCCTACGAAACCGGCTATCGCGTCAACCTCGGACGCGCGTCGGTCGATGCCGCGGCGTTCTACAACCGCTACAGCAACCTGCTCTCGGCCGAGCCGACCGCCCCGACGCTCGATCTGTCGGGTCCGATGGTGCAACTGGTCGCGCCGCTGGTCGCCGACAACAAGATGAGCGGCGCCACCTACGGTTCGGAACTGTTCGCCGAATGGAAACCGATCACCGCGTTCAAGCTGAGTGGCGCCTACACGTATCTGCGGATGAACATCGATCGCGACGCCGACAGCCTGGACGTCTCGACACCTGACCCCGCCGGCGTCAGTCCGAAGCACCAGTTCTCGGTGCGGTCGGCCATCGACTTCGGCAAGAACGTGCAGCAGGACTTCACCTGGCGCTACGTGGACAGCCTCACGGGTCTCGCGGTGCCGAGCTATTACTCGCTCGATGCGCGCCTCGGCTGGACGCCGGTCTCGCATCTCAACCTGTCGATCGCCGGGCAGAACCTCACGAACAACGAGCACATCGAGTTCCGGCCGGACTTCATCACCACGACGCCGACCGTGGTGAAACGTACCTACCAGGTAATGGCCCGGTGGACGTTCTAGGTGCCCATACCCAGTTGATCAATCGTGGTTCTGCCGTGACGGTACACAGGACATGAAGGCTTTCGCCCTGCGGCTCGCCGTGTTCGCCCTGATGATGGCGGCCGCGGTCGACGTACGCGCGCAGAATCTGGGTTCCACCGAATCGTCGGAACACCTGATCAAGGCTGGCTACGTCTACAACTTCGCGAAGCTGGTCGAGTGGCCGGCGTGGGCCACGCCCAAGGGACAGCCGATCGTCATCGGCGTCCTGGGCAACGACGATTTCGCGGCGGTCCTGAGCCACGCCGTCGACGGCAAGAAGGTCGACGATCGCGTGTTCGTCGTCAAGCGCTTGAAGAGCCGGGATCCGCTCAAGGACTGCGGCTGCCGCATCCTGTTCGTCGCCGCGTCGGAAAGCGCGCGGACGGATGAAATCATCCAGTTCCAGAACGCCTCGTCGGTCCTGACGATTGCCGAAGCACCCGACTTCGCGAAGCGTGGCGGCATCATCGCCCTGACCCTCGGCGAAGACAGCAAGATCCGCTTCGCGATCAACGTCGACGCGGCGGCGCAGGCATCGCTGACGATCAGCTCGCGGCTGCTGACGCTGGCCACCATCGTTCACACCGCACGGTAAGTGGCGATGAATCTCCGCAACCTCTCGATCGAACGCAAGCTGACGCTGCTGGCCATGTTGACCAGCACGCTCGCGGTCGTGCTGTCGTCGGCGAGCTTCCTGATCTACGACCTGGTCACGTTCCGCAGCATCCTCAGCCAGGATCTGGCGACCGAGGCGCAGATCGTCGCCTACAACAGCGCCGCGGCGATGGCGTTCAACGACGAGGCCGCCGCCACGGTGCAGTTGTCGGCGCTGACCGCCAAGCAGGACCTGGTGGCAGCGGTGCTCTACAAGTCGGACGGCACGGTGTTCGCCCACTACTACCGCGCCGGCAGCCCGAAACCGGAATTGCCCGCGCCGGTCGAGGGCCGAGAGGCGCGCGTCGCGAGCGGCCACATCGAAGTGTTCAACGACGTGTCGCTGCGCGGCGAGCGCCTCGGCACGCTGTTCCTGCAGTCGGACATGCAGCGGTGGAACACCCGGGCGCGCCAGTACGCGGGCATCCTGGTGATCTTCGTCCTGCTCTCCGGCCTGCTCGCCTGGTTCGTCTCGTCGCGGATGCAGCGGCTGGTCTCGCGCCCGATTCTCGACCTCGAACAGGCGATGCGCATCGTCTCGGTCGACAAGAACTACGGCGTCCGCGCGGTCAAGACCACGAGCGATGAAACCGGCCGCCTGATCGACGGCTTCAACACGATGCTCGCGGAGATTCAGCACCGCGACAAGGCGCTGCAGCGCGCCAACAACGACCTCAAGACGCGCACGCAGGAGCTCGAGGACGAGATCGTCCATCGCAAGCGCACGCAGGAAGAACTGCTCAAGGCCAAGGACGCGGCCGAAGAAGCCAGCCGCGCCAAGAGCGCCTTCCTGGCGAACATGAGCCACGAGCTGCGCACGCCGCTGAACGCGATCATCGGCTACAGCGAAATTCTCGAAGAAGAAACCCGCGACTCCGGCCCTGCCGAGAACGTCCGCGATCTCCGGCGCATTCAGGGCGCCGGCAAGCACCTGCTGTCGCTGATCAACGACGTGCTCGACCTGTCGAAGATCGAGGCCGGCAAGATGGCCCTGCACCTCGAGACGTTCGAGGTGGAGTCGCTGCTCGAAGAAATGATCACGACGCTGCAGCCGGCCGCCGAACGCAATGCGAATCGGCTGCAACTGCGCGTCCACGGCGACATCGGGTCGATGCACGCCGACATCACCAAGGTCCGCCAGATCCTGTTCAACCTGCTGAGCAACGCCTGCAAGTTCACCGAGAACGGCACGGTCACGCTCGACGCCGAGCGGCAGCCTGGCAGCGAGGATCGGTTGTACTTCCGTGTCACCGATACCGGCATCGGCATGACGCCGCAGCAGCAGCGGAACCTGTTCCAGTACTTCGCGCAGGCCGACAGCTCCACCGCGCGCAAGTACGGCGGCACCGGTCTCGGCCTCGCCATCAGCCAGCGCTTCACGCACATGATGCGCGGCGACATCCACGTCACCAGCCACAGCGGCCAGGGTTCGACCTTCACGCTGGAGCTGCCCGCGAAGGTCGCGCCCGAGGCGGCCGAACCGAGCAGCGAGCTCCCCGCGTCGCCACCGGTCGTCGAGACCCTGTCCGACCTGCCGGCCAGGACGACGGTGCTGGTCATCGACGATGACGTGTCGGTGCGCGACCTGATGTCGCGGTTCCTCGAGAAGCTGGACTACCGCGTGATCTCGGCCCCGAGCGGCCTCGAAGGACTCCGCCTCGCCCGCGAGATTCAGCCCGACATCATCACCCTCGACGTCGTCATGCCGCAGATGAACGGGTGGGACGTCCTCGACCAGCTCAAGTCCGATCCGGCGCTCGCGTCGATTCCCGTGATCATGATCACCGTCGTCGACCATGAGGCGCTCGGCCTGGAACGCGGCGCGTCGAACTACCTCGTGAAACCCATCGATCGCGATCGACTGGCAGAGGCGCTCGACCGCCATCGCCGGCCGGACGAGGACTCGATGGCCCTTGCCCTGAGTGGAGACCGCTAGCATGCCGACGATCCTGCTGGTCGAAGACAACGAGCTGAATCGCGACATGCTGTCGCGCCGGCTGATCCGCCGTGGCTACACGGTGATCACGGCGCACGATGGCGAACAGGGTCACACCATGGCCTGCAGCGACTCGCCCGACCTGATTCTGATGGACGTCGGATTGCCGCGCATGGACGGCTGGCAGGTGACGCGGCTGCTCAAGTCGAACGCCGGCACGCGGGAGATTCCGATCATCGCGCTCACCGCCCACGCGCTGCTGACCGATCGCGAAAAGGCTCGCGAAGTCGGCTGTGATGACTACGACACGAAACCGATCGAGTTCGAACGGCTGCTCCACAAGATCGAGTCGCTTCTCGTTGTAAAGGGAGTTTTATGAACGCTCATTCCGGGCGGGTACTCGTCGTCGACGACAACGAGAACAACCGCGAAATCCTCGCCCGACGCCTGACGCGAAGCGGCTACACCGTGTCCGTGATGGACGGGGCGGCGGGAATCCTCGATCGCATCAAGGACGACAGCATCGACCTGGTGCTGCTCGACATCGAGATGCCCGGGATCACCGGGCTCGACGCGCTGGTCTCCATCCGCGAGCACTACACCGCGGTGCGGCTGCCGGTGATCATGGTCACGGCCCGCAGCCAGAGCGAAGACATCGTCAAGGCGCTGGAACTGGGCGCCAACGACTACGTCACCAAGCCGATCGACTTCCCCGTGACGCTGGCGCGCGTGCGCACGCACGTCTCGCACCTCCGCGCCGAACAGGCGCTGCGCGCGAGCGAAGAGCGGTATGCGCTGGCAGCGCGCGGTGCCAACGACGGCCTGTGGGATTGGAACCTCAAGGACGACACGCTCTACTTCTCGCCGCGCTGGAAGGCCATGCTCGGGTACGGCGACAACGACATCGGCCCGAAGCCGGAAGAGTGGTTCGACCGCGTTCACGAAGCCGACCGCCTGCGCGTGAAGCAGAACGTCGCCGATCACCTCGCCGGGCGGACGCCGCACCTGGAGGTGGAGTCGCGAATGCTCCACAAGGACGGTGTGTTCCGGTGGATGCTCACGCGTGGATTGATGATCGCCGACGACACCGGCGCGCCGGTGCGGATGGCCGGGTCCCAGACGGATATCACCGAAGGCAAGGTCGCCGATCCGATGACCGGCCTGCCCAACCGGTTGCTGTTCCTCGATCGCCTGTCGCGCGTGATCGCGCGGCGACGTCGCCACCCGGACACGCTGTTCGCGGTAATGTTCCTGGACCTCGACGGATTCAAGCTGGTGAACGACAGCCTCGGGCATGCGGTCGGTGATCGCCTGCTGGTGCAGGTCGCACGGCGTCTCGAGGGATCGCTGCGCCAGAGCGACACGATTGCGCGCCTCGACGATGGCTTCACCATCGCCCGGCTTGGCGGCGACGAATTCGCGATCATCATCAACGACCTGAAGGATACGAACGACGCGAACCTCGTCGCCGAGCGGCTGATCAACGAGTTCGGCCGGCCGTTCCTGATCGGCGACAGAGAGCTCTTCAGCTCGCTGAGCATCGGCATCGCGCTCAGCACGCTCTCGTATCAGGACCCCGAAGACTACCTGCGCGACGCGGATACCGCGATGTATCGCGCCAAGGCGCATGGCAAGGGGCGGTACGAGGTATTCGACACCAACATGCGGAACCTGATCACCCGCCGGTTGGAAATCGAGAACGACCTGCGTCGCGCGCTCGAGCGCGACGAGTTCCGGAACTACTACCAGCCGATCATCTCGCTGGAATCGGGGCGCATCGTGTCGTTCGAAGCGCTGCTGCGGTGGGAGCATCCGACCCGCGGGCTGCTCGAACCGATCGAGTTCATTCCGGTCGCGGAAGAAAGCGGCATGATTCGCGAGCTTGGATGGTGGGCGCTTGCCGAAGCGTCGCACCAGATCGCGACGTGGCGCGCGCTCCACCCGACGTTGAAGACCCTGTCGATGTGCGTGAACCTCTCCGTGAAGCAGTTCATGGATCCAAGCTTCGGCACGAAGCTCGAAGGCCTGCTCCGCGAGGTGCAGTTGCCGGAAGGCACCCTCAAGCTCGAACTGACGGAAAGCAGCCTGATGGGCGATTCCGCCGCGGCGGTGGCGCTGCTGTCGCAGGTCAAGGCGCTCGGCGTCCGTCTGGCGATTGACGACTTCGGTACCGGGTACTCGTCGCTCAGCTACCTGCACCGCTTCCCGCTGGACACGCTGAAGATCGACCGGTCGTTCACCGACGCGATCAGCAACGACCCGAACACGGAAAGCATGATCGCCCGCACGATCATGCCGCTGGCGCAGCACCTCGGCCTCGACGTCGTGGCCGAAGGGGTGGAGACGATCGAACAGGCGACGCACTTGAAAGAGCTGCGCTGCAACTACGCCCAGGGGTTCCTCTTCTCGCGACCGGTACGGGCCGAGGACATCCTGGCGCTGCTGGCAAAGACGGTGGACGGCCTCCCGTTGACGCCGCACGACGTGATGCCCGCCGCCGTGCGGCAGCGGTAAAGCGCTTCAGAGCACGCTGAGCGGATCCACGTCCACCGTGATCCGCCGGCGTACTTCCGGCATCCCGGCAAGGATCGTCTTCAGCGCATTGCGCAGGTCCGCGCGGCGCATGCCTTTCAGAAAGAACTGCACCCGGTGCTCACCGCGCAGCCGCCCGAGCGGCGCGGGTGCGGGTCCGAGGATTGCGAAGTGGCTTGCGGCCGCCGCCGGCTCCAGCCGCCGGACGATGTCGGAGCCGGTGCTCATCGCCTCCTCGAACGAACGGCCACGCACGACGACGTTGACGAGCGCGACGAGTGGTGGGTACCGCATGCCGCGCCGGAACTGGACCTCACGGCCGAAGAATGCCGGGTAATCCTGGCGGCACGCCAGCTGAATGCTGTAGTGCTCCGGATAGAGCGTCTGCACGATGGCCTCGCCCGTGCGCTCGCCGCGCCCGGCCCGACCGGCCACCTGCGTGAGCAGTTGAAACGTGCGCTCGGCCGCGCGGAAGTCGGCGAGGCCGAGGCCGACATCCGCGGAAATCACACCGACGAGCGTCACGCGCGGGAAGTCGTGGCCTTTCGCGATCATCTGGGTGCCGACGAGGACGTCCAGCTCCCCCGCCGCGAATCGTGACAGCAGCGATGTCAGCGCGCCCTTCTTGCGGATCGAGTCACGATCGACGCGTCCGATACGCGCCTGCGGAAACAGATCGTGGAGCTGTTGCTCCACCTTTTCAGTCCCGAACCCGGCCTGCTCCATGTACGGCGCCGCGCATTTCCGGCACTGCCGCGCGACCTTCGTCGAGTAGTTGCAGTAGTGACAGCGCGCGCGCCATGTCGGTTCCTCCCGGCTAGAGCCGGGCCCGACGGCGCCGTCCTCGTGCCCGCCTGCAACCGGCCGGCCGTCGTGGCGCCCGGCCTCAGCCCGGCCGCCCGCGTCGGGCCCGGCTTTAGCCGGGCGCACTCGATGCACCGTCAGCGACACGCTGCAGTTGGGACACTCGTACGTGTCGCCGCATTGCCGGCAGAACACCGCCGTCGCGTAGCCGCGACGATTCAGCAGCACCAGGATCTGTTCCTGCCGCTGCAATCGCGCCTCGATCGCGGCGACCAGCGGCCGGCTGAGGATCACGTCGGGGCCCTGGTCGGCGTACTCCTCGCGCATGTTGACGATCGTCACCGCCGCGAGTGGCCGATCGAGCACGCGTCGTTCGAGCGTGGCTCGTGCGTACTTGCCGCTCTCGGCGTTCTGGTAACTCTCCATCGACGGCGTCGCCGATCCAAGGACGACCAGGGCCCGCTCGCGGCTCGCCCGGACGATGGCGACGTCGCGGCCGTGATAGCGCGGCGCCTCTTCCTGCTTGTAGGAACCGTCATGCTCCTCGTCGACGATGAGCAGGCCAAGCCGTTCGAGCGGCGTGAAGACAGCCGAGCGCGTGCCGACGACGATGTCGACGTCGCCGCGGCGGATCCGGTGCCACTGGTCGTGCCGCTCGCCGTCGGAGAGCGCACTGTGCTGAATGGCCACGCGATCACCGAAGGCGCCGCGGAACTGCGCCGCCACCGCGGGCGTCAGCGCGATCTCGGGAACCATCAACAGCACCTGACGGCCGGCCTGCCGCACGCGCTCGGCAAGCCGCAGGTAGATCTCGGTCTTGCCACTGCCGGTCACCCCGTGCAGCAGTGCAACGCGAAATTCACGCGTGTCGGCAAGCGCGCCGAGCTGCTCGAAGGCGGCACGTTGTTCGCCGGTCAGTTGGCGTGAGGTATCGCGCGCGACATCCCGCAGCACCGAACGCTCGAACGGATCGCGTTCGTCCTGCTCGTCGCGCAGCGAAATCAGTCCGCGCGCCGCGAGACGCGACAAGACGTCGGCGCTGACGCCGCGGTCGCGAAGGTCCGACGTCGGCAGCCCTGGCGTCGCCGCGGCCACCGTTTCGAGCGCCGCCCGCTGCTTCGGCGTCAGGTGTGCGTCTGGCGCGTGCACGAGATCCGCGCCGGCCGCCGTGACCGCAGCGATGCGCCGCGTCTTGAACGCCGACCGACGGCCTTTCGCGCCGGGCGGCATTGCCACCGCGATCGTGTCGCCGAGGCCGGCCAGGTAGTAGTCCGCGGTCCAGCGGCACAGCTCGACGACGTGCGGCGGGACGTATGGCGTGTCGTCGAGAGCCTCGAGAACGTCCTTGAGTTGGATGTCGGCCCGGTCCCCGGAAGCGGCCGGCTCGGAACCGCGTCGCGCATCTGAATCGCCGGCAGCGCCTGGCGAATTCGAGATCCCGGGACCGCTCCGCGGATCCCGGCCTACACCAGTCTCAACGACAACTCCGGTGAGCACGCGGGAGCCGACCGGCACGCGGACGCGGGCGCCGATCGGCGGCACCGGTATCGATTCGGGAACGCGATAGGTGAGGAGATCGAGAAACGGGACGGGAACGGCGACGGAAATGAGGGACACGGAATTCAGAATGCAGAATGCAGAATGCAGGCAGCGGAGGTGTCAGCAGCCAAAGGCTGGACGCGTACGATGCACGCCTTCGCGTGGCGCGTGTATCTGCATCCTGCATTCTGCATTACGCGGAACTGAGAATCGATCGAACCCGCTTCATGTCTTCCCACACATCGCGCTTCGCGGACGGGTTCCGCAGCAGGTAGGCCGGGTGATACGTCGGCATCAGGATCGCGTCGCGGTAAGCGAACTCCTTGCCGCGAATCCGCGTGATCGGCGTATCGGTGCGCAGCAGGCATTGCGCCGCGAACTTGCCGAGCGCCACGATCACCTTCGGCTTGATCGTGTCGACCTGGCGGAACAGAAACGGTTCGCACTGCTCCACTTCATCGGGCTCCGGATTGCGGTTGCCCGGCGGCCGGCACTTGATCACGTTGGCGATGTAGACGTCCTCGCGCTTCAGGCCAATCGCTTCGATGATCTTCGTGAGCAGCTGCCCGGCGCGGCCGACGAACGGCTCGCCCTGGATGTCTTCGTCGGCGCCCGGCGCCTCACCGACGAACATCAGGTCCGCGTTCGGATTGCCGACGCCGAACACGACCTGCTTCCGGCCGAGCGTGTGCAGCTTGCAACGGCTGCAGTCCGGGCCGATGTCGGCCTTGATGGCCGCCAACGCCTCTGCCGATGATGAAAAGACAGTCACGGGTTCTGCGGATGCCTGTCGCCCCAGGTCCTCGGTTGAAACGGTCGGGTCGAGAGCCTGGGTGAGCGGGTCGGGCTGCCGGCGCGTACGCCATTCGGCGTCCGTGCGCATCCCGTCGACGCCAAGTTCCTGGAAGAACTCGAGGTGATCACGCAGCGAGTCCTGGGACATTACACCCGCGTGGGAACGGAGGACGCGAGGAGCCGCTCGACGCGGTCGAGGATCGCGGCGGCGACGCCACTCTTCGACTGCAGCGGAACTTCCGCTTCGTCGTCCGGGCCGATGATCGTCACGGCGTTGGTGGCCGCTTCGAAGCCACGGTCGCTCCGGGAGACGTCGTTGGCGACGATGAGATCGAGCTTCTTGCGACGCCGCTTGTCTTGCGCCCTGGCGACGACATCGTGCGTCTCGGCGGCGAAGCCCACGAGCAGCGGCGTTGCCGTTCCCAGACGCGAGCGCATGTCGCCCAGTTCCGCGAGGATATCGGGCGTGCGGCGCAGCGTCAGCGTCATCGGCGCATCGCCTTTCGCGATCTTCTGACCCGCGGTGTCCGCCGGCGTGTAATCGGCAACCGCCGCCGCCATGATGACGACGTCGGCCGACGCAGCCTCGGCCACGACTGCGGCGTGCATCTCCGCCGCGCTCCGCACGCGCACGAGGGCATCAGCGGCCGGTGGCTCGACACGCGTCGGCCCGGCAACGATCGTCACGCGCGCGCCACGGCGCCTGGCCTCTTCCGCCAGCGCAAAACCCATGCGTCCACTGGATCGATTGCCGACGAACCGCACCGGATCGATGTCCTCGTACGTTGGACCAGCGGTGACGAGCACGCGGCGACCCGCGAGAGGGCCGGATCGGCGGGGCCGACCTTCATGGTCCGCCGGCCTCGATTGCTCCAGAACAGCGACCGCCGCGGCGACGACCTCTTCAGGCTCCGCCAGGCGGCCCTTACCAATCCACCCGCACGCCAGATAGCCCTCGCCAGGTTCGACGAAGCGCACGCCGCGCGCGCTGAGCGCCTGCAGATTCTTCTGGACCGCGTCGTGCGCCAGCATGTTGCTGTTCATGGCCGGCGCGATCAGCACCGCGGCCTGCGTGGCGAGATACAACGAGCTGAGAAAATCGTCGGCGATGCCGTTCGCGAACTTGCCGATGACGTTGGCGGTGCAGGGGGCCACCAGCAGGAGCGAGATCGAGTCGGCAATCGCGATGTGCTCGATGTCCGCGTTGGCACCGGGCGCCCACTGCGACGTGATCACCGGCCGTCGCGTGATGGCTTCGAAGGTGAGCGGACCGACGAACTTCGTCGCCGCCCGCGTCATCACGGCAACGACGTCATGCCCTCGCTTCTGGAGGCCGCGGCACACTTCGACCGACTTATAAGCGCCGATACCGCCGGTGACGCCGAGGGCCACTAATGCCAACGATCAACTCCCAACCCGGCCGGCACGATGACGTGGCCGGCCCTTGCCAACTCCCAACTCGCCAAAGTTCCAAGTCGGGAGTCGGGAGCTATTCCGACTCGTCCACCTTCTGCACCTTGCGGCGGATCACCTCACGGTGCGCGATCGTGGTCTTCTTCTCGCCGTCTTCTCGCGGCAGGGCGCCGGCCAGCAACTGACGCGCGCGCTTGCCCGCGATGACGACGAACTCGAAACGATTCTCTTTCGGTGGTGTTTGCATAACTCTCCGCCCGCCTGAAGCCGGGCCTTGGATCTGCCCGGCTGAAGCCGGGTCCTGCCACCTACGATGGCCGGAACGTCCTGATGATCTCTGCGGCGATGCCGCGCATCGGCTTCACCCGCGCGCGTTCCGCCAGGATGATCGCCCGCAGCCGATCGACCGCGGCGTCGAGCGCATCGTTGACGACGACGTATTCGTACTGCTCGAACTCGTTCACTTCCGCACACGCGACGGTCAGCCGCCGCGCGATCTGTTCTTCGCTGTCCTTGCTGCGCCCGCGCAGCCGCTGCTCGAGTATCGCGGCGCTCGGCGGCAGCACGAAAATGTCGATGGTCTCGATCCCGCGCGACCGCACCTGCCGCGCGCCCTGCACGTCGATGACCAGGACGACGTCCTCACCGCCGCTGAGGATGGTTTCCGTGTCCGCCGCGCACGTCCCGTAGAAATTACCGAACACGTCGGCGTATTCGAGGAACGCCGTCTCCTGAATCATCGCCTCGAAGCGGGCGCGGCTCACAAAATTATAGTCAACGCCGTCACGTTCGCCGGCCCGGGCCGCCCGGGACGTGTACGACCGCGACATGCGCAGATTGGGCACAACCTGCACCAGCCGCTCGACCAGCGTTGTTTTTCCCGTGCCGGACGGGGCGGAGACGATGAACAGCAGGCCCCGGGCACGAGCGGTCTCTGAGGGCGTCCCGGCGGCGCAGTCGGTCTTGCCCTGCGGGGAATCGAGCGGCGTGCCCCGAGCGGAGTCGCGGCGGTTACTCAACGTTCTGCACCTGCTCGCGCATCTTCTCGAGCTCCGCCTTTGCCGTGATGATCAGCTCGGCGATCCCGAGACCGTCGGCCTTCGAGCCGATCGTGTTGACCTCGCGATTCATCTCCTGGAGCAGGAAATCGAGCTTGCGACCGCACGGCTCGTCGGCGTCGCTCAGCGCGTTCCAGTGCGCCACGTGCGCGCGAAAGCGCGTGACCTCCTCGCTGATGTCCGACCGGCCGGCCATGCGGACGATCTCCTGCGCCACCATCGCCTGATCGACGGGCAGTTGCTCGCTGATCTCGCGCACGCGATCGTGCAGCCTGGCTTCGAGCGCGGTCCGGCCTTGATCGGCCGCCTCGCGCAGCCGCTCGATCAAGTCGGCCAGCAGTACCTTGCGCGCATCGAGGTCGGAGCGGAGGTGCTCGCCCTCACGCGTGCGCATCGCGTCGAGATCGAGCAGCGCCTGCTCCACCGCGGCTTCGACGCTGGCGGCCAGTTGCGCTTCGAGCGCGGGATCGGCTTCCACCGGCCGCTCACGGATGGTCACCGCCTGCGGCAGCCGCAACAGGTCCCCAGGCGTGAGGGTGCCCGCGACCAGGCCGCGCTCGCGTGCCTGGTCGATCGCCGCCGCCAGCGCGTTGGCGAAATCAGCGTTCAGTTCCACCGTCGGCATGCTGGCCTGGCGGAGCTGGATCGAGATGGCAAGTTCGACCCGGCCGCGCGCAAGACGCTTCTGCAGCAGGCCGCGGACGCGCGGTTCGAGATCGGCCAGCGAGCCCGGGATGCGCAACTGCAGGTCGAGAAACCGGTGATTGACCGCGCGAATGGTGATACCGATGGTGGCGCGTTCGTCCTCACGCGTGAGCGAGGCGAACCCGGTCATGGACTTGATCACACGGGGATCTCCGGGCCGGGGGCCGTGTCCTCGGCCGGTTCATCTTGAAACTGCTGTTCGTAGAGTTTCGCATACAGTCCGCCGCGGGCGAGCAGTTCCTGGTGCGTGCCCCGGTCCACGATGTGTCCGGCCTCGAGCACGAGGATCACGTCCGCCCGCCGCACCGTCGACAGCCGGTGCGCGATCACGAACGAGGTGCGGTTGAGCATCAGGTTGGCCAGCGCATCCTGCACCAGCATCTCTGACTCGGCGTCGAGCGCCGCCGTCGCTTCGTCGAGAATCAGAATCGGCGACTCGCGGAGAATGGCGCGGGCAATGGCGAGCCGCTGCCGCTGTCCTCCCGACAAGCGCTGGCCGCGCTCGCCGATCAGGGTGTCGTAGCCATCGGGAAGCTGGCTCTCGATGAAATCGTGGGCGTGGGCCGCGCGCGCGGCCGTCTCGATCTCGGCAGGCGACGCATCGGGGCGCCCGTACGCGATGTTGGCCGCAACCGTGTCGTCGAACAGGACCGTCTCCTGCGTGACGATCGCGATCTGTGTCCGCAGCGACGCCAGCGTCACTTCGCGAATGTCGTGGCCGTCGATCAGGATCGCGCCACCGGTGACGTCGTAGAACCGCGGGATCAGGTTGACCATGGTGGTCTTCCCTGCCCCGCTGCGACCGACCAGCGCGACGACCTGCCCGGCCCGCGCCGTCACCGAGACGCCGTCGAGGGTGACCCCATCGGTGCCCTCATAGGTAAAGCGAACGTCGCGGAACTCCAGCTCTCGCCGCAACGGCGGAAGCGCCGGCGCATCTGGCCGTTCGTGCACCTCGCTGTGCGTGTCCAGCATCTCGAAGATGCGTTCCGCCGCAGCCGTCGCCTGCTGCAGGTCCGCGTTCACACGACTCAATTTCTTGGCCGGCGCGTACATCATGAACAGCGCCGTGATGAAGGTGAAGAAATCGCCCGGCGTCAGATTGCCGGCCTCGATTTCGTGACTGCCGTACCAGAGCACCGCGGCGAAGGCGATGCCGCCGATGAACTCCATGATCGGCGGCAGGGTGGAGAGCGCGCTGGTGACCTTCAGGCTGGTTCGGTAGTAGTGCTGCGCCGCGCGATCGAATTTTTCGACCTCGCGCCCTTCCGCGCCGAACGCCTTGACGATGCGGTGGCCGGCGAACGCTTCGTTGCTGACGTGCGAGATCTGCTCGAGTGCCTCCTGGCTCCGCCTGGTCGTCTTGCGCACGCGCTGACCGAGACGGACGAGCGGGTACACCACGATCGGCGCCACCGGCAGGCAGACGATGGCGAGCCGCGTGTCGGACTTGAACAGCAGCACGGCGAAGAAAATCAGGGTGATCGACTCGCGCGCCAGATCGCCGAGCGTCTCGGAAACCGCGCGCTGCACCTGCGCCACATCGTTCGTGATGCGCGACATCAGGCGTCCAACCGCCTGGCCGGAAAAGAAGGCCGCCGACTGACCGAGGATGTGCCGGAACAACTGCGTGCGGAGATCGCGCACGATCCGCTGACCGACGTCGGTCATCAGGAAGTCCGAAACGTAGTTGCCGAGGCCTTTGAGGAAATAGAACCCGAGAATCAGCGCAATCGTGCTGCCCAGCGCCTCGTCACGCGGGAGCACCTGATTCAGGATGGGTTTGACCTGCCAGACGACGCCCGCCGAACCGGCGCCATAGGCAATCATCGCAACCACGGCTGCCCCCAGGCGTCCGCGATGCGGACGCGCGTACTCGAGCAGGCGGGGAAGCGCGGGACGAGGGGTCACTCGGTGAATCGAAATTTCAGCAGCACCCACAGCGCGACGAAACCGTCGCGCCACCCGATCTTCTTGCCTTCTTCGTAACTGCGCCCGTCATAGGTGATCGGCACCTCGTAGACGCGGTATCCGCGCTTGAAGATCTTTGCGGTCAACTCGGGCTCGATGCCGAAGCCGTTGGCTTCGAGCCTCATCGATCGAAGCACCTCCGTCCGCATCACCTTGTAGCAGGTCTCCATGTCGGTGAGCATGGTGTTGTAGAGGAGATTGGTGCACATCGTCAGGAACCGGTTGCCCATGTAGTGCGTGAACATGAACACCCGGTGCCGCCCCAGGAATCGCGACCCGTACACGACGTCGGCGCGCCCCTCGGTGATCAACTCGATCAGTTGCGGAAACTCCTCGGGGGAATATTCGAGGTCCGCGTCCTGAATCACGACCATGTCGCCGCGGACTTCCTGAAACCCGCGTCGAAGGGCAGCGCCTTTTCCCGCATTTCGCGGCTGCAGCACGAGCGCGAACCCGAACTCGCGCTGCAGGGCGGCCAGGATGTCGCGCGTTCCGTCGGTCGAATAATCGTCCACGACGATCAACTGCATGCGCACGGGCACGGCGAGCGTCCGCCGCACGATCTCGTCGATCGTCGCCTTCTCGTTGAACACGGGCATGACAACCGACAGCAACGGGTCGGTGAGTTGTCCGCGCAGGCGTGACATCAGTCTCCTGTGCTCGCGAATCCGTGCGGGTGCGACGAATGCCACCGCCACGCGTCGGCGACGATCGTCTCGAGGGCGGCGCGCTGCGGCACCCATCCGAGCGCCTCGCGAATCCGCCTGGCCGACGCGTAAAGGATCGCGGGATCGCCAGGACGGCGGGGCGCGGAAACGCGGTTGATGGTCTTGCCGGTGACCCGCTCGACGACGTCGATCACGTCCCGGACGGACGACGGGCTCTCGGTGCCGGCGTTGTACGACGCGGACCCACCGCCGTGCTCGAGGTGCGCCAGGGCGCGCACGTGGGCATCAGCGAGGTCGGTCACGTGAATATAGTCGCGCAGACAGGTCCCGTCGGGTGTCGGGTAATCCTCGCCATAGATGGACATCGGAGCACCGGTCGCCGCAGCCTCAAAGGCCCGGGGAATGACGTGAATTTCCGGCGAATGGTCTTCCCCGAGTTCCCCGTCCGGATCGGCCCCCGCGGCATTGAAGTAGCGCAGCCGAATCGAGGTGATCCCGTAGGCGCGCTCGAAATGCGGCAAGGCGTGCTCGATCGCCAGCTTCGTCTGCCCGTAGGCATTGATCGGAGCGGTGGGCAGCCCCTCATGCAGCGGAACCTCCGTCGGTTCACCATAGACGGCGCAGGTCGACGAAAAGACGAAGTGCCTGCAGCCTTCCGCCGCCATCGCTTCCAGCGTCCCCAGCGTGCCAGTGACGTTGTTCCGGTAATACCCGGCGGGGTTGGTGACCGATTCGGAGACGGCTAACCATGCCGCGAAATGCATCACGGCGGTGGCGCCCGTTTCCCTTATGGCGCGACGCACCGCGTCGACGTCGCCGATGTCGCCGACAATCAGGGGCGCGCCGAGCGCCGCCTCTGGGTGACCGGCCGACAAATTGTCGTAGATGACGACGTGGTGGCCCGCCTGGCGGAGGGCCTTGGCGGCATGACTCCCGATGTAGCCGGCGCCGCCGGTGACAAGAACGGTGCTCTTCATTCGGTCGCGCTGTCGATGCGGCCCGCGCCTCAGGCGGCGGTGGACCGGCCGATCGAATAGTAGGTGAAGCCGTGCTGCTTCATCTGTTCGGGCGCAAACAGGTTGCGGCCGTCGAATACCACGGGGGACTTCATCAGCGACTTCATCCGATCGAAATCCGGCAGCCGGAACTCGCTCCACTCCGTCACGATGGCGAGCGCGTCGGCCCCCTGGACGGCGTCGTAGCGCGTGGGCACGAAGCTGACGCGATCGCCAAAGATGCCTTTGGCAACGCGCGACGCCTCGGGATCGTAGGCCTGGACCGTTGCCCCGGCCTCGAGCAGCGCCCGGATCAGCGGAATCGCCGGCGCCTCGCGCATGTCATCGGTCTTCGGCTTGAACGCCAGCCCCCAGAGGGCAATCGTCCTGCCCTGCAGCGAACCGAAGTGCTGCTGCAGTTTGACGAAGAGCCGTGTCTTCTGCTGCTTGTTGACGGCTTCGACGGCGTTGAGGATCTTGAAGTCGTACTGCTTCTGGGACGCGAAGTGCATCATCGCCTGCACGTCCTTCGGGAAGCAGCTGCCGCCATAACCGACACCGGGGAAGAGGAACGAGGTGCCGATGCGGCGATCGGACCCGATCGCCTTTCGCACGTGATCGACGTCGGCCCCGACCAGTTCGCAGACGTTCGCCACCTCGTTCATGAAGGAGATGCGCGTCGCCAGCATCGCGTTGGCCGCGTACTTCGCCAGCTCCGCGCTGGCGCAGTCCATCACCATGATCGGGGCTCCGGTCCGCGTGAACGGCGCATACAGCTCGAGCATCATGTCGGTCGCGCGCCGATCGCCGCTGCCGATGACCACGCGATCGGGCTTCATGAAGTCGTCGATCGCTGCGCCCTGCTTCAGGAACTCCGGGTTGCTGACGATGCTGAACGGGTGCTTCGTCTCGGCGCGAACCGCGGCCGCGACTTTTTCACTCGTGCCGACCGGCACCGTGCTCTTGTCGACGATCACCTTGTAGCCGTTCATCGCGTGCGCGATGTCGCGCGCCACCGCCAGCACGTGCTGCAGGTCCGCCGACCCGTCTTCGCCCTGCGGCGTGCCGACCGCGATGAAGATGATCTGTGCCTCTTTTACCGCTGTGTCGAGCGAGGTCGTGAACGACAGGCGGCCTTCCTGCCGGTTCCGCCGCACGAGCTCTTCGAGCCCGGGCTCGTAAATCGGCATCTGTCCGGCGTTCAGGATGTCGATCTTGGCCTGGTCCTTGTCGACACAGACAACGTCGTTGCCACTTTCAGCGAAACAGGCGCCGGCGACGAGGCCGACATACCCGGTTCCGATGACCGCAAGTTTCATTCGGCTCCTAATCCCGTAGACAAACAGCTGACGCTATCATACCGGCTCGAACCGATGCGAATCCTCGTCGACTACCGTCCCGCCGTGCGCGCGCGCACCGGCGTGGGCGAGTACATGCACGAGCTCGTTCGCGCGTACACGGCGACCTTTTCGGATCAGGTCGCCGTCTTCACCAGTTCCTGGAAGGATCGGCCGCCGCCGGGCACCGCCACGGACCTGCGGGCCGACGTCATCGATCGGCGCGTGCCGGTGCGCGTGCTCAATTACCTGTGGCATCGGCGCGAGTGGCCGCCGATCGAACGGCTCGCGGGCGGGTTCGACATCGTGCACGCCGCGCATCCCCTGCTGATTCCGGCGCGACACGCGGCGCAGGTGATCACCATCCACGACCTCTTCTTCATGGACGCACCGGAACGAACGACCGCTGAAATCCGCCGCGATTATCCGGAACTGATGCCCGCCCACGCCCGGCGCGCCGACGCCATCGTCACCCCATCCGAATACACGAAGCGCCGCGTGCAGACATTCGGCGTCCCGGCCGATCGGATTCATGTCTGCTCGCTTGGCGCTCCGCGCTGGCGGACGCTTGGCCGCGGTCCCAATCTGCCGCGCGACGGGTGCGTGCTCTTCGTCGGCACGCTCGAACCGCGCAAGAACGTCGGGACGCTGCTCGATGCGTACGAACACCTGCTGCAGCAGATGCCATCCGCTCCTGACCTGGTGCTCGCCGGTGGCGCATCGGCCGAGGCCCGCGCCTGGCTCAATCGCCTCGAGCGCGCACCGCTCGCCGGGCATGTGAGACACGTCGGCTACATCAGGAACGAGGAGCGCGAAGGGTGGTATAGCCGCGCCCGCGTGCTGGTGCTGCCGTCACTCGATGAAGGGTTCGGGCTTCCGGCGCTCGAAGCGATGGCCGCCGGCGTTCCGGTGGTCGCGTCGAACCGCGGCGCGTTGCCGGAAGTCACCGGCGGTGCCGCACCGCTGATCGAGCCGGACGATGCGGCGGGACTGGCGGCGGCGCTTATACGGCTGCTCACGGATCATGACTGGGCGATGAACCGCGCTGAAGCCGGCCTGCAGCGTGCTGCCGCTTACACCTGGGACCAGACGGCGAACCGGTTGCACGACGCATACCTCGCGGCGTGTGAACGGCGCCAGGCACGGTGATGCGGATCGCCATCGACGCACGGGAACTGACGGGTCATGCGACCGGCGTTGGCCGGTATCTGATGCAGTTGCTGCTGGCCTGGAACGAGATGCCTGCGGCGACGGCGCACGAATTCATCCTGTGCACGTCCACGGCGCTCGAGCCTCAGGCTCTGCCGAATCTGAAGATCACCTACCGCCAGCGGCCGCGGCTCGAAGGGACGTTGTGGGAGCAGATGGCGCTGCCGCTGCTCGTCAACGATGCCCAGGTGCTCTTCGCGCCCGCGTACACGGCGCCGCTCTTCTGCCGCGTGCCGACCGTCCTGACGATTCATGACGTGTCGTTTGCCGCTCATCCCGAATGGTTTGGCTGGAAGGAGGGGTTGCGCCGGCGGCTGCTGACGCGAGCGTCGGCCCGGCAATCAGCGCGTATTCTGACGGTCTCGGACTTCTCGAAGCGTGAAATCGCGAAGCGGCTCGGGGTCTATCGCGACAAGGTCGAGGTGATCTATTCCGGCGTTCACCAGCTCTCGGCCGGGAGCCGGTGGCGAACCGGGCGTGACGAACCGTCGAACGTCAACCAGCGCCCGCTGATCCTCTACGTCGGTTCCGTCATGAACCGACGCCATGTGCCGGAACTGATCGCCGGTTTTGCCCTGCTGGCGCGCACGCATCCCGAGGTCCGACTGGCGATTGTTGGCGACAACCGGACCCGGCCGCGGATCGACCTGTCGGCGATCGCCTCGCAGACCGGGCTCGCCGAAAGGATTGAAATCCACGACTACATCGCGGACGAGCGGCTCGCCGGGTTGTACGAACAGGCATCCGCGTTTGCGTTTCTCTCCGACTACGAGGGTTTCGGATTCACGCCGCTCGAAGCCTTGAGCGCCGGCGTCCCGCCGGTTGTGCTCGAGACGGAAGTCTCACGCGAGATTTACGGGCGATCGGCGGTCTATGTGAAGAGGCCGGAGCCGCACGCGATCTGCGAGGGGCTCGAATGTGCGCTCTACGATTCGGCGGAGCGGACCCGCATCCTCGACATCAGCCAGCACGTGCTGCGCCGCTACTCCTGGCGCGAATGCGCGCACCGGACGCTGCAGGTGCTGCTGGCATGCGCCTCGTGATGCCGCGCCTTTCGATCATCATCGTCAGCTACAACTCGCGCGCGGAGCTGGATGGCTGCCTGACATCGCTGACCGGTGCGCAGTCGCCGGCGACCGATCACGAGATCGTGGTGGTCGACAATGCGTCAGCAGACGGCACCCCAGGCGTCCTGCGCGAACGATGGCCAGGCGTCCGGCTGATCGAGGCCGGCGGCAATCGCGGCTTTGCAGCCGCGAACAACATCGGCATCCGGCACACGTCCGGCGAACTGGTCCTGCTGCTGAACCCGGACGCAATCGCGTCGCGGGGCGCCATCGATCGTCTCGTCGCGGTGCTCGACGCGCACCCGGAGGTGGCGATCGTCGGGCCGCGCCTGGTGGACGGAGCCGGACACGCAGAGCTGTCGTTCGGCCGCATGATCTCGCCGATCAACGAGCTGCGCCAGAAGCTGCTCGTCACCGGCAGCGATCGCCGGCGGCCGGGGATCGCCGCTTACGTGGAGCGGATCGCGCGAATCCCACGCCTCGTCGACTGGGTCTCCGGCGCCTGCCTCTTGATCCGTCGCGCCGACCTCGAGGCTGCGGGCCTGCTCGACGAACGGTTCTTCATGTACACCGAGGACGTAGACCTGTGCGCAGCCGTGCGCGCGCGGGGACGAAGCGTACGGTTCGAACCCACGGCGCAGGTCACTCACCTGCGGGGCCGCTCACGCGCGACCGCCGGCGGTGCCGCAGACGCCGCGTACCGGCGCAGCCAGATCGCCTTCTATGAGAAGCATCACCCGCGGTGGACGCCGCTGCTCCGGGTTTACCTGAAGATGAGAGGAGAGTGAGGACGGACGGGGGTGCGAGACGAGGGTGCGAGACGGGGGTGCGCGACGCGGGGGGTTACGGGCGGTTGAGGCGCTTTTCAGACATTGATCCGGACAATGGTTCGCCCGTGTCGTCTGTGGTGTCGAGGTATTGGATTAGCGACGACATCGCGGGGAACAGTCGGCGGGTCAGCGGCCAGATCGGCGATAAGTCGTCGGAAACGACGTATCCCTTGATCACGGCCGAATGCAGGCAGTCGCGGAGCTCGTTGAGAGAGTTTCGAGCGATGAGCAAGTAGCTCCTGAACTGCTTGTGCGTCCCGGCAAACCCCTCGGCGATATTCCTGCAGACCGACTCGATGGCGTCGTCCGTCTGTTCCCGTAGCCGTCGATCTGCATGGAAGGCGGCGCGACGGGTGAGCGGATAAATCAGGCGCCGGATGTTGTCTGCCAACTGCCACACCACTCGCTCGCGATAGTGTCGTGCAGGCTGCATCCCTCGCTGGGAAGCATCGACCATACCGTGCACAGACCTGAGCGAATTCGCGATCTGCGACCGAAGATTGGCAGTTCGTGCTGTGTGACCATCGGACCGGCTGCGCAATTGCAGCGACGTCTGCACCTCCGTCTCGCACCCCCGCCTCGCACCTCCGCCTCGCACCCCCGCCTCGCACCTCCGTCTCGCACCTCCGCCTCGCACCCTCGTCTCGCACCTCCGTCTCGCACCCCCGTCTCGCACCCTATAATTTCCCCATTCAATGCGAATCGCGATCGACGCGCGCAAGCTCCATGACTTCGGCATCGGCACCTACATCCGCAATCTGCTGAAGCAGCTCGCGCGGCTCGACCACAGCAACGAATACGTCCTGCTCACGCAGGAAGCGGACCTGCCGGTTGCGGCGCAGCTCGGGCCGAACTTCCGCAGCGTCCTCGAACCGTCACCCAACTATTCGTTCAAAGAACAGATCCATGTACCGTGGGTGCTGCATCGCGAGAAGCCGGACGTGTTTCATGCCCCGCACTACATCCTGCCGACGGGGGTGCGCGCGCATTCGGTGGTGACCATCCACGACTGCATCCACCTGATGTTTCCGCAGTACCTGCCCAACCGCCTGGCGTACGCGTACGCGCGCACGTCGATGTGGTCGGCCGCGAGGCGATCCGACTGCATCCTCACCGTGTCGCAGGCGTCGAAGCGCGACATCCTGCACTTCTTCGCCGTACCGCCGGACAAGATCGAGGTGATCTACAACGCGATCGACGAGCGGTTCCGCGCCGAGCCGAACGAAGAGGCGGTCGCACGCGTGCGCGAACGGTATCAGCTCGAGCAACGCTTCGTGCTGTACGTCGGCAACATCAAGCCGCACAAGAACCTGGTGCGGCTGATCGAGGCGTTCGCGGCGCTGCGCAAGGACGATCTGGACGACCTGAAGCTGCTCATCATCGGCGACGAGATCAGCAAGCTGCCGGCGCTGCGCCGAGCCGTCCACTCGTTGAAGCTGCACAAGCACGTGCGCTTCCTCGGTTATCAGCCCGACGACACGCTCGCCATCCTGTATCGCCTGGCCTCCGTCTTCGTGTTTCCCTCGCTCTATGAAGGCTTCGGCCTGCCGCCGCTGGAGGCGATGGCGAGCGGCACGCCGGTGGTGACGTCGAACGTCTCGTCCCTGCCTGAAGTCACGGGCGATGCCGCGGTGCTCGTCGATCCGCACGACGTGAAATCGATCGAGCACGGCATCCGCCGCGTGCTCACCGATCCGGCGCTGGCGGCGGAGATGCGGCGCCGTGGGTCGATCCGGGCCCGCGAGTTTTCCTGGGAACGTTCGGTGGCCCGCACGCTCGAGGTGTACCAGAAGGTCGGATGCGCGTCGCGCTGATCCACGACTGGCTCACGGGTATGCGCGGGGGCGAGAAGGTCCTCGAGGTGCTCTGTGAGTTGTTCCCGGACGCCGACATCTTCACCTTGCTGCACAACGCCGGCACGGTCTCGCCGGTCATCGAGCGGCACCGCATCACGACGTCGTTCGTGCAGCACCTGCCGCTGGCCCGCAGTCACTATCCGCGGTATCTGCCGCTCTTCCCCCTGGCGATCGAACAGTTCGATCTGGATCGCTACGACCTCGTGGTCAGCTCCAGCCACTGCGTGGCCAAGGCTGTCGTAACCTCCGGGCGGAGCCGACACATCTGTTATTGCCACTCGCCGATGCGGTATGCCTGGGACCAGTTCGACGCCTATTTCGGACCCGCGCGGGTGGGTGCGCTGCCGAGCCGCTGGATCTACCGTCCGATCCTCGCGCGGCTGGCGCGATGGGATGCGGCGACCGCAGGGCGCGTACACCGCTTTGTCTCGAACTCTCAATATGTTGCGGGCAGGATCGGCCGATACTATAATCGCGAGTCGGCCACAGTGTATCCGCCGGTAAACACGGCCTTTTATCACCCTGCCCCAGCTCCTCGAGCCCGTCACTTCCTCGTTGTGTCGGCGCTGGTTCCGTACAAACGGATCGATCTGGCGATGGCTGCCTGCGCGCGAGCCGGCGTGCCGCTGCGGATCGTGGGCGACGGACCGGAGCGTGGACGGCTGCTGGCCGCGGCGGGTGGTGATGTGACATTTCTGGGACGCCTGTCAGACGAGGCCATCCGAGAGGAATACCGGCAGGCACAGGCAGTGCTGCTGCCGGGCGAAGAGGACTTCGGTATCGTGCCGGTCGAGGCGCAGGCCTGCGGGACGCCGGTCGTAGCACTGGGGCACGGAGGCGCGCGCGAAACGGTGCGCGACGGCGAGACCGGCGTGCTGTTTGGCGAACCGACGGTCGAGGCGTGCACGGCGGCCATCGGCCGGCTGGCGCAGTTGGCCGTCGATCGTGACGGCATTCGCCGCCATGCGGAACAGTTCTCGCGTGAGCGGCATCAAGCCGCCTTACGGGGCGTGATCGACGAGGTGCTGGCCGCACCCGCCGGAACTCGATGGTAAAGCGCTACAACCGCCTGCTCGTCGTCTTTTACGTGCTCAGTGACGCCCTGCTGGCGTCATGGGCATTCGTACTGGCGTACGGCATCCGGTTCGAGAGCGGACTGATTGCGGCGCCGAAGGGGCAGCCGCCGCTCGGCAACTATCTGAACGTCCTGCCGTTCGTCGCGCTGCTCACGCCGCTCGCCTTCCAGATCCAGGGCGTCTATCGCCTGCGCCGCGGGCGCTCCCGCATCGACGATTTCTTCGCCGTCCTGATCGGCAGCATCATCGCCGTCGTCTTCGGCCAGTTCACGACGTTGTACGTCGGCGCCTACTACTCCTCGAGCCATGCGAAGGCGATCGGCGCCTACGAAGTCTCGAACTGGGTCTGGATCATCTTCCTGGTCCTCACCGTCGTCTTCTGCTACGCGTCGCGCGAAGCCGTGCGCGAGATGCTGGAACGCCGCTGGAAAGCCGGCATCGGCCTGAAGCGAATCCTGATTGCCGGCGCCGGCGAACTTGGACGGATGGTCGCGGATCGCATCCTGCAGCACCGTGAGTTCGGCTACCAGGTGGTCGGCTTCGTCGACGATCGCGCCGGCGGCGATCACATCGGCTATCGCGGTCTGCCGCTGCTCGGCGCGCTGGCCGATGTCGGCGAGATCGCCCAGCGCGAGAAGGTCGACCATCTCTACGTCGCACTGCCGATCGAGGAGCACGGCAAGCTGCTCGAGTTGATGGAGATCACCAGCCGCGAGTGCATCGACGTCAAGGTCGTGCCCGACCTGCTGCAGTTCATCGCGCTGCGGGCCCGTCTCGAAGATCTCGACGGCCTGCCGATCATCAACGTCAACGACGTGCCGCTGCAGGGGCTCAACGCCTGGATCAAGCGCGGCATCGACGTCGTGCTCTCCATGCTGGCGCTGGCGTTCCTCGCGATCCCATTTGCCATCATCGCTGCGCTCGTGAAGTGGACGACGCCGGGCTCGGTGCTCTACGCGCAGGAGCGCATGGGCCTCGACGGCAAGGCGTTCACCGTCTTCAAGTTCCGCTCGATGCGACAGGATGCCGAGGACACCACCGGACCGGTCTGGTCGCGCGACAACGATCCGCGCACGACCGTCGTCGGCAAGTGGCTGCGGCGGCTCGACCTCGACGAACTGCCGCAGTTCTGGAACGTGCTGCGCGGCGACATGTCGATCGTCGGGCCGCGTCCCGAACGGCCGTTCTTTGTCGAACAATTCAAGCACCGCATTCCGCAGTACATGCTTCGACACAAGGTGAAGGCCGGCATCACCGGCTGGGCGCAGGTCAACGGCTGGCGCGGCAACACCTCGCTCGAGAAGCGGATCGAATACGACCTGTACTACATCGAGAACTGGTCGGTGACACTCGACCTCAAGATCATGTGGCTCACGCTCGTCCGAGGGTTGTTCCAGCGCTATGCCTAAATCCGTCGTCACGGGAGCCGCAGGCTTCATCGGCTCCCACCTTTGCGAAGCGCTGCTCGCCCGCGGCCACTATGTCATCGGCATCGACAACCTGATTACCGGCGACCGCGGTAACATCGCGCACCTCGCCGGACGCAGCGACTTCGAGTTCGTCGAGCAGGACATCAGCTCCCCGTTCACCGTGTCGGGGACGGTGGACAACGTGCTCAATTTCGCGAGTCCGGCCAGCCCGATTGACTACGCGGAGCTGCCCCTCGAAACGATGACCGTCGGCTCCGCGGGCACGCACCACGCGCTGGAACTCGCCCGCGCCCACGGCGCGCGCTTCGTGATGGCGTCGACCTCCGAGGTGTACGGCGATCCCCTCGAGCATCCGCAGAAGGAGAGCTACTGGGGCCACGTCAATTCATACGGGCCACGCAGTTGCTACGACGAGGCCAAGCGGTACTCGGAAGCGCTCGTCTACACCTACCGTCACCGCTTCGCCGTCGACACGAAGATCGTTCGCATCTTCAACACCTACGGTCCGCGCATGCGGCTCAAGGACGGCCGCGCCGTCCCCGCCTTCATGGCGCAGGCGCTGCGTGGCGAGGACATCACGGTGTTCGGCGACGGCAGGCAGACACGCAGCTTCTGTTACGTCACCGATCTCGTGGACGGCATCCTCCGGCTGATGGAGTCGAACGAGCACGACCCGGTGAACCTCGGTAACCCGCACGAGGTCACCATCGAGGAGATCGCGCGCACGATCGTGAAGCTCGTGGGTGCTCGCAGCGCCATCGTCTACCGGCCGCTGCCGAAAGACGACCCGAGACAGCGCAAGCCGGATATCACCCGCGCCAGGACGGTCCTCGGCTGGGAACCGACGATCGGTCTGGAAGCAGGGCTGCTCAAGACGGTCGATTACTTCAAGTCGAAGATTTAGACCGTGCTGCCACTGGCCCTCGCCTGCTTCGCCGCCGCAGAACTCGCCCACTACGCCGTGGTCGTGATCGGCGATCGCCCGTACCCCATCTTCTGGATCCCGCTCGGTCTGCTGGCGGCCGCGCTCTTGCGCGAAGATCGGAAGCGCTGGCCGGCGCTCTGCGCGGCCGCGGCGGTCAGCGTCCTCCTCTCGGGCATCGTGATCCACGGACACGACTGGCTGACGGACACCCTGGGAATGGCGACAACGATCGTCGAGGCGGTTGCCGTGGCGGTACTCGTGCGCCGATCCGTTGAAGGCCCGTTCAAGGAGCCCTTTGAGCTGACGCAGGTCCCGCACGTGTGGAACCTCGCCTTGATGTCTGCCCTGGTGGCGGCGGTGGGCGGACTGCTCGACGCCACATTGCTCGACCTTCGTCATGGCGCCGACCTGCTGCTGGCCTGGCGCACCAGGACGATGAGCGAGCTCGATGGTCTCCTCCTGGCCGCGCCTGCCGTGCTTGGCGTGATATCCGGCCCAAGCCTGTTTTCGACCAGGACAGTGAAACGGCGCCGCGTCGAAGCGATCCTCGCCATGCTGCTGGCGCTGGTCGTCGTCGAAGCCGTATTCGGCGACCTCGCGCCCAGCGTGGTCCGCGTGCCTGCCTACGTCCTGCCGGTGCTGCTCTGGATCGCCTTCCGCTGCGAGGCGGGCGATGCCGCGCTGGCGATGTTCGCGGTGTGCGCCCTGGGCGTCTGGAACACGTCGGAAGGACGCGGCCCGTTCACGCTGGTCGGTCCGAAGGCCGGGCTCGACGCCTGGACCCTGCGCGCGCAGGGAGCGGCGGTCACCACGAGTCTGTCGATCATGCTGCTCGCCGCGGTCGTCGCGGAGAGACGGCAGGCGGCCGACGAGCGCAACCAGCTGGTCGTCGAACTCCAGAATGCGCTGGCCGAGATCAAAACGCTGCACGGCCTCATTCCCCTGTGCGCGTGGTGCCACAAGATCCGTGATGATGCCGGAGCGTGGCAGGCCCTCGAGGGATATCTGCAGGACCACACCGACGCCACCTTCAGCCACAGCATCTGCCCGTCGTGCACGCTGGCGATGAATGCCGAGCAGATTGCCGCAGTCGAGGCGCGCTCCCGACCGGCGACCTCATAGCGGCCCGGATCGAAGCCCGCTATTTCGGCGGTTCGTTGATCAGTTTCCGCAGGCGGAAGAAGTAATCGGTCGCTGACGCCAGCGTCAACACCAGCGACAGCCAGATCCCGAGCGTCACCAGAACCGACGTTTCCCGCTCGTAGTTGAAATACATGATCACCACGCTCGTCAGGATGAACGCGGCGGTCGCCGCCTTACCGAGCAGCGACGGCCGGAAGGTGCGCGGTCCGACCGCCAGGTTGACGATGGCCACGACGCCAACGATGACGACGTCGCGGCTGATCACGCTGACGGTAAGCCACAGCGGCAGGTGATTCGCGAGCGGGATCGACGGGACCGTCAGCACGATGAAGGTGCTGAGCAGCAGGAGCTTATCGGCCATCGGATCCAGCCACGCGCCGAGGCTCGTCCCCTGTCCCGCCAGCCGCGCAATCAGTCCGTCCAGCGCGTCGGTGACGCCGGCGACGATGAAGACGGCCAGCGCCGCGCCGAGCTGCCCGTAGACGACGAGCAGCACGAACGCCGGAATGAGAATGATGCGCAGCAGCGTGAGCTGGTTGGCAACGGTCAGGTTGCGCACTCTGAGAATCTAACGGATATTCGCGAGCGCGCGCAGGCGATCGATGGCGTCGACCGCTTCGGCCCCGGTCACGGCGCGTGACACCTGGAATCGGCCATCCGACAGGGGCAGGACTCCGGTGGCGACCGACACGGCGGCGGCCGGGTAATCGAGGTGCGTGGTGCTCATATCCGCGATCTTCGGCCGCTGCTTCAATTGATCAATCAGTTGCGGCCGGCGTTCAGCAATCAGATCGAGCACGCGGCTGACCGCGGTGGCGAGATCGCCGCGACGGACGCGTCCCTGCGGCTGGAACGTGTGGTTCTGGTACACGTCCATCACCGCTGCGTCGAGGACCGCCGTAATCCAGGATGCGGCCCACTGGTTGCGGATATCGGTCGCGACCACCTGGCGCTGCGGCGCCTGGCGCAGAATCGGCTCGAGCCGGATGCCGATCAAGGCCGCCAGCTCGCCGCGCGTGACCTGAGGCGACTGGCCGATCGCGCGGAATTCGGGTGGCAGCTTCGCCAGGTTCTCGTTCGCGGTCGCGGCGGCGATGCGCGCATCGAGTTGCGCGCTCGGTTCCTGCCGGGCGGCGCGACGATAGCTCTCGATCGCACCGGCGAAATCCTGCCGCCCTTCGAGAAGGCCACCGATATCGACGAGAGCCGTCGTGTCGGTCGGATCGAGGTCCGCAGCCTTGCGAAGATGTTCGAGCGCGCGCTCGCTGTCGCCATGTGCGCGCTCCAGTTCTCCGAGCTCGTGATACAGGAACGCGCTGTCAGGTGACGCGGCGATTGCGCGCTCATACGCGGTGCGCGCCTCGTCGATTCGTCCCGCCGCCGCCGCCGACCGGGCCCGCGCGATGACGTCCTGCACGTCGCGGAAGCGCAGCACGTCGATTCGCCGGCGAACGTCGGCAAGCGAACCATCGAGTGCGACGGCGCGTTCGAACGCGGCGAGTGCATCCTCGTCGCGCTTCAGCGCCAGCAACGCCTGGCCGCGGCCGACGAGCGCCGGCACGTAATCGCGATCGATCCGCAGCGCCGCATCGAAGTCCGTCAGCGCCCTGTCGAAGTTGCGCCTGGCCAGCGCCACGTCTCCCTGGCCGGCGTGGGCGGGTTGGAAACTGTCGTTTCCCTTCAGAGCGGTCGCAAAGTCCCTTTCCGCGTTGCCGAGATCGCCCGATTGCAGGTAGCGCCACCCCCGCTCGATCAGCGGTGCGGCCGCGTTGTTCTGCAGCGCCTGCGGAACCGCGGGATACATCACGTCCGCGAACTGTGGCGTCGTCACCGCCGCCGGAGCCACGGTTTTCGGGGCGCAAGCCGCCAGGAGGAGCAGGACAACTCCCAACTCCCAGAAGAGCCAACGCCCAAGCGACCGGACCGTGCCACGTGCTGCCCCCCAACACCGGTTGGGAATTGCGGAGTTGGGAGTTGGGAGTTTAGACATGCTCGCCCTCGGCCGGAGTCGTCAATCGCTCGATGAATCGGCGCGGCACGTCTGCTTCTATCACCACGCGTCCATCGGTCGCAACGTGACTGAGCACGCGGGCGACACGATAGAGACGCGCAATCTGCTGCCGATCGAATTCCTTGTCGCTGTCGAACGTGATCGTGATGCGGCGCGTGTCGAGTGCCAGGCGTGAGGCTACCATCTGCAGCAGCTCGTCGACGCCTTCCCCGGTGCGAGCTGAAATCAACGACGCCGACGGGTCGGCGTCCTGCAGCCTGCGCGTTTCGTCGCCGGAGAGCTCGTCGATCTTGTTGTACACGTCGATCGCGGGGACCTCAGCGGCGCCGACCTCGTCGAGCACGCGGCGAACCGCCGCGATGTGCCGCCCGCGTTCGTCGCTCGACGCGTCGATGACGTGCAACGCCAGATCCGCTTCGGCCACCTCTTCGAGGGTCGCACGAAAGGCCGCCACGAGCGCATGCGGAAGACGGTCGATGAATCCAACGGTGTCCGATACCAGCAGTTCACGCCGGTCGGGCAGCCGCACTTGTCGCACCAGGGGATCGAGCGTGACGAACAACGCGTTTGATGCCATCGCATCGGCGTGGGTCAGCCGGTTGAACAGCGTCGTCTTGCCGGCATTCGTGTAACCGACCAGCGCCACGGTCGGCACCGACTGCTTGTGCCGCCGTTCGCGCAGCTGGTTGCGGCGCTGCCGCACCTGATCGATCTCCCGCTGGATGGCCTGGATCCGGACGCGGATGCGCCGGCGGTCCGTTTCGAGCTTGGTTTCACCGGGACCGCGCGTACCGATGCCGCCGCCAAGACGCGAGAGCGCGGTGCCGCTGCCGGCGAGGCGTGGCAGCAGGTACTTGAGCTGTGCCAGCTCCACCTGCCACTTGCCTTCGCGGGTGCGGGCCCGCCGCGCGAAGATGTCGAGAATCAGTTGCGTCCGATCGACGACCTTCCGTTCGATCCGGTCCTCGAGCTGGCGCAACTGGGCCGGCGTCAGTTCGTTGTCGAAGATGGCGACGTCAACGTCCGCTTCGGCGCACGCCGCGGCAAGTGCGGCTACCTTGCCGGCGCCGATGAACGTCGCCGGGTCGGGCCTGGGACGTTCCTGCAACATGCGCAGCACCACGGTGGCGCCGGCGGCATCCGCGAGACCGGCCAGTTCCTCGAGTGACTGTTCGGCCTGCACACGGCGAGCGGAGCCCGTCACCAGGCCGACGAGCGCGGCACGCTCGGCCGGGCTCGACTGCGCGCGCGGCGGCGACATCGTTCTATCCTATCGTGTCACCGCGAGAGCAGTCCGATGACACGCGAAGCGAAGCCGCGATCCCGTCGAGCCCAATCACCGGCCCTGCCCCGTGTGCCGCTGCCCCGGCAGACCGGCGGGGTCCACGAGGACAAGACCCGGCGGCCATGGCGCCGCCGCAAGCACAAGAAGCGCGAAGAATAAGACTAGAAGCGGATCTTCGCGCTCACCCCACCCCTCGACGCATCGACGTGAATCGAGTCGATGAAGCGGATGCGGTGCGGATGCGTCTGCATCACCAGCGACGTCGTCCGGATGCCATCGCCGAAGAAGCGCACGCCTTTCATCAGCGTGCCGTCGGTGACCCCGGTCGCAGCGAAGACGATGTTCTGCCCGGACGCGAGGTCCTTCGAGCGATAGATGCGCTTGAAGTCCTTGATGCCCATCTGCTCGCAGCGTTTCTCGTGCTCAGGCTTGTCGACCACCAGCCGCGCGTAGATTTCGCCGCCGAGACACCGCATCGCCGCGGCCGTAATCACGCCTTCCGGCGCGCCGCCGATGCCCATCACCGCATGGACGCCGCTGCCGACCACCGCCGCCGAAATACCGGCGGACAGGTCGCCGTCGCCGATCAGGCGAATGCGGGCGCCGGTCTCACGAATCTCGGCCACCAGCTTGTCGTGGCGGGGACGCTCGAGCACGATGACGACGAGGTCCTCGATGCGACGGCCGAGCGCCTGGGCGATCGCCCGCAGGTTGAAACGCACCGGCGCATCGAGATCGACGACGTCGCGGCAACTGGGACCAACGACCAGCTTCTCCATGTAGATGTCGGGCGCGTGGAGCAGGCCCCCCTGCTCCGACGCCGAGAGCACCGCCAGCGCATTGGCGGCACCGGTCGCGCAGAGATTCGTGCCCTCGAGCGGATCGACGGCGATATCGATCTCCGGGTATGTACCGCCATCCCCCTCCTGCCCACCCAGGCCGACCCGCTCGCCGATGTAGAGCATCGGCGCCTCGTCGCGCTCACCCTCGCCAATGACGATGCGCCCGTGGATCGGCAGGCCGTCCATCTCACGCCGCATCGCCTCCACGGCGACCTGATCCGATTTGTGCCGATCTCCCTGGCCCATGGTATGGGCGCACGCGATCGCAGCCTGTTCGACAACGCGGAGAAAGTCGAGCGAGAGGTCGGAATCGAGCGACGCGGCGGTCACGGCCGCGCTCTTGTCCACTTTCATCGAGGTGCTCACTGTGCGTGCTCCACGGCCGGCAGCTCACAGCGCGCCGGCCTGTCCGTGCGGTAACCAAGCAGGTAGTCGGCCTGCATCAACTTGTGAATCTCGCGTGTGCCTTCGTAAATCACCGCGCCCTTGCAATTGCGATAGAAGCGGCCGACGGGATACTCGTCCGAATACCCGTTGGCGCCATGGATCTGCACGGCATCGCTGGCCGCGCGCTCGGAGGCGACGGTGGCAAACCACTTCGCCAGGCCGGTCTCGCGCGTGTTGCGGCGGCCGACGTTCTTCATGCAGCCGGATCGCATCCACAGGAGCCGCGAGGCCTGATAGTCCGACTCCATCTGCGCGATCATCTCCTTGACCAACTGATAAGAACCGATCTCGGAGCCGAACGCCTTGCGCGCCTTAGCATAGCCAACGCTGGCATCGCGGCAGGCGCGAATCAACCCGGTCGCACCCGCGGCGACGGTGTAACGCCCCTGGTCCAGCGCGGTCATGGCGATCTTGAAGCCTTCGCCCTCGCGGCCGACCAGGTTCTCCGCCGGCACTTCCACGTCCTGCATCGTGAAGGAGCCGGTGTTGCCGGCGAGGATGCCCCACTTCTGCGTCAGCGTCGCACTCGTGAAGCCCTTGAATCCGCGCTCGACGATGAACGCGCTGATGCCGGACGGATCGCGCTGCTTCTTCTTCTCGAGATCACTCCACGCGAAGACGATGAAGTTGTCGGCGACGTCGGCCATCGAGATCCACATCTTCTCGCCGGTCAGGATGTAGCGATCGCCGCGCTTGATCGCCGTCGACTGAATCCCGCGCGCGTCGCTGCCGGCCGACGGTTCGGTCAAGCCGTAAGTCGCGATCTTCTGCCCCTGCGCCTGGGGCACGAGATACCGCTGCTTCTGATCCTCCGTCCCCCACGTCAGCAGCGACAGGCAGTTCAGCCCGACGTGCACCGACATGATCACGCGCAGTGATGTGTCGACGTATTCCAGCTCCTCGCTGGCGAGTCCGAGGCAGACGTAGTCCATGCCGGCACCGCCATACTGCTCCGGCACGCAGACGCCGAGCAGGCCGAGCGCGGCCATCTGCGGAAAGATCGCGGGGTCGAAGGTGTGCGTCCGATCCAGTTCACGGATACGGGGCGCGACCTCGCGCCCCGCCCATTCGCGAACCGATTGCTCGAGCAGACGCTGCTCGTCGGTGAGCTCGAAGTTCAACATCGGTCAGGCTGCGGGCTTGCGGAACAATACCTCGCGCACCGCCGATTTCATCAGGAACTGCTCGGTGATCCGCAGCGGCTCGAACATCCGCTGGATGTCGCGGTTCTGCAGCGGCCGCTGCCGCGCCTGCGCCGCAGGATACGGCCGGTACTGCAGGTTCTGCGGGTCGACGACGACGTGCCGCGTATAGTGCGGCTTTTCGGCTGTCTTGGCTTCGGCGGTGTTGAAGAACGCGAGCAGTGCGCCGTCCGGCCGCAGGATGCGCTTCAACTGCGACGCCAGCGCCTGGGCCGACGCCTTATCGAGGAAATCGAAGACGTCCCAGCAGAGGATGCCGTCGAGGCTGCCGGTTTCCTGCGGGAATCGCTTCGCGTAGAACGCCACCGGATCCTCGGGCTTCCCTTCCTTCGCCTGGCGATCGATGTCCTTGGCGAGATCCTCGACGAAGATCTTGCACCCGAGCTGCTCGCCGAAAAACGTCAGGCTCGCGCCGACGACCGGACCGAGATCAAGCAGCAGCGGCTGCTGCCGTGCGGCGAGCACCTGCAGAAACTTGGGAAGCGCCTTGGTCGGATGCACCGGCGCGTCTGACGCGCCGGTGTCGGAGTCCGTGTCGTCCTTGCGGCGACGTGAGAACAGGTCTGACAGGCCCACGCGCGGGACCTCGACCCGCTAACGAGCCGCCGGCTGCGGTTGCGCCTGCGTCTGGGCCGCAGGCTGGGCGGTCGCGGGCTTGGGCTGGGTGGGCGATGCGGCCGCCGGCTGACCGCCCTTCCGCTGCATGTCGACGCTGCCGCGGAAGTGCGCGCCTTCGGCAATGGCGACGCGCGGCGAAATGATGTCGCCGTCCACCGAGCCGCCGTCGCGGATGTCGACCTTTTCGGTCGCAGTGACGTTGCCGTTGACCTCGCCCAGGACGATCACCGACTTGGCGAACACCTGCGCCTTGATCTTGCCGTTCGGGCCAATCGTCAGGACATGATCTTTGAGTTCGATCTTCCCCTCGACGTGACCTTCGATCGTGAGGTCTTCACTACCGTTGAGCTCGCCCTTGATGACGACGGACTTCCCGATATTCACCATGTCCCTCTCGATCCGCCGGGTGTCCGGCTGCGGCGCCGCTGAAACCGGGGTTGATGCCACCGGCACAGCCGGCGTCGGCTGGCTGCTGGTCGGCTTCGGCGCTTCGTCACGCTTCCACATGTCTTGTCCTCCGCGTTACAGGGTTTCCAGTCTATCGGGCCCCCTGAAGACGCGACTTCCCGGGTGTGAGTCGGGGGTTCCGGGGCGGAGCCCACTGAGTATATCGGCCGCAGAAATTCCCTGTCCAGTGATGTACGGCTGAGAAATCCCCGGGTGCTAAGCTGACACGATACCCCGTGCCACGCATCTATCTGGATCACAACGCCACCACCCCGCTCGCCCCCGAGGTGGTCGACCGTATGACGGCGGTGTTGCGCGATGAATTCGGCAACCCTTCGAGTGTGCACCACTTCGGCCAGCGGGCAAAGGCGGCGATCGACGACGCGCGCAGCGCCGTCGCCGCGCTGATCGGCGGTGATCCCTCCGAGGTGGTCTTCACCAGTGGCGGCACGGAGAGTGACAACTTTGCGATACGAGGTGTCGCGGAAGCGGTCGAGCCGACCGGACGCAGGCACCTGCTGTCGGCCGCGATCGAACACGAGGCCGTGCTCAACACCTTCAAGGCGCTGGGCCGGCGGGGGTGGGCCACGACCCTGCTGAGCGTGGACCAGACCGGCATCGTCTCGGTAGACGCCATCCGGAATGCCCTGACCGACACGACCGCGCTCGTCTCCGTGATGCACGCGAACAACGAGATCGGCACGATCCAGCCGGTGGCCGAGATCGCGCGCCTCGCGAAGGCGAATGGCGCCATCGTCCACACCGATGCGGTGCAGTCGGCCGGCAAGATTCCTGTGGACGTCAAAGCGCTCGGCGTCGATCTGCTGTCGATCTCCGCGCACAAGATCTACGGACCAAAGGGCGTTGGCGCGCTCTGGATCCGCCGCGGCCTCCGGCTGCAGCCGCTGCTCACCGGCGGCAAGCACGAACGCAGCCGCCGCGCCGGCACCGAAAACGTCGCCGGCATCGTCGGCATGGGCGTCGCCGCGCAACTGGCGCGCGCGAAGATGGCGGCTGAAGCCGAGCGGCTGGCGGGCTTGCGCGATCGACTCGAAGAAGGGGTGCTTCGCGCGGTCAGCGGCACGGCGATCAACGGGACGCGATCGCCGCGTGTGCCCAACACGACCAATATCAGCTTCGATCGCGTCGAAGCCGAGTCGCTGCTGATCGCGCTCGATCTCGACGGCATTGCCGTCTCGACGGGATCGGCCTGTTCATCGGGGACGCTGGAGCCCTCACACGTGCTGAAGGCGATGGGCTTCCCCCCGCATCGCACGCAGAACTCGATTCGATTCAGTCTCGGCGCGGCGAACACCGATGCCGACGTCGATCGTGTGATCGCTGTGCTGCCAGGAATCGTAGAGAAGCTGCGGAGCCTGACCCGGGCTCCGGTGCGGGCCTGATGTCACCGGCCGGCCGCAAAGGCCCGCCCCGCAGGAGATTCCCGGGAACTTGCAGGAGGCCGGGCCTTTATGGCCCGGCACCTATTGAATGCGCATCGTCGTAGCCATGTCGGGCGGCGTGGATTCTTCCGTCGCCGCGGCCCTGCTCACCGAGCAGGGTCATGACGTCATCGGTCTGTCGATGCAGTTGTATCCCTCGGCAGGCTCGGGACAGGCGACCGACCCGGTCGAGCACTTCGGAAGCTGTTGCACCCTCGACGATTTACACGACGCACGCCGCGTCGCCGCGAAGCTCGGCTTCCCCCACTACATCGTCAATTTCGAGCAGCAGTTCCGCGACACCGTGATCACGAACTTCGTGTCGGAGTACGCGTCCGGCCGAACACCGCTGCCGTGCGCGCATTGCAACTCCGATCTCAAGTTCTCGACGCTGCTCCAGCGGGCGCGCGGTCTCGGCGCCGAGCAGGTCGCGACCGGTCACTACGCGTGCGTCGCGCGGCGCGAGGACGGCCGCTGGCTGCTGAAGCGCAGCACCGATCGCGAGAAGGATCAGTCGTACTTCCTGTTCTCGCTCACGCAGGAGCAATTGGCGCGCGCCGTCTTCCCTGTCGGCACACTGACCAAGAGCCATGTTCGCGAGCAGGCGCGGCGGCTGGCGCTGAATGTCGCAGATAAGCCCGACAGCCAGGAGATCTGCTTCGTACCCGATCACGACTACGCGTCGTTCGTCGCCAGGCACGAGCCACGTGTCGCACAGGCGGGTGCGATCGTGACCGAAGCGGGCGAGACCATCGGTGCACACAGCGGCGTCCACCGGTTCACCGTCGGACAGCGCAAGGGCCTCGGAGTTTCGTCTCCGGCACCGCTGTACGTGCTCAGGATCGATCCCGATTCACGCGACGTGACCGTCGGCCCGCGCTCGTCGCTCACCCGCAGCGCTCTGACCGCCTCCGGCGTCAACTGGATCGCGATCGACGCGCCCGGCGACTGGATCCGCTGCGCCGCGCAGATCCGCCATCGCCACGCTGCAGCGCGCGGTCGCGTGCGCGCCGGCGACGACGGCCAGGCGGAGTTCGTGTTCGACATCCCGCAACCTGCCGTCACCCCCGGCCAGGCCGTGGTCTTCTACGACGACGATGTTGTCGTTGGGGGCGGGTGGATCGACTGAACCCGCCGTTCAGGCTTCTCGGTTCTCGCTTCCGGGTTCGTGTTCATGTTCGGTTCTTGGTGCGCGGTTCCCGCCAACTCGAAGCTTCGATGAAAGAAGCGAACCTGAACACGAACATAGAACCAAGAACTTAGAAGCGTGAACGGCTTGCGCAGCGACTATGTCGCCGCGCAAGCCGCATCGTTCGTCGCTTCGTCTTCTTCCGGCAACCCTTCGAGGTATCGCTCGGCATCGATCGCCGCCATGCACCCTGACCCGGCGGCGGTGACCGCCTGGCGGTAGTGATGATCCTGGACGTCGCCGGCGGCGAACACGCCGGGCACGTTCGTCTTCGTGCCGGACTGCGTGAGGATGTAGCCGTTCTCGTCCAGGTCGATCTGACCTTTGAACAACTTCGTATTCGGCGTGTGGCCGATCGCGATGAAAACACCGTCGACCGTGAAGTCCGACAACGCGCCGGTCTTCAGGTTGCGCAGTGTCAAGCCGGTCACCTCGCCGCGCTCGACGTCGTTGACCTGCGCGATCTCCGAATCCCAGATGAACTCGATCTTCGGATTCTTGAACGCCTTCTCCTGCATGATCTTCGACGCGCGCAGCGTGTCGCGCCGGTGAATCACGGTGACCCTGGACGCATGGCGCGACAGATAGATCGCCTCCTCCATGGCCGAATCGCCGCCGCCGATGACCGCGATCGGTTTGCCGCGGAAGAAGTAGCCGTCGCACGTGGCGCAGGTCGAGACGCCATGACCGGAAAGCTTGCGATCCGATCCGATGTCGAGCCAGCGGGCCGAGGCACCCGTCGCGATGATCAGCGAGTCGGTCGCGATGCGGCGACCATCGGCGAAGTGCAGCGTGAACGGCCGTTTCTGCAGTTCGACCTGCGATACGTCACCCTGCAGAAACCGCGTCCCGAAATCCTCGGCCTGCTTACGCATGGCCGCCATCAGCTCCGGACCCTGCACGCCCCCGCCGGGAAATCCGGGGTAGTTCTCCACCGCGGTCGTGTACATCAACTGACCGCCAGCTTCGAGGCCTTCGACCAGCACGGGGTTGAGGCTGCCGCGCGCCGCGTACAGCGCGGCGGTCAAACCAGCCGGCCCCGATCCGATGATGACGACTTTTTCGCGCGGCATCAGGCGAGGTGTTTGTCGAGCACCGAGCTGATGTCTTCCTTCGCGGCCAGGCCGACGATGGTGTCGACCAGTTCGCCGTTCTTGAGGACCACCAGCGTCGGGATTCCGCGGACGCGGAACCGATCCGCTGGAATCTTCGGGTTGTCGTCCACGTTCATCTTGCCCACCGTGACGCGGCCCTCATACTCCGAGGCCAGCGCATCGACGGTTGGCGCCAGCCGGCGGCACGGTCCGCACCATTCGGCCCAGAAGTCGACGAGCACGACCCCGTCTTTCGTTTCCGTGTCGAAATTGCTGTCGGTGAACGTCTTGATCTTTTCCGAAGCCATGTCCTCTGTCCCTTTTTGGCGCGTCTGAACGCGCCCCTACGTTTTTGGGGCGGGTCTGAAGACCCGCCCCTCCGACGAACCCACGGCTGACGACCCGTCCTCCTGCGACGACATCCTAGGTCCAGACCCCGTGCAGGGCCGCCCGCTCATACACTTTGACGTACTCGCGGGCCGAGGCGTCCCAGGAAAAATCTTCCGCCATCCCGGCCGCCTGAATCCGCCGCCAGATCCGGCGGTCTGGATACGTGGCCAGGGCCCAGCGCAGGGTGTCGAGCAGGGCCTGCGCCGAATATTGATCGAAGCGAAAACCGGTCCCCTCGCCGGTTCGCGAGTCGAAATTCCGCACCGTATCCGACAGGCCGCCCGTGGCATGAACAACCGGTACCGTGCCGTACCGCAGGCTGTACATCTGATTCAGGCCGCAGGGTTCGAACCGCGACGGCATCAGGAATAGATCCGCGCCCGCTTCCATGAGATGCGACAGCGGCTCGTCGAAGCCGATGCGCGCGCCAATCCGGTCCGGATGACGTGCCGCCAGACCGAGCCAGAGATCCTCGTACCGCCGCTCGCCGGAACCAAGCAGGATGAAGGTCGCGTCGAGCCGCGGCAGTTCGTCCGCGAGATCGGCCAGCAGGTCGAACCCCTTTTGATCGACCATCCGCGAGATCATCGCGACCAGCGGACGCCGGCGCGACGGTTCGGAATCGCCGAAGCCGAACGCGTTGAGGACGGCACGCCGGGCGGCGGCCTTGCCATCCAGCCGTGTCGCGCTATACGGCTCCGGCAGGTACCGATCCCGCTCGGGGTCCCACCGATCGTAATCGATTCCGTTGAGGATGCCGGCCAGATCACCGCCGCGCGCACGCAGGATGCCGTCGAAACCGAACCCGAGCTCCGGCGTCTGGATCTCCTGTGCGTATTGCGGGCTGACGGTCGTGACCATGCGGCTGAAGTTGATGCCCGCCTTCAGGTAGCTGATGCGATTCCAGTATTCCATCGCTTCGACGTGCATCAGATCCCACGGCAGTCCGAGGCGCGGCAGCCAGCTCGCGTCGAAGATGCCCTGATACGCCAGGTTGTGAATCGTGAACACGCACGGCAGCCGGCGCGCGGTGCCGCCGGTGCGGAGCATCTGCAGGCTCTGCACCGGCAGCAGTCCTGTCTGCCAGTCGTGTGCGTGGGCGACGTCGTGGTCCGCGCCCGACTCGCGCGCCCAGGTCAACGCGGCCTGCGTCAGAAAGGCAAACCGCTCGGCGTTGTCGGCGAAGTCGTGCCCGGCGGCGCCATAGAGGTACTCGCGATCGAAATACGGCGGATAGTCGACGAACACCGTCCGCACGCGGCCGCTGACCTGCAGCAACACGCCCGCCTCGATCACGATCCCGCCCAGCGTCACCGTGATGCGACCGTCGTGCGATCCAGCCGTGATGCCGCGATACCGTGGCATCACCACGTCGACGTCTTGACCCAGGCGCGCCAGCGCCTGTGGCAACGCCCCGATGACATCGGCCAGCCCACCCGTCTTGGCGAACGGCACCATCTCGGAGGCGACCATCAGTATCCGCATTGGCCCCACAGTAGCGGATTTCCTCGGCCACGGAGAAGGTTGCGGACGGCCGATAGCGGGGGATCGATTCCACGGACTATGATCGGCGCGTGTCCGAAGCTGGGCGGCCGACACCGCGGCCGCGCTCCGAATCCCGGGAAACAATCGAGTTGCGCAGCATTCGCGAGCGGCAGCCCGAGCTCGCCGAGGCGGTGGACATGCACCTCGAACTCCTCGAGCTGCAGCGCCGCATCCAGGGCCGGGTGCCGCTGCCCTGGATCGAACTGAACGCCGACATCATCACTCGCCACAACGCCGAAGCGCGCCCGCTGCTCGCCTTCGAATCGATTCCGCTCGAATTGACGGATCTGCGGCTGCTGGTCCGTCAGACGGCGGACGTCCTGCGCCGCTTCGGCGCACTGGACGACCAGGATTATCAGAAGGTGCAGGCGATCGGCCGGGACATGAAGCTGCTCGCGGTTGTCGGCGACTGGTACCGCAGCGCCGCCGAGCGACACACGGTAGCAGCCGTTCCGGTCGGCGCGACCGCCTCATCCCCGTCCGGCGGTGGCGCCGATCCGATCGCGGAGGTGCTCGCCCTGGCGATGCGGCCGTTCCTGTCGCGATGCGCCGAAGTGCTGCAGCAGCGGTCCGACCTCGGACTGTGGACGCACTCGCACTGCGCACTCTGCGGCGGCAGTCCCGACTTCGCCGTGATCACGCCGGCCGCCGACCGCATGCTGATTTGCGGCCGCTGCTCACTGCGCTGGAAGTTCGCATCGCTGACGTGCCCCTATTGCCAGAACAGCGAGCGGACGCGGATCACTTCGTTTGCCGCACATCTGGGTGAACACGACTATCGCGTGTACGCATGCGACGTGTGTCACCGATTCCTGAAAGCCTTCGACGCCCGTCGCGCGACGCGTCCGGTGATGCCAGTGGTCGACAACGTCGCCACCCTGCCGCTTGACGCCGCCGCGATTCAGCGGGGGTACAGCAACTGACGCTGGCTGGTTCAGGGGTTCGCAGGTGCACGGGTGCGCGCGTTCTGGTTCAGGGGTCAGAGTGCCTGGGTTCGCAGGTGGTTCCAGGTTCACGACGCCAGGTCACGCCTCACGGTGACCGCTGAACGGCTAACCTGCGAACGAGCACGCGCCTGACGGCGAACCCAGAACCCGAGAACCAGAACCCGTGCCCCCGGCACCAATGAGCCTTGAACCCGTCTAGAATCCACGCGTGATCTGGTTCGAACGCCTCTGGCAGGACCTCCGGCAAGCGTGCCGGATGTTCGTCAAGGCACCGGGGTTCACCGCGATTGCGATCCTCTCGATCGCGTGCGGCACGGGCGCGAACGTGGCGATGTTCAGCGTCGCAGATGCCCTGTTGCTTCGCCCGATGGCGGTGCCGCGGCCCAGCGAGGTCCTGACCATCGGAATTCGGCGGCCGCTGCTGAACGGGTTCAGCACGCCCCTGCTCCTGTCGTATCCGGACTACGTCGACCTGCGGACGCGCAGCCATAGCTTCGAAGGTCTTGCCGGTTCGCTACTTCGCCGCGCCGGCATCAGCACCGCTCCCGGCGCCGCCATTCGCGTCCGCATCGTCAGCCTGGTCACCGCCAATTATTTCGACGTGATGCACGTGACGCCGCAGATCGGGCGTGCGTTCGTTGCCGCCGACGACCAGATCGGAGGACGTCCGGCTGCGATCCTCAGTCATGATCTGTGGCAGGCCAGCTACGCAGGCGATCCGCACGTCGTTGGCCGCACGATCCGCGTCGCCGGGATCGACTGCGTCATCGTGGGTGTCGCACCGCAGTCGTTCACCGGCACCAGCAGAATGGTTTTTCCGGACCTGGTATATCTGCCGCTGTCAGTCGCGCCGCAACTGAATGATCGCCTGATTGCCGATTTGCTGACCGATCGAGACCTGCGGGAAATGACGGTTCAAGGCCGCCTGCAGCGGGGCGTCTCCATCGAACAGGCGCGTGCCGAACTTGCGACACTCGGCGATGCGCTCGCGGCGTTCTATCCGCGGTCGGGCGATCACGCGGTGCAGGTTCGCACGGAGCTCGCCGAGCGATTCGCCGCCAATCCAATCGATCTCGGGCTCGTGATCCTGCTCACGACCCTCTCGTCCGGCGTCCTCATCGTGGCCTGTGCGAACGTCGCCGGTCTGCTGGCGAGCCGCGCCCCGCTGCGCGCCCGCGAGATCAGCCTGAAGCTGGCGATCGGTGCGGGGCGCGGACGGCTGATCCGGCAACTCGTCACCGAGAGCCTGCTCCTCTCGCTGGGTGGAGGCATCGGCGGGCTCGCAATCGGCCGCGCCGGTCTCGTTCTGCTGCGCCAGATGCGGTTCCCCTCGGATTTCATCAAGCCTCCGGCGCTCGAACTGGATATGCGCGCCCTCGCCTTCACGCTGATTGTTGCGATCGCGAGTGCCTTCGTGTTCGGGCTTTGGCCCGCCGTGTACACCACTCGCGTGCATCTGTCCGCCGGCGCCCGCGAGCTCGAGGATCGACCAGCCCGCTGGCGACTTACGCCGCGGGCCCAACTGGTCGCCGTACAGGTGGCGTTATCGCTGGCGCTGGTCACCGTCGCGGCATTCACGGTCCAGATTTTCACGCGCCTCTCGACAACCGGACCGGGCTTCCGGACGACGCAGATCGCCAAAGTCGATGTCGACACCGCGTATCGCCAGTACTCCGACGATCAAGCGGCAGCGTTCTTCGCAAAGGCGGTCACCGCCGCGCGCGAACTCCCGACCGTCACGCACGCGACCGTCACGTCGATGATGCCGTTCTGGATGTCGGACTTCGCGGCGATCAGGCCCGAAGGCGCACCGGTCTCGCGTGACGAAACGACAACGCCGCTGGCGGCCAGCGTCGACGAGGATTACTTCTCCACGCTCGACATCCCCGTGCTGCGTGGTCGTGCGTTCACGGCCAATGACGACGAGAATGCGCCGCACGTGGCGATCGTCAATGAAACGCTGGCTCGACGACGGTGGCCTGGGCGCGACGCGATTGGCAAGCGCTTCCGCGTCGAGCCGGCGGGGCCATGGATCGAAGTCATCGGGATCGCTCGCGACTCGAAGTACCTGTTCATGGTCGAGAAGCCGCAGGAGGCGATCTACTTCCCGTTCCGCCAGCGGCCTAGCGCCAGCATGGTGGTCCTCGCTCAAACGAACGGCGACTCCGCCAGTCTCGTGGCGCCGCTACGCGGCGTGATTACGCGGCTCGATCCGGATATGCCGGCGTACGACGCACAGACGATGGAAGCGTTCTACGACGCGCGCGCGGTCGGTCTCGTGGGCGTAGTGATGAAACTGGTGACCGGCATCGGGTTGATGGGCACGTCGCTCACCATGATTGGGCTCTACAGCCTGGTTGCGTTTGCGGTCGCGCGTCGAACGCGCGAAATCGGGATTCGCATGGCGATCGGCGCGACCACCACCGATATCGTGGCGCTCTTTCTGCGGCAGGGAATGCGCCCGGCGTGGGTAGGGCTGCCGCTTGGCCTCGTTCTCAGCGGCGTTATCGTGCGGGTGCTACCCGCACTGGTTCTGTCGACGGATCGGCTGGACGTGCGCTTCTACGCGGTCGTCGTCCCGGCGGTGACCGGGCTCGTGATGCTGGCGGCGTTCATTCCCGCGCGACGGGCCGCGCGGGTGAATCCAATGGTGGCGCTGAGATACGACTAGCGAACCAGCGAGCTCAGTTCGTCGCGGGAACGGCGGCGGGGGTGGCAGCGGGAGCCGCGGCCGGCGCCGGAGTCGTGGTGCTGGTGCCGAGCAGGTCGGACGCCTTCGACGACAACCAGTCGAACAGGTGACGCGTTTCCATGAAGCGGCCGGCGTTCGATTTCGCGCCGA
>DATJEU010000022.1:0-42339 GCA_035496255.1 Vicinamibacterales bacterium
GGAATCGCCATCGGCCAGAGGGCTCGACGCGCCCGCTCGGCGTTTTTCGCGGAAAAACTGCTGGATGAGATCTCGCGATTCGTCCTCGAGTACGCCGCCGGTCACCGTGAACCGGTGATTCAACTGCGGGATATCAAGCAGGCGTGTGGTCGAGACGAGCGCGCCCGTCTTCGGTTCCGCCGCGCCGAACACGACCTACCACACGCGCGCGTGCACCAGTGCGCCGACGCACATCATGCACGGTTCGAGCGTCACGTAGACGGACGCGTCGGTGAGGCGGTAGTTGCCGACCGTCTTCGCCGCTTCGCGCAGGACCAGCACTTCAGCATGCGCCGTCGGATCGACCGCCGCGATCGGCTGGTTATAGGCACGTGCGACGATGCGATCGTCGATGACGAGGACCGCGCCAATCGGCACTTCTCCCGCGGCGAGACCGCGCCGTGCCTCGGCCACCGCCTCGCGCATGTAATCGGCTGCCGTCACGATCGCGAACGTATCACGATCCCGTACGATCATCCTGTGATCGAGACCGTGCTCCTCGACGCCGGCGGCGTCCTCGTCAATCCGAACTGGCACCGGGTCAGCGACATCCTGCACCGCCACGGCATCGATGTCTCCGGCGACGCGCTGCGCGCGGCGGACCCGCAGGCGAAATTCGCCATCGATACGGCCACCAGTGTCGCCACGACAACTGACGCGGATCGCGGCACCCGCTACTTCCACCTGACCTTCGACGCGGCCGGCGTTCCACCGGGCGACGTGCGCCAACCGGTCCTCACCGAGCTCTGGGCCTATCACCAGGAACACAACCTCTGGGAGGACGTCGGCGACGATGTGATTCCGGCGCTGCAGCGATTGCGTGCGGCCGGCCTGACGCTGGCGATCGCGTCGAATGCGAACGGCGTCCTGCAGCGGATGTTCGATCGCGTCGGCCTGACGCCGTACTTCCACGCGATCTGCGATTCGTGCGTCGAAGGGGTCGAGAAGCCGGACCCGCGCTTCTTTCAGATCGTCCTCGACCGCGCCGGTGGACATCCGGAGACGGCCCTGCACGTCGGTGACCTCTATCACGTGGACGTCGCCGGCGCCCGGGCCGCAGGCATCGCGCCGCTGCTGCTCGATCCGCACGGCCTCTATGACGGTTTCGACGTGCCGCGCATCCGATCCCTCGGGGAGCTGGTGCCGTTGGTGACACCTCAGTGACGCCCGGCTGAAGTGGCCCCCATATGTCCGGCTAACGCCGGGCCCGGCGATCGAGCCTGAGACCGGCCCTGCGGCCGGGCCGTACCAGCGGGGTCCTCCAGCCTCCTCACACGCTATGCTCTTAGCGTGACTCCGGTTTCCCTCGTCGGCGGCAGCTCCATCCTTACCCAGTTGCTCCACGACATTCTCACCAGCCGCGTCTACGACGTCGCCCGGGAGACGCCGCTCGAGGCGGCGCCGCGGATGTCCCGTCGTCTCGGCAACGAGATTCTGCTGAAGCGCGAGGACCTGCAGCCGGTCTTCAGCTTCAAGCTGCGCGGCGCCTACAACAAGATCGCGCAGCTGCCGGAGCAGGAATGGGCACGCGGCATCATCACCGCCAGTGCCGGCAACCACGCGCAGGGCGTGGCCTTTTCCGCCCGTCGCCTCGGCGTCCACGCGGTGATCGTGATGCCGCAGACGACACCGCAGATCAAAGTGGATGCGGTGCGGGCGATGGGCGCGGAAGTCGTGCTCGCAGGCGACGCCTACGCCGACGCGAAAGCGCACTGCGACATGCTCGTCGCCGAGCGCGGCATGACCTTCATCCACGCCTTCGACGATCCGCTGGTCATCGCCGGCCAGGGCACGATCGGCGCCGAGATCCTCCGGCACAGCCAGGATCGGTTGTCGGCGGTGTTCGTACCGGTGGGCGGCGGCGGACTGATCGCCGGCATCAGCGGCTACATCAAGGCGCTGCGCCCGGACGTGAAGGTGATCGGCGTCGAGCCGTTCGAGGCCGACGCGATGTATCGCTCGCTGGCTGCCGGTCAGCGGGTGCGGCTGGAGCAGGTGGGTATCTTCGCGGACGGCGTCGCGGTGCGCGAAGTCGGCGAGCAGACGTTCCACATCTGTCGACACACGGTGGACGAAGTGGTCCGCGTCACCAACGACGAGATCTGCGGCGCGATCAAGGACATCTTCGACGACACGCGGACGATCATGGAACCGGCGGGGGCGCTCGCGATGGCGGGTATGCGCACGTGGATCGAACGCGAGCGCGCGCGCGACCAGACGCTTGCCGCCGTGCTGAGCGGCGCCAACATGAACTTCGACCGTCTGCGCTTCGTTGCCGAACGCGCCGAGGTCGGCGAAGCGCGCGAATCGCTGATCGCGGTCACGATTCCCGAACGTCCGGGCGCGTTCCGCACCTTCTGCAGCGTCCTCGGCCGCCGCGTCGTCACGGAATTCAACTACCGTCTCAGCGATCGTGATCAGGCCCACATCTTCGTCGGGATCTCGACCCAGTCACGGCAGGACGGCGCGACGCTCGCCGCGCAGCTCAAAGCTGCGGGCTATGAAGCGGCGGACCTCACCGACAACGAGATGGCGAAGCTCCACGTGCGCCACATGGTCGGCGGCCGCGCGCCGGGGGTTCACAACGAGCGCCTGTGCCGCTTCGAGTTTCCCGAGCGGCCCGGCGCGCTGACACAGTTCCTCGAGAAACTCGGTGGCCGCTGGAACATCAGCCTGTTCCACTATCGCAATCACGGCGCCGACTTCGGCCGTGTGCTGGCCGGTTTCGAAGTCGGTGACGACGACCTCGCGACGTTTCGCGCGTTCCTCGACGAACTGGGCTATCCGTACACGTCGGAGTACGAGAATCCGGCGTACAAGATCTTCTTGTCGTAAGTTCGAGCTTCTCAGTTCTCGGTGCTCTGTTCGTGTTCAGGTTCGGATCTTTCATCGAACGGCGGATTCGCCACAATCGTTCGAAGCACGTTCGAACGTGAACACGAACTCAGAACTCAGAAGAAAGAAGCGTGAACACGCTCGCCATCGCGTCAGCGCTCGGTCGCCAACGCCTGCTGACTCGCGATGGCTGGGAAGTAATCCGCGAGGATCAACTCGCCGAACAGCGACAGCGTCGTCCGCAGCGAATGCGGTGTCGCTTCGACGCAGACGCGGCCGGCGCGGACGGCTTCGCAGATCGCGGTTGGATTGCGCAGCCCGTCGACGAGTGAGTATGTGGTTCCGAGCTGCCGCAGGCGATGCACGTCGCCGTTGCCGACCAGCGGCTTGCCATGAGCGCGCGCCCACCGGACGGCGGCGCGATTGAAGTTCACCCCGGTCGTGAACATCGCGTTGCACTCGACCGCGTCGAACAGATCGGCATGTCGATCCATGAGGCCGCGCAGGCACGTCGAGTGCGGAAAGAATGGGTGCGGAGCGATGACGAGCCCGGGCTCGCTGCCCTTCAGCGCCCGCAGGTCTGCAAAGGTCTCGACTTTCTCGGTGTCAGGGCTGAAATTGAGCAGCAGGACGTGCTTGCCCTCGATTGTCCGCTCGATGCCGGGAATGAGCGTGAGGTGGCGTTCCGCGGCGTACGCGCGCCAGGGCGCCGTATCGAGCTGCCGCTCGTGGAGCGTAATCGCCAGCGCGTCGTAGCCAAGCTGCGCGGCCCGATCGATGAGCTCGGTCGTGGAATACGGGATGCGATCGACGGGATCGTCGGCCGTGTGCGTGTGGAGTTCGACTTTTAACACCGCGAGCCCTTGGATCAAACTACTTGCCGGGTCGCGGCAGGCAAAACCGGCCCATCATGACGGTGGGCCCGACGAATTCCCGTGGATCCAAGGCCTGCTCAGGAAATGTTCTTCCGTTTCACGGTACTAAAGACCCCACTCCCGAGCGAGGAGCTCGTACGACCGCAGGCGCTCCCTTCGCCCCCAGACCATCGTGGTGATCATCAGCTCGTCCGCCGCGGTGTCGTCGGCAAGCTGCCGCAGAATCGCGGCCACGCGCGTGGGGCTGCCGACGAATTGCCGCTGCCGGTTGGCTTCGATCAGCGGCCGGTCCTCGGGCTGGAACTCATAGCGCGAGGCTTCCTCCGGGCTCGGAAACGGCGACATGTCGCCGCGATGGCGGCGGACCCAGACGACGTCGGATGACTTCGCCAGATAATCGGCCTCGTCATCGGTCGGCGCGCAGATGACCGCGACACCCAGGATCACGTGCGGTGTCGGGAACTGTACCGACGGCGTGAACGCCGCGCGATACGCGCGAATCGGCGGACCGGGCGGCGCCGGGCTGAAGTGACGCGCGAAGCCGTAACCGAAGCCCATCGATCCCGCGAACGCCGCGGTGGCGCCACTCGACGCCAGCACCCAGATCGGCGGCAACGGCACGCCTTCCGGGACCACACGGACCGTCGCGAACGGATGGCCAGGCGGAAAACCGCGGCGCGAGAGCGCGAGCAGTTCCTGAAGCTGCTGCGGGAACATCTCGGCGTCGAACGGATGCAGCGCGCGCGACGTGGCCGGATCGGTGCCGGGCGCGCGGCCGACGCCGAGATCGATACGATCGGGATGCAGCGCCGCGAGGGTATGGAAATTCTCCGCCACGCGCAGCGGCGCGTGGTTCGGCAGCATGATGCCGCCGGAACCTACACGTATGCTATTGGTAGCCGACGCGACGTGTTCGATCAGGATTTCTGGCGCGGAGCACGCGATGTTCGGCATGCCGTGATGTTCCGCCACCCAGAACCGCACGTAGCCGAGCCGTTCGGCAAGCTGCGCCAGGCTGACGGCGTCACCGAGCGCCTCGCGTGCGCTCGAGCCGGCGCTGACTGGCGCGAGGTCCAGCACCGACAGTGGAATCATTCACCCATTCTGCTCCATCGTTCTTCCAAGGAGGCCGATCCCCAATGCGCATCGTGACCGTCGTCACCATCATCACCATCGCCCTGTTCGCGTCGAGTGTTGCCGCACAGCGCGGCAACGGCGCGGAGGCGCGCGATTCGGCGGTGGTTCAGTTGCCTCCCGGCAACATCGCGCACGGGCGATACCTGGCCGAACATGTCGCGAATTGCGTCGAGTGTCACTCCGGACGTGACGGTGCCGGCAACATCATCGACGGGGAGAAGTACCTGGGAGGCAACATCCCGTTCGCCCCACCGTGGGTGAACGACTGGGCCATGCGCGCGCCGCGCAATCGCGGCCTCGTGGGTTACGACGACAAGGCCGCGCTACGACTGTTGACGGAGGGAGCGATCGGACGCGACGGCCGCCAGTTGCGTCCGCCGATGCCGCGATTCAGGATGACGCCGCAGGACGCGGCGGATGTGATCGCGTTCCTGCGGTCGCTGCACTAGACAGGAGGCAGGGAGTCAGGAATCAGGAGTCAGTGCGCAGGCCGACCCGAAGGTCCGCCTCCACACCATCTACCACTTAGCCCCTGATTCCTGATTCCCGATTCCTGATACCAACTGTCCTACGCCGTCTGGTTCGCCTTCAACATCTCAGGCTTGATCGGCAGCTTGTAGACGCGCTTGCCGGTGGCGGCGAACACGGCGTTGGCGACGGCGCCGGCGATCGGAGCGGTGCTCGGCTCGCCGATGCCGCCGGGGTTCTCGGTGCTCGGCACGATGTAAACGTCGATCTGCGGCGCTTCGTTGTGGCGGATCGGCGGGTAATCGGCGAACGTGCTCTGCACCGCACGTCCGTTGCGGATCGTGATCTCACCCTTCAGCGCGGCGGTCAATCCGAACAGCAACCCGCCTTCCATCTGCGCCTTGATAGTGTCGGGATTCACGATCCAGCCGCAGTCGACGACGCACGTGAGCTTGTGCACGCGCACGACCTGCGCGTTGTTCACCGACACCTCGGCGACGACGCCGACGAACGTGTCGAAGGCCTTGTGCACGACGATGCCGCGCGCCCGGCCCGCGGGGACCGCGGTCTTCCATCCGGCCTTGTCCGCCACCATGTCGAGCACCGCAAGATGCCGCGGCTGTTTCGCCAGCAGCGCGCGCCGGAACTCGTACGGGTCCTTCTTCGCGGTCGCGGCCATCTCGTCGATGAACGCCTCGGTGACATAGCCGGTCGCCGAGTTGCCGACCGACCGCCAGAAGCCGTACGGCACACCCGGATCGCTCTCCTGGTATTCGACGCGGATGTTCGGAATCGCGTACGGCAGATCGGCCGCGCCATCGACCGAGATGAAATCGATCCCCTTGCTCGCATTGAGATTGCCCGACAACCGCTTCTGCAGCGACTGTTGGACAATGCGCTGCTTCCAGGCGATCGGGTTGTTTCCGGCGTCGAACGCCGCCTGCAGCTTCATGTAGGTAATCGGGCGGTAGAAGTCGTGATGGATGTCGTCCTCACGCGACCAGATCACCTTCACCGGCTTGCCGACCGCCTTCGCCGTCTCGACGGCGTCGGTGACGAAGTCCGCCTCACCGCGCCGGCCGAAGCCGCCGCCCACGTACTGCGTGTGCACGAAGACCTTGCTCGCCGGTAATCCGCTCGCAGCGACCGCGGCGCCCTGCGAGGCCGTCTGCCCCTGCGTCGACACCCACACGTCGCAACGGTCGGCAGTCACTTCCGCAGTGCAGTTCATCGGCTCCATCGGCGCGTGGGCGAGGAAGGGCAGCTCGAACACCCGTTCGTACGTCTTCGCCGCGCCGGCAATCGCCTTGTCCGCGTCACCGTCGTTGCGCGCCACGTTTCCCGGCTTGTTCGCGATCTCGGCGTACTGCTTCAGGATCGCTTCGCTCGAGAGGTTCGCCAACGGCCCGGGATCTTCCTTCACGACGAGCGCCTTTGCCCCCTTGTCCGCGGCCCAGTAGCCGTCGGCCACGACCGCCACGCCGGAGCTGACCTTCACGACCTGGCGCACGCCGGGCACCGCCTTCGTCTTGGCGTCGTCGAAGCTGAGAATCTTGCCGCCGAAGGTCGCGGGCCGGACGATGCGGGCGACGAGCATGCCTGGACGTTTCACGTCGATGCCGAACTGTGCCTTGCCGTTGACTTTTTCGGGAATGTCCAGCCGGGCGAGCGGCGTGCCGAGCAGCTTGAACGCTTTCGGCTCCTTCATCGGTACGTTCTTCGGCACAGGCAGCGTTGACGCCGTGTCCACGAGCGCGCCGTACTTCATGCGCCGCTCGCTCGACTGATGAATCACCTCGCCTTTGTCGGTGGTGATCTGGTTCTCCGGTACGCTCCACGTCTGCGCCGCCGCCGTGACGAGCATCGCGCGAGCGGTCGCACCGGCGCCGCGAAGCACCTTCCACATGCCGCGCGTGCTGTTGCTGCCGGCGGTGAGCTGCGCGCCGCCGAAGTTCGGGTTGCCGTAGCGCGGATCCGCCGGCGCCCACTCGGTGGTGATGTCGTTCCAATCGAGATCGAGCTCCTCGGCGAGGAGCATCGGCATGGCGGTCATCACACCCTGCCCGAGCTCGAGCATCGAGAGCATGATGCGCGCCTTGTTGTCGGGCGTGATCTTCACCCACACGTTCGGCTCGAAAGCGGTGGCGGCCGACAGTGTCGCCACGTCGCCGAGCGGTCCGAGGTAGGCGCCAATCATCAGGCCGCCGCCGGCGGCACTGGTCACCTTGAGGAAGCTGCGACGGCTGGTCATCCGTCGACTCCGCTCAGGACAAGTCGTTCCCATCTGACGCCTCCCTCTACGCTCTCACGCCCGCCGCGCGCTTGATGGCGCGGTGGATCCGTTGATAGGTGCCGCAGCGGCAGATGTTGCCGGTCATCGCCGTGTCGATCTCGGCGTCGCTCGGTTTCGGATTCTTTGCGAGCAGCGCCGCGGCGTTCATGATCTGACCGGACTGGCAGTAGCCGCACTGCGGTACCTGCTCCGCGATCCATGCGGTCTGCAATGGATGATTGGAATTCGGCGACAGGCCTTCGATGGTCGTCACCTTCTTGCCGCCGACGGTCGACAGCGGCGTCAAACAGGAGCGCACGGCCACACCATCGAGATGCACCGTACAGGCGCCGCACTGTCCGAGCCCGCAGCCGAACTTGGTGCCGGTCAGTCCGAGGTTTTCGCGAATCACCCACAGCAGCGGCATGTCGGGCGCAGCGTCCACCTCGTATTTCTTGCCATTGACCTCGAGCGCGATCATCGGCGGCTCCTAAAGGATTTCGGAATTGACGAATTGACGAATTGCCGAATCGGGTTCGTCGATCGCGGGATTTTACCAGCCGCAGCCGGCGTAAGATACCGGCCGTACACGGGAGGATTGATGCGTTTTGCGACTGTATGTGCGGCATTGCTGGTGATGGCGGGAACGCTCGTCGGCTCGGCTCAGGCGCCGCAGCCGCCCGCACGGGGAACAGCGCCAGCGGCTCCGGCCCCGGGCCAGGCACAAGGCTCCCGTGGCGAAGCGGTCTTCAACGGTTCGTGTGCCACGTGCCACGCCGCCGGCAACACGGTGAAGGCCCCGACCCCTGACGTGCTCCGTCAGCTCTCACCCGAGGCCATCGTCAACGCGCTGGTGAACGGCAAGATGGCGACGCAGGGCTCGTCGCTGTCGGATGCGGATCGTCGCGCCGTCGCTGAGTTTCTCACCGGCAGGACCATCAGCACAGCAGCGGCGCAGACCACCGGCCAGTGCACGACGAAGGTCCAGATGACCGATCCGGCGAAGGGCGCGTCGTGGAGCGGCTGGGGCGCGGCCATCACGAACACGCGGTTCGTCCCGAACGGCGGCCTCACCGCGGCCGACCTGCCGCGACTGAAATTGAAGTGGGCGTTCGGCTATCACGACGTCGCCGCTGCACGCGGGCAGCCGGCCGTCGCCGGCGGACGCGTCTTCGCCGCGAACGAGAACAGCGAAGTGGTCGCGCTCGACCTGAAGACGGGCTGCAGTTACTGGACGTACAAGGCACGTGCCGGTATCCGCGTCGCGCTCTCGGTAGCGCCGTACAAGACGCGCGCGCAGAGCGGCTGGGCGGTGTACTTCGGCGATTCGAAGGCGAACATCTACGCCGTCGACGCCAACACCGGTAAGGAGATCTGGGTCACCAAGATCGACGAGCACCCGTCGGCCGCGATCACCGGCGCGCCGACGATCTACGGAGGCCGCGTCTACGTCGGCGTGCAGGGCCTCAGCGAAGAAGGGCAAGGCGGCCGCGGCGGCTATGCGTGCTGCACGTTCCGCGGCAGCATCAACGCGCTCGACGCCAACACGGGCGCGGTGATCTGGAAGACCTACACCATCGAACCGAACAAGCCGCGCGGCGTCAACAAGGACGGCGTGCAGATGTTCGGTCCCGCCGGCGGCGGCATCTGGTCGTCGCCGACGATCGACACGAAGCGCCGCATGGTCTACGTCGCCACCGGCAACGGCTACGCCGATCCCGTGCAGAAGACCACCGACGCCGTGCTCGCGCTCAACATGGAGAGTGGCGTCCTCAAGTGGGTGCGCCAGGCGACGCCCGGCGATAGCTGGGTGGGCGGGTGCCCGCAGAAGAACGACGGATCGAATCCGGGCTGTCCCGATGCGCTCGGACCCGACTTCGACTTCTCCGCGCCCCCGACGCTCGTGACGGTGAACGGCAAGGATCGCCTGGTGCTGCCGCAGAAGTCGGGCATGGCGTACGCGCTCGATCCCGACAACGAAGGCGCAATCGTCTGGCAGACGCGCATCGGACGAGGCAGCGGCTTCGGCGGACAGTGGGGTCTCTCCACCGATGGCACGCTCGCCTATATCGGCGTCGGCGACATGCAGTCGCCGATGCCGGGAGGATTGAAGGCGCTCCGCCTCGCTGACGGATCGCTCGCGTGGGCCGCGCCACCGCAACCGGTGCTGTGCCGCGCCGGCCGCGGCTGCAACGCCGGTCAGGGCAGCGCGACGACGCTGATTCGCGGCGCCGTCTTCTCGGGCTCGATCGACGGCGGCCTGCGCGCCTACAACACCGCCAACGGCGACGTCGTCTGGACGTTCGATACGAACAAGGACTTCCCCACCGTCAACGGCGTGCCGGCAAAAGGCGCCAGCCTCGAATCGGCCGGCCCGATCGTCGCCGGCGGAATGCTGTTCATCAATTCCGGCTACGGTGGCATCGCCGGACGACCCGGCAACGTGTTGCTGGCGTTCGGGCTGGATTAAACGATTGGTTGTGTGGCGCATCTAAAAAGCAAGATGCGAATGGCGCATCCAAACACCAGGATGCGCCCTACAGGTACATGTAGGGCCGGTCTTGCCGTGTAGACCGGCCGGAGAATCTTCGAATGACCCGTAAGCTCGCTCTCTGCACCATCGTCATCGTTGGCACGCTCGCGATCTCAATTCGCGCCGCGCAGCAGCCGCCCGGCGACCCGATCGCGGCGATGCTCGCGCAGAAGCCGTCGCTGCAGGCGCTGTCCATCGAGAAGGTGCGCGACAACCTGTTCGTCATGCGCGGCGCGGGCGGCAACATCGCCGCGTTCGTCACGGCGAACGGCGTCGTCATGGTCGACTCCGGCTTGCCAGGCTGGGGTCAGTCGATCCTCACCAAGCTGAAGACGGTCACCGACAAGCCGGTGACGACGCTGATCAATACGCACGCGCATTTCGATCACGCCAGCGGCAACGTCGAGTTCCCTGCCAACGTCGACATCGTTACCCACGCCAACGCGAAGCAGTACATGGAGAACGTGCACCAGGTGTACGGCCTGGCGGCCTCGCCCTCCAACAACATCTACAAAGAGCACGGCGGCCGCGGCCTGCCGAAACGGACGTTCACCAGGACGCTGACCATCGGCAGCGGCAACGATCGTGTGGAGCTGCGCTACTACGGCCGCGCGCACACCGGCGGCGATGCCTTCGTGATCTTCCCGGCGCTGCGGATCGCGCACGTCGGGGATGTCTTCCCGAACAAGGGCCTGCCGATCATGGACAAGAACAACGGCGGCGCCGGCGTGGCCTACCCGGATACGGTGGCTGCCGCGGCGGCGGGACTTGCGGCGATGAACGTGGAGACGCTGATCAACGGCCACATGCCGACGCAGACGACGATCGCGGATATGAAGCAATATGCCGATTTCACGCGCGCGTTCGTCAACGCCGCGCGAGACGCGAAGAAGGCCGGCAAGACCGTGGCGCAGTTCGCCGCCGAGTGGAAGGTGCCGGCAGGATTCTCCGGTTACTCACTGGGACTCGGCGACACGGCGAAGAACGACGCGCAGGTGGTGTGGGACGAGAGCAGGTAATCGCGATTCTAGATTCTTGAATCATGATTCACGACTCACGACTCACGACTCATGAATGCGATGTGCTCGTGGTCGGCGGCAGCCTGGTCGGCATGTCTGCCGGTTTGCTCCTTGCCCAGCGCGGCGTCCGCGTCATCGTCGCCGAGCATCATCGCGGCACCGCGATCCATCCGCGCGCGGCGCAGATCAGCCAGCGGACGATGGAGATCCTCAGGAGTGTGGGGATCGAGCAGATCGTCCGTGACCGGTCGGGCGAGCAGTTCGTGCAGGACGGCGCCATCATGGCCGTGGACACGCTCGCCGGCCGTGAGCTCGCGCACTTCATCGCCAACCTGAACGAAGGCGTGCGCGACGTCAGTCCGACCGAGCGCGTCTTCATCTCGCAGAGCCTGCTGGAACCGCTGCTGCGGACGCGCGCGGAGGAACTCGGCGCCGACCTGCGGTTCTCGACGGATGTGACCGGCTTCGCGCAGGACGCGGATGGAATCAACGCGACGCTGCGCCATCGCGACACGGGCGATGAGACCCAGGTGCGCGCGCGCTACATGATCGGCGCGGACGGCGCACACAGCCGCGTCCGGCAGCAGCTCGGGATCGCGATGCGCGGTCACGGCACCTTCTCGCGCTGCGTCACGATCTACTTCCGTGCCGACGTGACCGCGCTGCTGCGCGGCCGCAATCTCAGCGTGATCTATGTGAACAACCCGGTCATGCGCGGCTTCTTCCGCATCGAGAAACCCTTCGACCGTGGATTTCTCGCGGTGATGGCGCTCGGTGATCCGAACAAGCCGGTGACCGACGTGGCAACGGGCCTGACCGAGTCGAAAGCATTGGAGCTGGTTCGAATCGCGCTGGGCGATGAGACCGTCGGCGTGGAGATCGAGAACATCATGCCGTGGGATGCCGAGGCGAACGTCGCGGAACGGATGCGCGACGGCCATGTCTTCCTCGCCGGCGACTCCGCGCACGTGATGCCGCCGAACGGCGGCTTCGGCGGCAACACCGGCGTGCAGGATGCGCACAACCTCGCATGGAAGCTGGCGATGGTGCTGGCTGGCGGCGGGGGCCCGGCGCTGCTCGATACCTACGAGCGCGAACGCCGGCCGGTCGGCGTGTTCACGACCGAGCAGGCGTATGCCCGCTACGTCACGCGATCGGCGCCGTACCTTGGTACCGCCCATATTCAGCCGGTGGCCGGCGATCTGGATGTCGAGCTCGGCTATGTCTATGACTCGGCGGCGGTCATCGGGGCGGTTCCACCTGCACACGAGCACCCACGGGAGTCGCACGGCCGGCCGGGCACCAGGGCACCGCATGTCTGGATCGAGCATGCCGGCAAGCGGATCTCGACACTCGATTTGTTCGGACGAGGCTTCGTGATGATCACCGGGCCCGAGGGTGAGGCCTGGCGAACGGCCGCTCTCGCCGCCGCCTCCGAGCTGGGTCTGGAAATCGAGGCTCATGGCATGGGCCGCGACCTGCGCGAGATTTCGAGTCCGTTCGCGAGTGCGTTCGGAATCAGTGGCCACGGTGCATCGATCGTGAGGCCCGACGGGTTCGTCGGCTGGCAGAGCGCTGGTGCAGCACCCGGTGGTACAGGGGCGCTCGGGCTCGTGCAAGGCGTCCTACGCGCGCTCGTGTCCCATCGATGAGTTCGAGCGCCGTTAGTTGGGATCCCGGATTTGGATTTGGGATTTCGATCAATCCGGTACCAACGTTGCTGTTTAGGAAGGCATGGACCGCCGCGATATCTCCCGACGCGCCGAGCTCGTCCGAAGCGTGGTCAGCGGGATCGTGCAGAACCCGTATGCGGTCATCACACGAGATTCGCTGCAGCAGTGGCTGCACGTTCCCGGCACCGTTGCCCAGCGCCTGCTGGATCGGCTCGCGAGCTCAGGGCTGATTCGGGAGGTTTCGGCAGGCGTGTGGGCACGTTCGCGAGAGGTCTAGTCCATGGCCGACACCGACGACAAATCGACACCGACACCCATGCCTCCTGAGCCGCCAAAGGATCGACCGACGCTCGCCGAACGGGCGCGGCGGCTCGAACGCGAGATTCTCAATACGTTCACCGTCCAGCGGCAGACGAGTCTGGCCGATGGCGCGGGCGCGCCGGGATCGACAGCCGCGGGCGACAACCGCGCGGGATTGCCGCACGGCGACAAGGATCGCGGGAAGCGCGAGTAGACGGTAGGGGCGGGTCTTCGGACCCGCCCGCCGAGGGCCGACCTGAAGGTCGCCCTCTACGAATTCGGATCGACAGCCTGAACAATATCCGGGCGAATCGACTGCGGCGTGTCATTCGGGGCGTAGCGCCGGAGTACCGCCCCGTGGCGATCGACGAGGAACTTCGTGAAGTTCCACTTGATGGCCTCGGTGCCGAGCACGCCCTTCTTCTCCGACTTCAGCCATTGATAGAGCGGATGCGCGTGCGGACCGTTGACGTCGATCTTGGCGAAGAGCGGAAAGGTCACGTCGTACTTCGTCGAACAGAACGCGGCAATGTCCGATTCGGTCCCCGGTTCCTGACGCCCGAACTGGTTGCACGGAAAGGCGAGCACGACCAGGCCCCGGTCCCGGAACTCGCGATAGAGCTGTTCGAGTCCTGCGTATTGCGGCGTGAAGCCGCACGCGCTCGCCACGTTCACAATCAGCAGCGTCTTGTCTTTGTAGGCCGACAACGTTTCGCTGCGGCCGTCGATGGCTCTGACCTCGATGTCGTAAAGCGTCACGATGTCCGATAATATTCCCGCGTCCGAACAAACGCCCCGGCACCCTCGTCAATACGTCCCATCCGTCCCACCACAGGACATTTTATGAAGAAGCTCGCGCTCGTCGTCTGCGTCGGCAGCCTGCTCGCGTTCACGTCGGCCACACCACCGATATCGGCGCAGTCGCCGGCGCCATCTGACGCAACGGCGCAGTCGCCGGCCCCGGCCCGCTTCGAGGTGGTCTCGGTCAAGGCAAGCGCGCCGGCCGACCCGTCGAACCCGGCCACGCTCATTCCCCAGATCGCCCCCGCGCCGGACGGCAGCCTGCGCATCGCCAACCTGCCGCTGCGGCTGCTGGTGCGGGTGGCCTACAACGTCGACGATGAAAACATCATCGGCGGACCGGAATGGCAGACGAGCCAGCGCTGGGACATCAACGCCCGTGCCGAGGCCGGCGGGCCGACCGGCGAAGACGCGATGCGCGAGCGGATGCGCGGCCTGCTCGCCGATCGCTTCAAGGTGAAGACGCATACCGAAACGCGCGAGATGAACGTGTCCGCGCTCGTCCTCGCCAACAAGGACGGCAAGCTCGGACCGAACCTCAAACCGTCGACGGCCGATTGCTCCAATCAGCAGGAAGAAGCGGCGAAGCTTGCGCAGGAAGTGCAGAAGAATCCCGCCAACGCACTGGCGCTGATGCAGCAGGTGAAGTGCGGCGTCATTCCGGTCCCGCAGGTGGGTACCGGCGGCGCACCGCAGATCATGATTCGCGGCCTCGGGCAGGACATGACCGTCGCGGTCAAGCTGATTCAGCAACTGCTGGGCAAGCCGGTGGTGGACAAGACCGGCCTGACCGGCAAGTACGACTTCGAGATGGAGATGCCGCTCGATCCCGAGCTGCTGCGTCGCGTCGCCGGACAAATCGGCGTCAATCTTCCTCCGGGTGCCAGCAACATTCCGGCTTATGACGGTCCCGCGTTGACGACGATCCTGAAAGATCGCCTCGGCCTGACGCTCGATTCACAGAAGGCGCAGGTGCCCGTGGTCGTCATCGACAGCGCCGAGATGCCGGCGGCGGACTAGAGCCCAGTTCACACTTCCCCGTGCTCGGTGCCCAGTTCGTGTTCACGTTCGAATCGTGCCTCGGTCGTCGGCCGGCGTTCGAGTGGCGGCTGAAGGATCCGAACCTGAACACGAACTCAGAACCGAGAACAGAGAGGCGTGAACAGAAACTACGACTTGCTTCTCAGCGGCCCTCGGATCGTGACCGCGGCGATCGCGGCGCCGGCGACGAGCGCCGCGGCACCGATCCAGGTCGCCCGCATGAAGCCGTCCGACAACTCTTCACCGCCGACCTGTGTCAGCCCGGACATGCCCGCCAACAGCGGCAGCGTCGACACTGCCAGCAACTGAGCCGCGCGCGTCACCGCGTTGCTCACGCCCGACGCGAGGCCTGCATGCTCATCGTCCAACGCGCTCATCGCGGTCGCGGTGAGTGGCGCAACGGTCAAGGCCAGGCCGAGCCCGAAGAGCATCGTGGGCGGCAGGATTGCCGACGGGTACGTCACGCCGGCGCGAATACCCGACATCCAGGCCACGCCGGCGGCGGCAATCAGCGGCCCCGCGGTCATCGGCAGCCGCGGACCGGTACGTGACGCGAGCCGGCCGGCCGCCGGCGAGAGCATGAGCAGCATCAGTGTCACGGGAATCAGCACGGCGCCGGCGGCAAACGCGGAATAGCCGAGCACGCGCTGCAGTTGCAGCGTGAGCAGAAACATCACGCCGCCGAGCGCGAAGTAGATCGTCACCGTCGCCGCGGTGACGCCGCTGAACCGCAGACTGTGAAAGAAGCGCAGCGGCAACATCGGCGTGCGCGCATGCTGCTCGATCCAGACGAAGGCGACGAGGCCGAGAAGCCCGAGCACGGCCGCGATGATCACGGCCGGCTGATCCCATCCGCGCGTTGGCCCTTCGATCAGCGTGTACGCAAGTCCGCTCAGGCCAAGCGCCGCCGCGAGTGCGCCGGCGATGTCAGTGTGACGCGCATGTTCGTCGCGCACGTCCGGCACCGAACGCCACGCCAGCCATCCGGTCGCCACGGCCATCACTGGATTGATCAGAAACACGAGGCGCCAGGACACGGCGTCAGAAAACCAGCCACCGAGCACCGGACCGACAATGGTCGTCAACCCGGAGAAGCCGGACCAGGCACCGATCGCCTGGGCGCGATCGTCTTCACCAAACGTGCCCTGCACCAGCGCGAGGCTCGCCGGGACCAGCAGAGCAGCGCCGGCTCCCTGCAGCACGCGCGCGGCAACGAGCACTGCGGCGTTCGGCGCGACGCCGCAGATCATCGACGCGCCTGCGAACCAGAGAAGGCCCCACAAAAAGATGCGGCGCCGGCCCAGCCGATCGGCGAGCGAACCGCCCGGCAGCACGAGCGCGGCAAGCGCGATCAGATACGCGTTGAGGATCCACTGCAGGCCGGACAAGCCGGCGTGCAGATCGCGATCGATCGCCGGAAGTGCGACGTTGACCGCCGTCGAGTCGAGATACGCCATTCCCGACCCGAGGATCGCCGTGAGGAGCACGAGGCGCCCGCGCGTCGATCGGTAGCGCAGCAACATCCGCGGTTCATCCCCGCAGGCCTGCGACCACTCGCGCCGGCGTAAACGGCACACGTCGCAGCCTTACGCCGGTCGCATCGAAGATCGCGCTACCGATCGCCGCAGCGATCGCGCGGCTCGACGGCTCGCCCGCGCCGCCGGGCGGAAGGTCCTTCCGGTTCACGAGCACAATATCGACGGCGTCCGGCACGTCGCTCGCCCGCACGATGCCGTAGGTTGGCCAGTCAACGCTCGTCACGCGACTGCGATCGAATGTCGTCTCTTCCTTCAATGTGCGGCTGATTGACTGCATCAGGTTTGCTTCGATCGTGCGCGTCAGGCCATCGGGATTGACGACCAGCCCGCAGTCGTGCGCGCAGACGAAGCGGGTCACGCGGACAACGCCGGTGCGGCGGTTGACCTCGACGTCAGCGATCGTGGCCACATAGGTCCCGTTGCGGACACCGAGCGACACGCCGCGTCCGGTCACAGCCGGACCATTAAGGTCCGGCCCACTGGTCGTGCGACGCACCAGCGGGTCACCGCGACGCTGCCAGCCGGCCTTTTCCGCCGCCGCTTCGAGCACCGCCTTCGCGCGCGGCTCGCTGTAATACTTCACCCGGAACTCGATCGGATCGGCGCCTGCCGCCCGCGCGAGCTCGTCGATGAACGACTCCACCGCGAACGACACCGCCGGACCCTCCGGATCGCGCAGATGCGTCGATCGCAGCGGCGAGGCGGTCGGATGGAATCCAGCGATCAGATGCGCGCGCGCGAGCACGTTGGTGAACGCGTACGGCGGCGCCATGCGCGACCACTCCGCGAACTCGTCGCCACCGTAAACCGCCGGCACGCCGGCCAACTGCGCGCCGAGGAAGTTGCCGGCCACCTGCGGCACGGCGTTCACCTCGTTGCCGGAGAACGCGTACGACGTGTACTCGAGGCCGACCACCTCGCCGCCTGCGTCGAGGCCGGCGCGCATCACGGACACGACCGGCGGACCTTTCGGGCCCCACGCGGTCATGTCGTCGCGCATCCACTGCACGCGCACCGGACGGCCGGCCGCCTGCGACAACAGCACCGCATCACAGGCAACATCTTCGAACCCGGCGCGGCCATACGAGCCGGAGTCCTCCACCCAGACCACCCGGACGCGTTCGAGGGGGACGCCGAGCAGCTCCGCAAACGCACGTTGCATCGCATGCGGTTTCTGCGCACCGGACCACACGGTGGTCACGCCGTCTGCTTTCACATCCGCCACCGCACACCCGGGTCCCATCGTCGCGTGCGACTGGAACGGAAATTCGTAGGTGGCTTCCACGACCTTCGCGGCACCGGCGATCGCCATCGCGGCTTCGCCGCGCTTCAGCGTGTCGCGCGATGACTTCGGCGGTGTGGTCCGCAGGTAGTCGTAGAGACGCTCGTGCGTGCTGAACACCGTGAGCGGCGCACTCCATGTGACCTTCACGGCCTTCGCGGCCTTGATTGCCGCCCACTCGTTCTCGGCAACGACACCGACGAAGTCACCCTTCGTGACGGTCCTGACGTAGCCGGCAATCGATTTCGCGGCGCTGTCGTCCACGCGCTGCAGCTTCGCTCCGACACCGGCCGGACGAATCACCCGTCCGTGCAGCATGCCGGCGATGCGAACATCGGTGATATAGCTGAAGGTGCCTGTCAGCTTCGGCGGCAGATCGACGCGAGGCACCGCAGTGCCAACCAGCGTGTAGTCCGCAGGGCTCTTCGGCTTCGCATCGCCCTGAACGTTCAGCCCGAATCCCTGGCCGGTCACGCGCAGCGGCACGTCGGTCAGTGAAGTCAGCAGGTTCGAGTAACTGGTCGTGCGGTTTGTCGTCCTTGCCGTGACGACACCATCGCGAACCGAGAGGTCGGCAACCGGAACGTTCAACTCCTCTGACGCGCGGCGCAGCAACACCGCGCGTGCGAGCGCCGCGGCGTTCCGGAGCGGATTCGCGCCCTGGCTGATCGAGGTGCTGCCACCAACGCCGCCTTGATCGGGCGTCTGCGCGGTGTCGCCCATCACGAAAAACACCCGGTCGACCGGCACGTCGAGTTCCTCTGCGATGATCTGCGCCAGTGCCGTCTCCACGCCCATGCCGATCTCCACTTTGCCGGTGAAGACCTGCACGAGGTAGCCCGGACCATAGGCGGGATTGATAAGCAGCCAGCCGTCGAGACGGTCGGGAGCCGGCACCGTACGGCCGGGCGCGCCCGGCGGAAAGGTCGATCGCTGTGCCAGCACCTGCGGGGCCAGCGAGGTGTCGATCAGGCTGAAGCCGATGACGAGCCCGGTCGCGTCTCGAATGAATTCGCGTCGTGAGCGTTCCATGTCACGCCTGCCTTGTTCCAGCGAGCTGCCGAACTGCATCGAGGATCCGCACGTGGCTGCCGCAGCGGCAGACGAGACCTTCGAACGCTGCGCGGATCTGCGACTCGGTAGGACGCGGGTTGCTGTCGAGCAGCGCCTTCGTCGTCATCACCCAGCCGTTGAGGCAATAGCCGCACTGAAATGCCTGCGCGTCGATGAACGCCTGCTGCACGCGATCCGGCTTGCCCGGCGTGCCGAGCCCTTCGAGCGTCGTGATGTCCTTGCCGGCCGCGGTCTTCATCGGCGTCTGACACGAACGGACCGCGCGTCCGCCGATGATCACGGTGCAGGCGCCGCACTGACCCAGACCACAACCGAAGCGCGGGTTCCTGAATTCCTCGTCGTGCAGCACATAAAGGAGCGGACAGTCGGGATCCGCATCGACCGTGCGCACTTTGCCGTTGACCTTCAATGACAGGCGGCTCATGGCCGCGAAGCTTACCTGACCGGTCACACACAGATCCATGCCGCCGTGGCCGTGGCCGAGCCAACCGGACGCCGGCAGCCGCCGTCCAAACCCGCGTGAAAACAACCGTGATTGCGGCTGCGATCGCGCTTCTCACCACCCTCGCCGTTGCTCAAACCTTAGCGTCGAGGCCAGCCGACGCCACGTTCGACGCGGCAAGCGTGAAGCTGAATCGCGACGGCGGCTCCGTTGCCGGTTTGCGGCGATTGCCGGGCGGCCGGTTCGAAGCGACCAACATTCAGTTATCGACACTCATCAGCTTCGCGTATCAACTGCAGAACTACGAGCTGCAGGGCGCGCCGTCATGGGCGGACACGGACCGCTGGAATGTGATCGCCAAAATGAATGGCGACCCGCCGCCGGTGTCGCCTGGCGCTCCCGACCCGATGATGACGGCCACGCGAGCGCTGCTGGCCGAGCGATTCAAGCTTCTCGTGCACCAGGAGATGAAGGACACGGACGTCTACCTGCTGGTGAAAGCGCGCGCGGATGGCCGGTTGGGACCGGGGCTTCAGCGATCGACGTTCGATTGTCTCGGCCTGCAGAAGTCCACCGACGAAGCCGCGCGAGGCGGCCCGGCGCCGCCGAATCCGAATACGCCCGATCACATGGTGTGCGGCATGCGTGTCAGCATCGGCCGCGTGCAGTTCGGCGGCCGTCCGCTCTCGACGTTCATGAACGTCCTCACGACGCTCACGCAGCGGCGGGTCGTTGATCGTACGGGTCTATCCGGCGATTGGCAGTTCGATATCTCCTTCGCACCGCCGCCGGCCGCACCGGGGATTCAGCCGCCAATCCCCGATTCCAATGCAGCCTCGCTGTTCACCGTCCTGCAGGAGAGCCTGGGGTTGAAGCTCGAAGCCGCGCGCGTCCCGATGCCGGTGATGGTGGTGGATCGCGTGGAGCGGCCCGCTCAGGATTGAGGCGGACGGACGGCGACCGTCAGTTCGGCCGTCGCACGATTACCGCGAATGTCTTCGGCCAGCACGCGCACCACGTAGTCTCCCGGCGCCAATCCGCGCGGATCCCACACTCCTGCGGCCGCATGACCGTCGCGAAACGAATTGGTCACCGTGTACAGGAAATGCGTCGCATGGCCGGCGTAGAACGGGATCCCGCTGCCGGACGCGTACACCAGCATCGGCGCCATGGGATCGATCGCCAGGCGATCGAACTGCAGCGTCTCGCGCGGCTGCGCGAACCCGTCGAGAGGGGCACCATCACGTCGCAACACCTGGTAGCCAAGCCGGTAGAGCCCGAGGCGCCGGCGCTTCTCGTTGCCGTCGACCTGGTCCCACGCGTCGACCACGATCTGGACCGGCTGATCGACGACGAGCGGCTCTCGGCGGGCTGGCTTGACCGGTTGACCATCAGCCGTCAACAGCAGCACGCGAGTGATGGTCGGCGCCACGTGATCCTCGAAGAATGGCAGCCGGAACCGCAGCGGATTGATCTCCTCACCCGGCCAACCGATGTTCAGGTGCACGTGGTTGAACGGGTTCACCGTTCCGATGATGTCGCCGGTACGGAAGCGGCCGCCGCGCTTGACGCGGACCTGGTCCACTCTGCCCTTGTCGTCTCGCGAGATCACGAATCGGTCGTCGACGAGTATCTCGCTCTTCATGCGGCCCGCGCGCAGGTGCACGTACGCGATCTCGCCGATGCGCAACGACTCGTTCAGCGTGCCGAAGTCCGCCGTCGAGACCGGATTGGTCACCGTGCCGTCGCGAATGGCGCGAACGAATGTGCCCTCATCCGCGTGCACGTCGAGGCCGGCGTGGAACCGGCCCATGGTCTCGGCGCCACGCGCCTCACCCTGCGTCCCGGTAATCTCATGCGGACCGTCCATCGGATCGATCGGCCACAACAGCGGTCGATCGCCGAAGCGCTGCTCGTCGAAACCGGCGTGCAGCGTCGGCGGCAGCGGTGGCCCGAAATCAGCCTGTCCCCGCGCGGTGATCAGGCGCACCATCGCGTTGCGCGGGTCGGCCACGATCAGGCGGCCCGCCGCGGCCACCGCGATGCCGGTCAAACCGCGCATGCGCGCCTGCGCGCCCGGACCATTGACGTATCCCGGCGACTCCCCGGCAACGACACGCAGGCCACCACCGGGTGTGACTTCGAGGACGCGGCCGCGATCGTCGGTGACATAGAGGGGCCCGCCCGCCGCGGCGATGCCGAGCGGCCGCAGCAGATAGAGCTCCGGATCCAGCGGCACCGTCGTCACGGCGCCGCTGGAGTCGATGCGGCGAATCAGGCCGTTGCCGCTGTCGGCGACGAAGATGTTGCCACTGCGATCGATCGCCACGCCGCAGGGCGTGTCGAATTCCGCGTCGGCTGCCGCCCCGTCGACATAGCCTCGCCGCCCGGAGCCAGCGATTGTCGTGACGCGGCCACCGCGCTCGATCGCCCTGATGCGATCGTTGTAGGTGTCGGCGACGATCACGCGGCCATTCGCGTCCACGGCAACACCGACCGGCCCGTTGAATTCCGCGTCGAGCGCCAGCCCGTCGCGATACCCGGCCGTCCGGTTCGGCGTCAGCGAGCTCACCACGCCGGCAACGGTGACGCGGCGAATCGTGTTGTTGCCCGTGTCGGCGACGTACACCGCACCGTCTGGACCGACGGCGATGCCCGACGGCGTGTCGAACTGCGCCTCTTCACCGGCGCCATCCGCGAACCCGCGAGTGCTGCCGGCGATCGTCCTCACGTTTCCTGCAGCATCGATACGACGGATGCGCTGCGCCTCACCCGCGTCCGCCACATACACATCGCCCTCGGACGACACCGCCACGCCGAACGGATCGGAAAAGCGCGCGTTCAGCGAAGTGCCGTCATCAGTCCCGAACTGACCGCCGCCGGCCAGCACACTGACGAGGGCCGTCCACTCGCGCTCGAGCGGCGGCTTCGGAAGAGGTCGGAGCGCCAGGCCATAGAAGTAGCCATAGACGGTGGTGATCAAGAGGACGATGATGCAGAGAACCAGGACGGCCCTGGCCGCGCGCTGCGACCAGTTGATTGGGGGAGGCGTCACGGATTAATTGTGCGGTATGCCACGAGTCCTGATCCTTGGCGGCGGGTTCGGCGGCCTCGCCGCAGCCAAGGCGCTCCGCCGGGCGCCGGTGGACGTGACGCTGATCGACCGCACGAATCATTATCTGTTCCAGCCGCTGCTCTATCAGGTCGCCACCGGCGTGCTGTCGCCAGCGGATATCGCTTCGCCGACGCGATTCCTGCTGCGTGGTCAGAAGAACGCCGAAGTGCTGATGGCCGAGGTTACCGCCATCGACCTCCCGGCACGCAGCGTCGAGGCCGGCACGCTGGCCATTCAGTTCGACTATCTGATCCTTGCAACCGGATCGCGCCACTCGTACTTCGGTCATCCCGAGTGGGAGCAGGTCGCACCCGGCCTCAAGACGCTCGAAGATGCACGGCGCATCCGGCATCGCTTCCTGCACGCTTTCGAAGAGGCTGAAAGCAGCACCGATCGGGCGGAGCAGGACGCGCTGCTCACGTTCGTGATCGTTGGCGGCGGACCGACTGGTGTCGAGCTGGCGGGTATGCTGCCAACGATCGCCAAGCGCGGCCTGCGTCCGGACTTTCACCGCATCGATCCGGCGACGATCCGAGTACTGCTGCTCGAGGGCGGACCGCGTCTGCTGCCGACGTTCCCCCAGCCGCTGTCGGCTCGAGCCCAGCGCGATCTCGAGAGTCTCGGAGTCCAGTGCCGGACGAATGCTCGCGTCACCAGGATTACCGACGATGCCGTGTACATCGGAGACGAGCGCATTACCACGCGCACCGTCTACTGGGCCGCCGGCAACGTCGCCTCGCCCCTGGTGAAGATGCTGGGCGTGGCGACCGACCGCGCCGGCCGCGCGCTGGTCCAGCCGGACCTGTCGATTCCCGGATCGCCGCACGTCTTCGTGATCGGCGACGCCGCCGTGCTGAAAGATGTGCCCGGCGTCGCACCCGCGGCCATCCAGATGGGCGCGCACGCGGCGCAGATGATCCGGCGCACGCTGGCCGGCGGGCCGCGCCGGCCGTTTCGCTACCGCGACAAGGGCAACCTCGCGGTCATCGGCCGGAACCGCGCGGTGGCCGACTTCGGCCGGCTCCAGCTCACCGGCGCGCTCGGCTGGTGGTTCTGGTTGCTCGTCCATATCGCCTACCTGGCGGGATTCCGCAACCGGGCCAGCGTGCTGCTCGAATGGGCGTACGCCTATTTCACCTTCCGTCCCGGCGCGCGATTGATCACCGAGGAAGAACACGAGGCGTCGGAGGTGGAGCCTCGCTCGGAGTAGACTCTACGCCCGCACTTCCATTGACGGCGGGTCTGAACTGAACGCGAGTACGACCGGCCGGATCTTCACTGATCTTGCGAGGTAGGACATGCGACGAATGATGTTAGGTGCAGGCGTGATGACAATCGCGCTGGCAGTGGCCGTGACCCTGTCGGCCCAGGGAGGCCCTCCGGGCGGTGGCGGCCGAGGCCAGGGCGGCGGCGGTGGTCGCGGCGGCGGCCGTGGCGGTGGGCCTCCGATGGCGATGACGACGACGGCGTTCGAGGATGGCGGGGTGATTCCCGCGAAGTTCGTCGGCGCAATGGGCGTCTCACCGGAACTGAAGTGGACGAACACGCCGATGGGCACGCAGAGCTTCGTGCTGCTGATGCACGACCCTGACGTCTCGCTCGGCGGCAACCTGCTCGACGTGACGCACTGGCTGGTGTGGAACATCCCGGGCACCGCGACCAGCCTGCCCGAGGGGATGATGGCCGCGGCGGAATTGCCGGATGGCACGCGCCAGGTGAGTCTGCGCGCGATGGGGTACATGGGCCCCGGCGCGCCGGCGAACGGTCCGTATCACCACTACACGTTTGAGCTGTTTGCGCTCGACACCAAGCTGGACGTGCCCGCGGCCGCGAATGCGCAGGAAGCAGCGGCCAAGCGCGAAGCGGTGATGATGGCGATGCAGGGCCATATCCGCGGCAAGGCCGTGGTCGTCGGCCGGTTCCACCAGTAGTTCGACAGCGCTACAGGCTTCGGGCTGCGGGCTGCGGTCCTGGTCCGACGCCTGAAGTCCGTAGCCCGCAATCCAGGATCCTCATGACCGTGGTGACGACCGACCTTCCCACTCGCGCGCGTGTCGCCGGCGCACTCGCCGAGCAGTACGCGGACACGGGTGATCGCGACGGCCAACTCTCGCAGCCAGTCGTCGACGCTTTTCACGAACACGGATTGCTCGGCATGTGGACGCCGCGGGTCATCCGCGGCGGCGCGGAGCTCGATCCGCTGTCGTCTCTGCAGACGATCGAGAACGTCGCCTACGGCGATCCCTCAGCCGGCTGGGTGCTGATGGCCGCGTCACTGGCCATTGGCACCGGCGCCGCCTACCTCGACGCGTCGGCGGTCGACGAGCTCTTCTCGGGGACTCGTCTGCCGGTGATCGCCGGTCAGGGCACGCGTCCCGGTACGGCCGTGCGCGACGGCGCGGGCTTCCGGCTGAGCGGCTCGTGGAGCTTCGCGTCGGGCATCAAGCACGCCACACACATTCACACGCTCGCGATCATCCAGGAGACCGGCGAGCCACGCATTTTCGTGCTGCCGGTGACGCAGGCGACCCTGATCGACAACTGGGACGTCCTCGGCCTGCGCGCAACCGGCAGCATCGACTACACGATCGAAAACATCTTCGTGCCCGAGGGCTACACGCACTTCGCGGTGACCGAGACGCCGCGGCGCGGCGGACCGTTGTTCACGCTCGGCATCATCGGCCTCGCGATCATCGCGCACTCCGGCTGGGCATGCGGGATCGGGCGGCGTCTCCTCGACGAGCTCGCGAAGAAAGTACACGGAGGCGTCGGCCGCAGCGGCGCGCTGGCGGAAAGCGATACGTTCCACGAGGAGTACGCGAAAGTCGAAGCCGCCTATCGCGCCGCGCGCGCGCTGGTGTTCGAATCCTGGGCCAGCGTGCAGGACTCGCTCGATCGCGGCGAACCGTTGACCGTCCGGCAGCAGACGCTCACGCGCCTGGGCATGGCGCACATCACCTGGACGGGCAAGACGGTCGCCGATTTCGTCTACAAGGCCGCGGGCACGGTTGCGCTCCGGTCGGGTGTGATGCAGCGGCTGTTCCGCGACATGCACGCCGGCACGCAGCACATCACGTCGGCGCCGCCGACGTTCCGCAACGCCGGCCGCGAGCTCGCTGGCCTGGCGCCGAAGCGGAAGTGGGTATTCCTGGATTTGGTCAACGCAGAGTGAATGCCATGAATGCAACGCTCGATTCCGCCACCGGAACGCTGCTGGCGCAGATGGCCGCCGGAGGCGGCAAGCCGCTGTACGAGATGACGGTCGACGAAGTCCGCGCCGTCGTCAACGGCAGTTCCGAGATTCTCGGCGGCATGCCCGCCGAGGTTGCGAGCGTTGCCGAGCGAACGGTGCCGGTGTCGGGTGGCGCCATCCGCCTGCGCGTCTACACGCCGCCAGGCACGGCAGCGACATTCCCCGTGATCGTCGGCTTCCACGGCGGCGGCTTCGTCGCCGGCGGCATCGACACCTACGACCGCACCGCGCGGTTCCTGTGCCGTCACGCCGAGGCGGTGGTCATCAACGTCGGCTACCGGCTCGCCCCGGAGCACCTGTTTCCCGCCGCGGTCGAGGATGCGTACGCCGCGGTGATGTGGGCGGCGCAGCACGCGCGCGAGTTCAAGGGCGATCCGACCCGACTCGCGATCACCGGCGACAGCGCCGGTGGCAACCTCGCCGCAGTGGTCTGCCTGCTGTCGAAGGCGCGCGGCGGTCCGCGCATCGCGTACCAGGCGCTGTTCTATCCGTTGACCGACTTCACGCTGAAGATGACGCCGTCGCGCGTGCAGTTTGGGGACGGCCAGTATTTCCTGTCGAACCGCGACTCGGAGTGGTTCCGGCAACTCTATCTGGCCAACGCCGATCAGGCTCGCGACCCACGCGTGTCACCGCTGCTCGCCTCGGACCTGCACGGCCTGCCGCCCGCGCTCGTCGTCGCCGCCGGCTGCGACCCGCTGCTGGACGAGGGCAAGGCCTACGCCGACCGCCTCTCGGCCGCTGGCGTGACGGTGGACTACCGGTGCTACGACGGCACCATCCACGCATTCACCGCGTTCAGCGGGGCCATCCCCGCGGGCGAGGAGGCGCTGAGTTATGCGGCGGGCAAACTGAAACAGGCGCTCGCGTAGGAACAGAGGACGCGATTCTCTCTCTGCCATCTCAGCTCGCTCCTGCATTAGGATCCCCGCATGCAGAAGGCCCTCCTCACGGCTCTCGGCATTCTTGTTTGTGGTGTCGCCCTCTTCGCGCAGTGGCCGAAGTATCCGGTAGCCGGCGTGCCGCGCGACGCGCAGGGCAACGTCATGATGGACGCGCCCGCCCCGAAGACGCCGGACGGCCATCCCGATTTGTCCGGAACATGGATGCACGCCGAGAGCGGCCCGCCTCGCGGCACCGGACCGGGACGCGGCGGCGCGAGAGCCGGCGGTGCCGCACGTGGTGGCGCACCGCCAGCGGCTGGGCCCCGAGCTGGTGCACCGCCGGCGGGCGGAGCCGCTCCTGCAGGTCGCCCGGGCGAACCGCCAGCAGCAGGTGCGCCAGCGGGAGGTAATGGCAATGCGGCATTCAGCGGCGGGCGCGGTGGCGGCGTGCAGCTCGAGCCGCCGACCGAACGCTTTGCGTACGACGCGAGCGGTCCACCGGTCGCAACATTCTTCGAAGCCGGCGGCAACATGGAGGGCGGCCTGCCCTACACCGACTGGGCGCGCGATCTGAAGAAGGCGCGCATGGCCGTGAACCAGAAGGAGAACCCGGACGCCAACTGCCTGCCGATGGGATTCCTGCAGTTTCATCAGCAGCCGCAGCCGCGCAAGATCGTCCAGACGAAGGATCTGATCCTGATCGAGTACGAGGCCAACTACGGCATTCGCCACGTCTACATGGACGGCCGGCCGCTGCCGCAGCTCGGCGACGTGCAGCCCTGGTGGTACGGCTATTCAGTCGGTCACTGGGACGGCAACGACCTCGTCGTTGAAACCAACAACCTGCGCGGCGCCGAGGACAGTCCCAACGACGGCTGGCTCGACGTCAACGGCAGCCCGTATTCCGAGCAGGTGAAGTTCACGGAGCGCTTTCGGCGTCCGACCTTCGGTCATCTGCAGATCGACCTCACGGTTGAGGATCCGAAGGCGTACACCAAACCGTGGACGGTGCGCGTCGATCAGCGGATCCTTCCAGACCAGGAGTTGATCGAGTTCGTCTGCAACGAAAACCAGCAATTCCGCCGGAAGATCAAGATCGATTGAGGCTTCGATGACGACAGCTTTGACCAGGCGCGAGACGCTGCGGCTCGGCGCCGCGGCGGCGGTACTCGCGATGATTCCCGAGTGGGCGATTCCGGCGATGGCTGCCGGCGATGAAGACGTTCCGTTCACCGACTACCCGGCGAACTACAATCCCGCGCCGGCAAGCGGCGCCACGCGCCAGCTCGATCTGCGAAGGATCGAGCCCGGTAACGTGACGCCGAACGATCAGTTCTTCTTCATCCAGCACTACAACAAGCCCGAGATCGATCCGGCCACCTACAAACTGAAAATCGGCGGCCTCGTGGCGAAGCCGATGGAACTGTCGCTCGCCGAGCTCAAAGCGATGAAGTCGGTGGACCTCGTGAACGGCTACGAGTGCTCCGGCAACAGCGCGCGCGGCATGGAGGGGCTCGCCTCGAACGGAAAGTTCACCGGCGTCCGGCTGCGCGATGTGCTGAAACGCGCGGGCGTCGGCGATGCAGCCCGCGAGGTGGTCTTCTTCGGCCACGACAAAGGCAACGAGGACGTCGTTTTCCGCCAGCAGACGCTGAAGGTGCAGCAGCAGTTCGCGCGCAGCATCACGCTCGAGAATGCGCTGCAGCCGGAGCCGATGCTCGCGTGGGCGCTGAATGGCCAGCCGCTCGACGTGCCTCATGGCGCGCCGCTGCGGCTGATCATGCCCGGTTGGTACGGCGTCGCTAACGTGAAGTGGCTGGCCGAGATCCACCTGCAGGAGGCACGCTTCCTCGGAAACTTCCAGGCGCGCTGGTACCGGACCGTTCGCGCGGTCGGTGGCTCGGGCGAGCTGACCGACGCCGACACGCAGTTCGTCGAAACCGAAGTGACGCGCCTGAATCTCAAGTCGGTCATCGCCCGCGTCCGCCGTGCGGGCCGTGATCCGCGAGGCGGTCCTGGCGACACCCTTCAAATCCTCGGGTTCGTGCTCAACGACGGCACGCCGCTCCGCTCGGTGGAAGTAAAAATCGACGATGGCCCCTGGCAGAAGGCGACGCTGGATCCGTCGAACACGCAGTACGCGTGGAAGCTGTTCTCCTACACGTGGGCCGGCGCCACGCCGGGCGAGCACACGATCGTCTCGCGCGCGACCGACGCCAGAGGCACCGTGCAGCCGACCGCCGCGGAACTCTCACGCAAGAAGACGTTCCTCGAGGACAACGCGCAGTTCCCGCGGAAAGTCCGGATCGCCTGAAACAGGAGTCACCCTGAGGTGGCGGCGAGCCTTGCCGACGCGTGCCTCGTGCGCTGGCCGAAACGTTCGACGGCCCGATGTCGTCGTCAACCGGCGGCGACGTCCGCCGCTATCGTCGACATCGCCGCCGCGTGCTGCCGTGCGTCCTGCCTGGTCGATGACCGCGTAATCCAGGTGGAATCGCCGAACTCGTGGCCTTCATAGCCGCGCGACTCGGCCTCCACCGTCATCGCCTCCAGTTGCTCGTTGTTTCGAAACGCCCGCAGCAGTTCGTAGTGGCTGGTGCCGGGCTCGTGCATCCCTGACACGATCGCGTCGACGATGAGGAGTGGGGTGTGCGGACCAAGCCGCTGCGTGGCGACACCAGGGCCGGGCGTGACGCGCCCGACCGCATCAGCCGCGTCCTCCAGCGCGCGCACGACTGTGGTCCCGATTGCGATGACGCATCCGCCCGCCTCTTTCGTCCGCGCGATCATCGTCACGGTGCCGGCCGGAATCACATACGGCTCGTCGAACGGCAGGCGGCGATCGAGCTCGGGATCGCCGGTCGATGAGATTCCCGCGGCGTGGGTAATCGTCGCGAAGGTGGCGCCACGCGCACGAATCGCGCGCACCATCGACCACGTCAGCAGGAAGCCGGCGGATGGCGGCTCGAACGCGACCGGCTGACCGGCGATTCGCGTCCAGGTGTCCCGGATCGCGAGCGGCGCCGTCACGTGCGAGTACTGGATCGGATGCCCGTGCCGCGCGATCGCTTCCCAAATCATCTCGGGGGTGCCCTCGAAGCGCAGCTGCACCAGCCGTGCATGATCGAGCAGCGCCACGATGGTGGCAGCCATCGATCCGAGTTGCAGCCGGTCGCCGGCCTCGAGCGCGGAAGGATGATCGCGCTTCTGCGTGTCGACGCGGAAATCGCCGCCACCGAAGATGATGGCGGTGAAATGCCGGACGTCTGACGGATCGAGCGATGACCGGCCCGCCAGACGCACCTCGATTGGTGTGCCCGTTCGCAGGTGCACACCCGTCAAGCTTGCCGGCAGCGTCGCGGCGTCGTTGGCGACGACGAGATCGCCGGCGTGGAGAAGCAGTGGAAGCTCTGCCCGCCGGCGATGCGAGACGCCGTGATCGTCCACCACCAGCAGCTTGGCCGCGGCGCGTGGATCCCGCGGACGCGCGGCTGCTCTCATCAGGCCGCTCCCGGCAGTGCCGGCGCCGCGACGTGCGCGGCGATCAGATCGACGATCGCTCGCGCCGCATCTTCCGGCCGCTTGAGCCCGGATCGATCGCCACCGGGCACCGCGGCTGCGTGCAACGGCGTATCCATGTCGCCGGGATCGATCGACAGCATGGTGATGCCATCGGCGCGCAGTTCCTCGTTCCAGATGCGGGTCAGGTGGTGCAGCGCGGCCTTGCTCGCACCATAGGCGCCCCAGTTCGGATATGGCGTGACCGCCGCGTCGCTCGAAATGTTGACGACGACCGGATGTCGCCCCGCGCGCGCGGCGCCCGCCAGCGACCCGAGCAGCGTCCTGGTCAGGCGGAACGGACCGACGACGTTGGTGACGAGTGCGAGCTCCAGTTCTTCGCACTCGGTATCGGCCAGCGGCACGAGCGGCACCGGACCGAGCGCCGAGGCGTTGTTGATGAGGACGTCGACGCCACCGAGGAGGCCGACCGCCTGAATCGCAATCGGATGGATGTCCTCCTTGCGGGCGACGTCGGCGACGATGCCGTGGGCGGCCGGCAGCGTCTCGAGGGTCTCGTCGACGGTGTGGCGATGGCGGGCGACGAACGCGACCTTGGCGCCGCGGCCGAGGAACTGGGCGACGAGGGCGCGCCCGAGGCCTGAGGTGCCGCCGGTGACCAGGATGCGGTAGTTGGTGAGTTGCATGACGACAGGCTACAAGTTAAAGTTAACTTTAAGTCAAGCCCTTTCTCACCATGGCCGATCTCCTCACCATTGCCGAGGTGGCGCGCCGCAGCGGCGTCGCCTCCTCCGCGCTCCGCTTCTACGAACAGCGCGGCCTGATCGCATCGCAGCGCACCGGCGCCGGCCATCGCCGTTATCCGCGCGCGGCGTTGCGCCGCATTGCCTTCATCGTCTTTGCCCAGAAGGTGGGGTTGTCGCTGGACGAGATCGCCACCGAGCTCGGCAAGCTGCCGAATAACCGAGTGCCCGAACGAGCGGACTGGGCGAAGCTGTCGTCAGGCTGGAAGCACCGGATCGACGACCGGATCGCCGAACTGGAACGGCTGAAGGCGGGGATGACGCAGTGCATCGGCTGCGGCTGCCTGTCGCTGCAGACGTGCCGCCTCGCCAACCCCGACGATCGCGCGGGCCGCGGCGGACCAGGACCGCGGTACTGGGTTACCGGGAAACGCTAAATAGACGCTTCTGTGTTCTGAGTTCCGAGTTCTGAGTTCTGTGTTCGGTTCGGACCTTCGCCTCATCGGTCGGAACTCGCCCGACCGTTGGAAGCCAGGACTCGAACCTGAACACGAACACAGAAGAGAGAACGTAAAAGCCTGAACGGCCTGAGGCCGCCCGCTAATCTTTTGCCGCCACGTCCCGTGTCTTCAGCAGCCACTTGCCGCTGACGCGTTCCATCGTGTCGAGGCTCTGGCCGGCGGCGACGATGCGCGCGGGCGTGTCCTGACCCATCGCGCCTGAGACCGTCAGGTAGTACGCGTGGTAGCGCGCGTGGTCCTTGTCCACCAACTCGATCCAGTGATTGAGCTCCATGTGGTACAGCGGCGGCCGCGCCGGCTGGCCGGCGGCGGGCTGCCGGACCACCAGCGTGCTCAAGGCCTCGCGGCCCTTGCTCGCGTTGGCGCCGGTGCCGAACTGGCCATCGGGCGTGTAGGTCGAGGCGTAGGTGGCGCCGTCACCTTTGTCGAGCGCGCGAGTGTATTTCCACATCAGCGCTTCGATGTCGGCGCGGTCGCGCGCCTCGCGCACGGTGTTGTCCTCGCCGAAGAGCGCGACCGACGCGCCGAGCGACAAGGTGGTTGCCACGACAGCAGTGATGACACAGGCTCTGATCGTTTTCATGGCTGCTCCAGGGGAACGATCTGTTTATCTCGGCGCGGGCGCCGGGGCGGCGGCCAGACGGCCGACGAGCTCGAGGTTGAGACCGTCCGGATCCTTCACGAACACGTTGCGCGTGGTCGCATCCCAGGGCACCAGCGCCTGATCCTTCGACAGCACGCGCACACCCTGCGCCTTCAGTTTCGGCAGCAGGTGTTCGATATCGGCCACGTTGATCGCAAAGCCGGACGATCCGGGATCCGGCACGCGCAGCGAGAAGGGCGTCTTCGCGCCGGCGTCTTTGAATTCCATGAATTCCATGCGGACCTTGCTCCCCGGGATGAGGCCGCTGGCCGTACGGTATTCAGCACCGTCAGGCAGGCCCAGCACGTCGAGCATCGCCTTGTCCTGCCTGAACGCCTTGTCGCCTGTGGCCTCCAGCCCCATGATGCCGTGCCAGAACTTCTGCGACGCCGCCATGTCGCCGACGGTCTCGGCGGGGATCGATCCAATCAGGTTGCCGGCCGGCGCGTCAGCGGGCGGCATCACCTGGAACACATGAACCAGGTAACCGTCAGGATCCCGGACGACGATCGCGGTTGACGGACCGGCCGAGCTCTCGACCTTCACCGGCGCGCCGCTCTTCGTGATGATCGGCGCGCTGGTCGCCGTGATCGCGGCCATCACCGGCGTGATGTCGCGCACGAGGAAAATCATGTGGGGTGCGCCCGGGTCCCACATCTTCGGCTGCGCCGCATGCCGTGCGACGTTGGAGAACTCGGTCAGCTCGAAGCCCATGCCGCGCGGTTCGGCGCTCGGCAGCCGCAGCATCGACAGCCGCAGCGTCACGCCCGGCGAGTCGGTCAGCAGCGGCACGTTCGGGTTGGTGAATGGCTGCACCTGTCCCTGCACGCCGAACAGTTGCGTGTAGAACGCGAGCGTCTTGTCGACGCTGTTCGTCGCATGAATCGCGTGCATCAACCCGGTGATCGCGCCGCCGGTCGGACCAGCCGTGGGGGCAGCGCCCTGCGCCTGCAGATTCAACGTGACAAGAGCGGCGGATATCGCGATGGCGGCAAGCAGTCGCATGAGCAGCCTCCGGCGTTGGAAAGACGCGGCGCGAGAGGATACCGCATTCTTCAATTAGACTGACCACTTCCCTGGAGGTCTGGTGAGCGACGCGCGCGTGCTGGGTTTTGTCGGTGTCGGCCGGATGGGCGGCCCCATGTCGTCACGGCTGCTCGACGCCGGCTACGAGCTGGTGATCTTCGACACCAACGCCGATGCGACGGCACCGCTCGCAGCCCGCGGCGCGCGCATCGCCGGCTCGGCCGCTGAAGTGGCGTCGATTGCGCCGATCGTCTTTCTCAGCCTGCCGACGCCCCCAGTACTTCAAAGCGTCGCCATCGCGCCGGGCGGCATCATCTCCGGGACGGCGGTGACAACCGTCATCGACGTGTCCACGACTGGCCCCGGCGTCGCCGGAGTCGTGGCGAAAGCGCTTGCGGAGAAAGACATCACCTATGTGGACTCGCCGGTGAGCGGCGGCATCGCCGGTGCGACGAAGGGAACGCTCGCGGTGATGGTGGCCTGTCCGAAGGCGACATGGGCCGAGGTCGAACCGATCCTGACGCACTTCGGCAAGACGTTCTACACCGGCGAGAAAGCCGGCCTGGCACAAACCGCGAAGCTCGCCAACAACCTGCTCGCCGCCGCCGCCATCGTCCTTTCGTCGGAAGCCATCGTCATGGGCGTCAAGGCGGGTCTCGACCCGAAGATTCTCATCGACATCATCAACGCCGGCAGCGGCCGCAACAGCGCGACGCAGGACAAGTTTCCCAAAGCCGTCCTCACGCGCACGTTCGATTTCGGCTTCGCCACCGGGCTCTCGTACAAGGACGTGAAGCTGTGCGTCGACGAGGCCGAAGCCCTCGGCGTCCCCATGGTCGCCGGCGCCGCGGTTCGCCAGATGCTCGCCGTTACGCAGGCAAAGTTCGGCGCCGACTCCGACTTCACGTCGATTGCACGCGTCGTCGAGGAATGGGCGGGAGTGGAAATCAAGGGATAGCTGGTGGCTGCTGGGCAGTGGCTCGTGGGAAGCTCGCTGACCTTCGGTCCGCGCAAGCGCCATTCCGCATAGTTACTGCGCCAGGGACAGCCACCACCCACTACCCACCAACACTAACCACCAGCCAGAGGACACATGGATAAAGCGACGTTCGAAAAGGGACTGCAGATTCGCAAGGACACGCTGGGCGCGGAGTTCGTCGAGAACTCGTTTCGCAACGCCGACGACTTCACCAAGCCGATGCAGGAGCTCGTCACCGAGTACTGCTGGGGCTACGTGTGGGGCCGCGACGCGCTGCCGCGCAAGACACGCAGCATGCTGAACCTCGCGATGATCAGCGCCCTCAACCGGCCGCACGAACTGAAGATGCACGTCAAGGGCGCACTCGTGAACGGCGTGACGAAGGACGAGATCCGCGAGATCTTCATGCAGGTCGCGATCTATTGCGGCGTCCCCGCCGGTGTCGATTCGTTCCGCGTCGCACGCGAAGCGTTTGCGGAAGTGGAGAAAGAGAAGAAGGGGTAACCAGCGCAACGCCTGCAGCCGAGTGTCGCGACCAGCATCGTCTCTGCATTCTGCATTCTGCATTTCGGGACCGACATGAACACCTACCAGATGTACATCGACGGGTCGTTCACCGACTCGTCATCCGGCCAGACGTTCGACACCGAGAACCCGTTTACCGGCCAGGTGTGGGCACAGGTCGCGCGCGGCACTGCGACCGACGTCGATCGCGCCGTCAAGGCGGCGCACCGGGCGCTCTCGGGCGAATGGCGGTCGATGACCGCCTCGAAGCGCGGCGCCCTGCTGCGCAGGCTCGGCGATCTCATTACCGAGCACTCGAAGGCGCTCGCTGCAATCGAGGTCCGCGACAACGGCAAGCTCTACGCCGAGATGAGCGGGCAGACCGCCTACATGGCGCAGTGGTATCACTATTTCGGCGGGCTCGCCGACAAGATCGAAGGCGCGGTCATTCCCACTGACAAGCCGGACACCTTCAACTACACGCGCCACGAGCCGGTCGGCGTCGTCGCCGCGATCGTTCCCTGGAATTCGCCGCTGCTCCTCACTTCGTGGAAGCTGGCACCGGGACTCGCCGCCGGCTGCACCTTCGTCATCAAGCCGTCGGAGTTCACCTCGGTCAGCGCCCTCGAGTTCGTCAAGCTGGTCGAACAGGCAGGCTTCCCTCCCGGCGTCGTCAACGTCGTGACCGGCTACGGCCCTGAAGTCGGGGCACCGCTGGTCGAGCACCCGCTCGTGTCGAAGGTCGCCTTCACCGGCTCCGACGCCACCGGCCAGCGCATTTACGAATCGGCCGCGCGCGGACTGAAGCGCGTCAGCCTCGAGCTCGGTGGCAAGTCGCCGAACATCGTCTTCGCCGACGCGGAGATGGAGAACGCCGTGAAAGGCGTCATCTCCGGCATCTTCGCGGCAACGGGGCAAACCTGCATCGCCGGTTCACGGCTCCTCGTGCAGCGGAGCATCCATCGTGAGTTCCTCGAGCGGCTGGTCGCGTTCGCGAAGACGGCGAAGATGGGCGACCCGATGAGCCTCGACACACAGGTGGGACCAATCACGAATCGGCCGCAGTACGACAAGGTGCTCCAGTACATCGACATCGCCGAATCCGAAGGCGCGGTCGCCGTCCTCGGCGGCGGCAAGGCCACGCGTCCGGAGTGCGGCACCGGCTGGTTCGTCGAGCCGACGATCTTCGACGGCGTCAGCAACACGATGCGAATCGCGCAGGAAGAAGTGTTCGGCCCGGTGCTCGCGGTTATTCCGTTCGAGGATGAGGAAGAGGCGATCGCGATCGCGAACGACGTGGTGTACGGCCTCGCCGCCGGTGTATGGACGCAGGACATGCGCCGTGCGCTCACGATGGCGGACCGGCTGCAGGCGGGGACGATCTGGATCAACACGTACCGCGCCGTCAGCTACCTGTCACCCTTTGGCGGCTACAAACGATCGGGCATCGGCCGCGAGAGCGGCCAGGACGCGATCCGTGAGTACCTGCAGACGAAGTGCGTCTGGATCTCGACGGCGACTGATGTTCCGAATCCGTTTGTAATGAGGTAACAACTCCCAACGCCCGACATCTGACGCCGGACCAACTCCCAATCAGCAGGCCGACCTGAAGGTCGGCGTCTACACCGGTAGTCGCTGGGAAGCCTTGGGAGTTGGCAACGACAGACGTTGGGAATTGGGAGCTATTTCTTCTGCGCCGTCGCTTCTTCTGCGCGGGCGGCGGACAGCACGTTTCTGAGACCGTAATTCCCCTCATGACACGCGTACTCGAATGGCGGCTGCGTCTCGTCGTGCGTCAGGTTCATCGCAAACGACCACGGCCGTGCCCAGGTGTGCGGATCGTCGAAGGTCACGGCCCATTCGACGGTGTCCGGCCCGAGCGGCGTGAAGCGTTCGGTCAACTTCAGCTCCTGGCTCGAGCCGCGATACGGCACCTTGTCGTTGAAGTTCGTCGTCTCGACGACCAGCGTGTTGCCTTCCCAGTGGCCGCGCGCGTCGCCGAGGTACTGGCGCACGCTGGAGGGAATGTGTGGCCGACCGTCGAGCGGAATCACGCGCGTGTCGTGAATCATCTCGTAGGTAATGGTGACGACGCCCGGCGCCTGCTCGATCTGATAGGAGTTGCCGTAGATCGCCGGCATCATCGAGCCGGGTACCCCGCGCGTGATACAGCGATCGTAGAGGCTGCGGTCCTCCCACGAATCCGCAGGACCGTGTCCCTGGCGTACCGCCCGCTGCGCGGCGGCGCGCTGGCGTGCTTCGTCGGTCTGCGCCGGCACCTTGCCGTCGGGCGGATCCTGTACGAGCCACGCGCGGCTGTTCGCAGCAAAGTAGTTCTCGAACCAGTGCATCGGGCTGGTCGCGCCCGGGAACTCGCTCAGCGTCGGGTTCGATTCGATCGTCCGTTCCTGCCGCTGCTTCGTGATCGTGGCCAGCTCCTTCGGCGTGAAGCTGTCGAGCGTGCGGCCGTTGAACTCCGCCGGGCGCTCGAACGGGATGCCGCTCTCGTCGCTGTTGTTGTACGCGCCCGCGATATCAGGGTCGCCCCACGTCGTCTTCTTCGGCACATAGGTGCCGCGCGGCGGAAGCGGCGCCACCTTCTTGCGCCTCGGCACTTCGTCCGGAGTGATCGGTTTGGCTCGCTCGACAGTACCGACTTGCACGCCACCGCCGCCACCGCGAGGGCCCTGGGCCGACACGCCGGCCACGCCGCACAACACGAGGATTGAGATGGTTCTCAGACGCATAAATGAACTCGTAATTCGACGAATTGACGAATTGCCGGATTTGCGGCGCTCACATTCGCCACTCCGTTACCCCCAATTCGTCGATTCGTAGATTCGTCAATCGTCAATCGTCAATTCCGTGAGCTCCCGCCCGCGCGTTTCCGGACCTGACCAGATCGCGACGAGCGCGACCAGCCCCGAGATGATCATCGCGGTACTCATCGCATTGACCATCGAGAAACCGCGATCCTTGAACAGACCCAGGAGCGCCGGCATGGTTGCGCCGATCGCGGCGCCGGCGTGGTAACAGAAGCCCGGACCGACACCGCGTACCGCCGTCGGGTATCGCTCGACCGTGTAGGCAGGCGCCATCCCCCACACACCCATCCCGAAGAGACCCATCATCAACGCGCCGAGCAGCAGGGTTGACGTGCTCTCGCCGTACAGGAAGAACGGCAACGATGCCACGCCGAGCACGATCGTCGACGTGAACGCGCCGCGCCGGCCGAGACGGCCCTCGGACAACCTGCCCCACACCGCCGTTCCCGCGATCGCGCCAAGGTTGAACGCGGCGAGGTACCACAACTGCGTCGCCCGTCGTCCGCTGTTGATCAGGAACGTCGGATACCAGAAGTTCAACGAGTAGTACAGGCACATGAACGACCCGACCACGATCGTCGTCTGGATCGTGGTCACCAGCAGGTCCGGCTGAAAGATGCGCAGGGTCGAGAGCCTCGGCTCGCGGTTGGCGCCGGACTCCTTCAATCGTCGTTGCCGATCCAGCCAGATGGGTGACTCCGGCACGCCGGACCGAATCCACAGGGTGAACAGCGCCGGCACGACGCACACCCAGAACATCACGCGCCACGCGAGGTCGGGCGTGTCGCTGAAGAGCGGATACACGAACTGAAACGTCATCGACGCCAGCAGGTATCCCCAATACCAGCCACCAAGCATCAGGCCCGAGGCAACACCGCGCAGTTTCGTCGGCCAGTGTTCCAGCACCAGCGGCATGCCCGCCGCCCACTCGCCGCCCATCCCGAGCCCGAAGAGCGCGCGCAGGCCGAACAACATCGCGTACGACGAGGAAAAGCCGCACAGCGCCGCGAAAATCGAGAACCAGATGATCGACAGGGTCAGCGGCAGCTTGCGGCCGTACCGGTCCGCGAGCGTGCCGGCAATCGTTCCACCCGCGAGCCGCATGAACAGCGTGACCGTGCCGAGCATGCCGGCGAGGGCATTGTCGACCGTGAAGCTTCTCTGGATGTCGATGACGATGAAGGCGAGGATGTTGAAGTCGAACGAGTCGACCACCCAGCCGAGGAAGACCGCCCAGAAGGCGCGCCACTGCGCGGGGGTGACTTCCCGCCACCAAGACACGGCACTCGTGCCCACGACCACGCCGGGACCGTGTCGCGGATCCCGGTCCACGGAAATCGCCGCCTGGGGACTGTCCAACCGTGATCTCCTCATTGGTCATTCGTGATTCGTGATTCGTGATTGGAGACGCGAAGCACGTGAATCAAGAATCACGATTCAAGAATCAAGAATCGACAATCAAGAATCACTTGCCGAGCAGCTGCTCGATGAGCGCCGCCGTGTCCGGGTGAACAAGCGGCGGACCACCGGCGCGGCCGCGGCCGCCGACGCCGCGCGCCACGTCGACCGGCGTGCGATTCTGCTTGTCCTTGGCATCGAGCACCGCACCGTGCGCCGCCAGCAGGCGCACCACCGAGTTCAGCCCCGATTGCGCCGCATAGTGCAGTGCCGTCGCGCCGGAGTCGCTCACGGCCTGCACGTCGGCGCCGTGATCGATGGCGAGCGTCGCCGCCTGGAGTAAATCGGCCTCGGTACCCACGTCTTCGGCGAACGCGCTGGTGCCGCGACCGAGCCCACACGCGAACATCAGCACCGTGCTGTTGTTCTTCACCTTCGCGCTGACGTCGGCGCCGTGCGCCAGCAGCACCGCCATCGCGCGGTAGTCGCCGTTCTTCGCGGCACGCATCAGCGGCGTCGTGCCGTTACCCAGCAATGGATCGCCAGGCGTGTGGGCGCGCGTCAGCAGCGGCTTCGCCAGCGTCGCATTCGCATCGGCGCCATGTTCGAGCAGCAGGCGGATGATGTCGACGGCCGTGTGCATGTCGTCGACGCGGCGCAACGGCCGGCCGTAGACCTCGCCAAGCGAGCTCATGTCGGTGGCGGCGTAGAGCGCGGCCATGCCGGTGCTGTCCGCCAGATTGGGATTGGCGCCGAGCTCGATCAGCGCCGCCGCCGTGTCGTAATGACTGTTGGTGATCGCGTGGACGAGTGCCGTCGTGCCATCGGGGTCCACCGCATCGAGATCTGCACCCGCTTCCGCCAGCGTCCGCGCGGCCTCAGTGGCGCCCTCGCGTGCGGCATACATCAAGGCCGTCCAGTTCCCTTTCGGCAGATACGTCGGAACGCCTTCGAGGCCGAAGTTGTCCTTCGGAAACTTGATCGAGGTCGATCGGCGATTCGGATCCGCGTTCGCCTTCAGCAGCAGCGACACCACGTCCGCGTGATTTTCGGCCGCGGCCCACATCAGCGCCGTCTCACCCAACTGCGCTTCCTGCGCGTCAACCATCGCGCCATGATCGAGCAGCATGCGCACCGCCGCCGCATGACCGCTGCGCGCCGCGGTCATCAGGACCGTCTGGCCGCGTGAGACTTGGGCGTTGGCGTCGGCACCGGCCGCCAGCAGCGTCTCGATCATCGTCGCGCTGCCGTTGAGCGCGGCCTGCGACAGCGGCGTGACGCCGTAGCGGTTCGCCGCATCGACCTTCGCACCCGCGGCCAGGAGCAGCTTCACCATCGGGATGTCGTCCGCCTCAGAGGCCAGTTGCAGCGCCGTCGTGCCGTTGGCCTCCGCCGCGTTGACATCCGCCTTCGCGCGAATCAGCGCGCGCACCGCCTCGTGATCGCCGGCCCGCACGGCCTCGATCAGTCGCACGCCGTCGCCCGTGATGGCCGCGGTGGTCATCAGGATGACCGCAAGCGCCACGAATGCGTAGGGGCGGATCTTGAGCGGAATGCCTGCGTCGGGGCGGGTCTTGAGACCCGCCCCCGAGCGAAGCGAGGCAAGACCGGCCCGCGCGGACCTCACAAGGTCCGCGCCACCGTCGACGTGAAACCGATCAGCCAAAGAATTCCTCCACCCGGCCGGTGCTGTCACCATAGGTCGTCATGTCGCTGCCATAGCGATTCGCGATCGCGAGCCACAGGTTGCCGACCGGCGTGCGCGTCGGCAGCTGAACATGGCGATGGCCCTTGCCGACGCCCCCGCCGATCGCGACCACCGGCAGCGGATCGCTGGCGTGCGGGTTGGGGTTGCCCATGCCGCCGCCATAGATGATCAGCGAATGATCGAGGATGGAGCCGTCACCATCCGGCGTGTTGCGCAGCCGGTCGATGAATTTCGCGAACAGCGTCACGTGGTAGGTGTTGACCTTGACGTTCTGCGCGATCTTCTGCGGGTCGTTGCCGTGGTGCGACACCGAGTGGTGCTGCTCGGTGACGCCGATCTGCGGATATGTCCGCTGACTCAGCTCGCGCGACAGCATGAACGCGAACACGCGCGTCACGTCGGCTTCGTACGCGACCGCCAGCAGATCGAACATCAACCCGACGTGCTCCTCGAACGAATCGGGGATGCCAACCGGCGCGTCGAAGGTCACGTCCTGCGCCGCGTGCGCCTCCGCACGCTGCAGCCGCCGCTCGATCTCGCGCACGTTGTCGAGATAGTCGGACACGCGCGCCTTGTCCTTGGCCCCGAGCGAACGCTGCAGCGTTGCCGCCTCCTCCGCGATCGAATCCAGCAGGCTGCGCTGCTCCTGCAGCCGCGAGGCGCGTTGCGCCGCCGTCGCGCCGCCGTCGAACATCCGTTCGAACACCACGCGCGGATTGATGTCCATCGGCAGCGGCGTCGTCGGCGTCCGCCACGACACGGTGTTCAGGTAGGCACAGTTGAAGCCGGGCGAGCAGGCACCGACGTAGCCGGTGAAGTCCTCGGTCGCGAGCTCGAGAGACGGGAATGGCGTCTCCTGACCGATCTGCTGCGCGACCACCTGGTCGATCGAGGTGTTGGCGTAGACGTCTTCCGCTTCGGTACGCTTCGGCCAGACGCCGGTGAGAAAGCCGGCGGCGCTGACGGCGTGATCGCCGACCTGGCTGCCCGGATGCGACCGCGTCAGGTTCGTCACCACGACCATCTGGTCGTGGAACGATTCGAGCGGCTTCAGGATCGGCTTGAAGTCGAACCCCCGACCCACCGTGTCGGGGATCCACTGCTCCATGATGGCGCCGTTCGGAATGTAGACCGTGCCGAAGCGCTTGCTCGGGCGTGCCGGCGTCTGCGCCAGCGCCGTGAACGACGGCACCATCGCATCGAGCAGCGGCAGGCCAAGCGCGACGCCAACACCTCTCAGAAACGTCCGCCGGGGCAATGACCGTCTGGTGATAAACACGGATAACTCCATCCGTTCACGCTTCCGGATTCTCAATTCGCAGTTCGTGTTCAGGTTCGCGTTCGGACCTCGTCGTCGCGACGCCGCGATCGAACCAAGAACATGAACACGAACAAAGAACTGAGCACATAGAAGCGTGAACTATCGTGCGGCCGCGGTTTGCCTCGTCGCGTCCGCCGCGCGCCGCATCTCGAACGGCGTGCTGCGCACGATGCCGTTCACGATCGACGAGAACCGGTACCCGTCCTTCGCCGCATCGGCGACGACACGGCGGGCGGCCGAGTAATCGGCGGTCTCGAGGCCGCGCCCGAGTGCGTAGATCAGCAGCTTCTCGGTCAGCGTGCCCACCAACAGATCCGGCTTCGCCAGGATCGCTTTCCGCAGCTCGATCACCCCGTTGATCTTGGTCCCATCCGCGAGCTGACCAGACGCGTCGATCTCGCCGCCGGGCTCCTTCGTCCGCCACGCGCCAACGGGATCGAAGTTCTCCATCGCGAACCCGATCGGATCCATCACGCGATGACAACTGGCGCAGACCGGGCTGGCCCGATGCAGCTCCATCTGGGCGCGCAGTGTCTTCGGCGCGTCCTTGCTCTGCGGCAGATTCTGGTTC
>DATJEU010000023.1:0-45882 GCA_035496255.1 Vicinamibacterales bacterium
GGCGGCGCGGACTGGCAGATCGTGCGCGCCGACGGCTTCACCGAGCTCGACACGCGCTACACGATCGAGACCGACGCGGGCGCGAAGGTCTACGTGCGGAATGCCGGCATCCGCCACGCGTCCAAAGCGATCACGGAGAAATTGCTCGCCGGACAGATGGTCGATCCGTCGCAGGTCTACTTCCGCACGGTGCCGGTGTTCGAGACGTCGGCGCCGGAACTGCAGTGGATGACGCGCGCGATCTTCGTCGGCGTCGGCGAACGCCAGCCCTCGGATGTCATCATTCGATTCTGGCGACTCGAGTAACACACCACAGGGAGTTTCACGTCATGACGACCGCAACCAGCACGCCGACATCCACTCCGGTCAGTACCGCGTTGTTCATTGGTGGGCAGCGGCGGGAGACCGCCAGCACGATGGCGATTGCGAATCCGGCCAAACCGGGCGTCATCGTCGGATATGCCGCCTCGGCGACGCCGGACGATGTCCGCGACGCCGTGGCCGCGGCTAAGTCGGCATACCCGAAGTGGGCAGCGCTGACCCCACCGCGGCGCGCGGAACAGATGCTGGCCGCGCTGACGGGCATCGACGGCGCCAACCGCGACGCCGATGCGGAGATCCTGTCGGAGGAGAATGGCAAGATCCGCGTCGAGGCCTGGGTGGATTCGCTCGTGCTGGAGATTCGCTGGAAGCTGGCCCTGAGCCACGCCGGCGAAGTGGACGCGGCGAGGGTTCTGCCGCCGGTCGCAGGCGCGATTCCCGTCGAGACCACCGTCTCGTACCAGCCGCTTGGCGTCGTCTCGATCATCGTGCCCTTCAACTGGCCGATTGCGATCCTCGGCGCCTCGCTGCCGCACGCGCTCCTCGCCGGCAACACGGTCATCGTCAAGCCGCCGCTGACCGCGCCGCTGGCGACCACGCGGGTGGTGCAGCGCATCGCCGAGCAACTGCCGCCCGGCGTGCTCAACGTCGTCACCGGGCCCGATGCGAACATGGCTGCGTTGATCCGCAATCCCGACGTCGCGAAGGTGTGTTTCACCGGTTCCGTTGGCGGCGGCAGGAAGATCATGGAGATGGCGTCCGCGAGCCTGACGCGTGTGACTCTTGAACTGGGCGGCAATGACGCGGCGGTGATCCTTCAGGACGCGATTCTCGACGACGTCCACCTCGATCGTTTGTTCGCGGCCATCTACGACACCACCGGGCAGATCTGCATGAACGCCAAGCGCGTGTATGTGCATCGCTCGCGGATGGACGAAGTGGTGAACGGCCTGTCGGCGCGGCTGCAGAAGGCGAAACTTGGTTACGGCCTCGACGCCGGCACGACGATGGGCCCGCTGCATTCGCCGGCGCAGAAGCAGTTCGTCGAAGCGCTGATCCAGGAAGCGAAGGACGCGGGTGCACGCGTGCTGGAGTTCGGGGAACTGCCTGGCGGCGACATGAGCGGCGGCAACTTCGTGCGTCCGGCCATCGTGATCGATCCCGACCCGACGCTGCGGGTCGTCACCGAGGAGCAGTTCGGGCCGGTGATCCCGCTGCTGCCGTTCGACAGCGAAGAGGACGCCGTCAGGGCGGCGAACGATTCATGGGCCGGGCTCGCCGGCTCGGTATGGACCGCCGATGCGGCGGCGGCCGACCGCGTCGGCAACCAGTTGGTGTGCGGCTACGTGTGGGTGAACGACCATGGGGCCACACGCCTCGACCTGCGGGCGCCGTTCGGCGGCATGAAGGCGTCGGGGATCGGTCGCGAGCAGGGAATCGAGGGGATCCGCGCGTTTCAGGACACGCGCGCCATCGCGCACCTCGACGCCGCGACGCTGGCGACGCTGCAGCATTGAACTGAGCCCCTGTTCACGCTTCTCCGTTCTCGGTTCCATGTTCGTGTTCGGGGTTCGGGTTCGGGTGGGTTCGGGTAGGTTCGGGTTCCGGTTCGGGTTCGGCTCTGGCGTCCGCGTGTCCGGATGAACTCCGACGCTCGGAGCAACATCCGAACCTGAACACGAACCGAGAACGAAGAACAAAGAAGCGCGGAACATCTGATGGTGGCTTCTGTCGTCACCACCAGCGCCGGGCGACTGTCGAGGCGATTAACCCGAGACCAACGAGGCCAGGCACCGGCCAGACAGTGATTAGACCTTTCGTTCACCCCGCGTCAGCCTGCCGGACCATCGAACGCCGCAGCCACACCTGACGCTGCCCCGGACTTCTTCACCGCCCTGCAGGAACAACTGGGACTGAAGCTGGTGTCTACCTCGTCGCAGGTGGAGGTGCTCGTGATCGATCACATCGAGCGGTCCACTGAGAACTAGGGATGTGTAGACACTGAAGCCCTGGTTAACCGCGCGCCTTGTGGGCCGTAACAACCCACATGCCCGATCTCGCGGCGGTCCTCCTGCTTCGCTCGCCCTCAGCATCGAGCGGTTCGTTTCCGGCACACGACCGCGCTAGTGCTTCCCACGCGTTTGTCGCGTCCTGCCGCTGATCGTGTATTCGCCGTTGCTAACCACTGTGTCGCTGAACACGTCCTAGTGTTCTGCGAATCGTCGACTCGTCCGAGTGTTCGCACCCAACGGAGGCCGGTTCCGCTGTTCCGAGTCTTATGGCACGTCAGACGCGGGAACATTAGCTGAATTTGCGCGTCTAACGTGTCCATCGTCGCGTTGAGCGCGACGCGGAATCCCACCATCCGGTCTTCGTCGAGCCCCAGGTCAATCACGGGAGGGTCCCGTTTTTATTGGAGTCAACATGCAGTCTTTTCTGATCCGGGCTGCCATCGCAGTGATCCTCTTCGCGCCGCTGCTCGCACCCACCTCTGCACGCGCGCAAGCGCCCCGCGATGCCCGGGTGCAGGTCACCGTCGTCGATCAGACAGGCGGCATGGTGCCTGGCGCCACGGTTCGGCTCACCGGCCTCGAGACGGCCACGCAGGCGCAGACCATCGCACCCGGTACGACCGCCGAGAACGGGATCGCCACGCTCGAAAAGATCACGCCCGGGCGTTACAGCATCACCGCGGAGTTTCCTGGCTTCGACCCCGGCATCCTCAGCGATGTCCGCGTCCGCGCCGGTGACAGCCGGCACGTCGTCGTGCTGACGCTGGCAAAGGTGGAACAGTCGGTGACCGTGGGTCGCAACACCGCGGAAGTGGCGGCTGACCGTCGCAACTCGGAATTCGGCAACACGGTTGCGCAGGAACAGATCGATGCGCTGGCCGACGACCCGGACGAGTTGCAGCGGCAACTGCAGGAGCTCGGCGGTCCGGAGGCGATCGTGCGCGTCGACAGCTTCGAAGGACAGATGCTGCCGCCGAAGGCGCAAATCAAGTCGATTCACGTCGTCCGCGATCAGTTCGCCGCGGAGTCGGCCAACCCCGGATCGACGTTCGTCGACGTGATCACCCAGCCGGGCATCGGCCCGGTCCGCGGCGGCCTCAACTTTACGTTCCGCGACGACGTGATGATGGCCCGCAGTCCGCTGGTGGCGCGGAAAGGCCCGGAGCAGTCGCGCAGCTTCAGCGGCAACATCGGCGGCGCGCTCCTGAAGGACCGCTCCAGCTTCTCGGCCACGATGAACGGCATCAGCCAGTACACGACGCCGTTACTCAACGTGGCGCGGCCAGACGGGCAGCAGTCGATCGCCCTTGGCGTCCAGCGGCCGGAGACCCGCTACGACCTGAGCGTGATGGTCGATAACAACATCACGCGCAACCAGGTGCTGCGGGTGATGTTCGCGCAGAATCGCGTGGCGATTGAAAACCTCGGCATCGGTGCGTACGACGAGCTCGATCGCGGCTACGGCGGCCGGCAAATCCAGAACATCGTGCGGGTGCAGCAGGCCGGGCCGCTCGGCCGTCGCGCCTTCCTGAACTCGCGGGTCGCATTCAGTCAGCTGGATCTGGACATCCATTCCGACACGGAAGCGCAGACCATTCGCGTCCTCGACAGCTTCACCAGCGGCGGCGCGCAGCAGCGTCAGGACATGCGGTACGACTGGCTGCAGATGATGGCGGACGTGGACTACGTGCGCGGCGTGCACTCGTTCAGGCTGGGCAACGATCTCTGGTTCCAGCACGTGCGCGACGTTCAGGAGAGCAACTACCTTGGAACGTATACGTTCAGCAATCTCGCGGACTTCGAAGCAGGCCGGCCGTCGATCTACAGCCAGGTCGTCGGCGATCCACGCGTCACCTTCCTCAGTATCCGGACCGGAATGTACGTCCAGGACGACATCAAGCTGAAAGGGCTGACCCTGAGCCCTGGCGTCCGCTATTCGGTGCAGAACCTCGTGAAGGATCGCACGGCATTCGAACCACGCTTCGGTTTCACCTGGTCGCCACGTACCAACGGCGGGACCGTGCTGCGTGGCAGCATCGGCTGGTTCCATGGCTATATTCCGGAACAGCTGTATGAGCAGACACTGCGGATCGATGGAAAGCGTCAGCGTGAATACATCATCAGCAACCCATCGTATCCGGACGCGGGCGATCTGTCCGCGCAGCCGCCCTCGGCCGTGAACCGGTATCTGCTGGGCGACGACTTCCATCTGCAGCAGAACTTCCGCTGGAGTGCCGGCATCGATCAGGTGCTGTCGCCGCGCGTCCGGTTCAACGTCCTCTACAACTGGATCCATCTCCAGGAGCAGCCGCGTGGGCTCAACCTGAACCCGATCGTCAACGGCGTCAGGCTCGATCCGAACTACGGGAACGTCATCGCGAGCGTCACCGACGCCGAGATCAAGCGGCACGAAGTGGTGATCAACTCGACGATCGCCCTCGCGGCGCCGTCGCCCGCCCTCAATCAGCCGCGCTTCAACTGGCGCCGCATGAACGTGCAGGCGGGCTACACGTTCGTTCGCCCCGACAACAACAGCGACGGCTGGTTCGCCGTGCCTCCCACCGGCAACGTGAACGACGACTGGGGTCCGGGTCCGGCCGACTCGCCGTATCGCGTCAATATCGTCGCCACCGGTACGCAGTTGCGCAACCTGACGACGGTGCTGACGTGGAATGCGACGGCGGGACAGGTCTACACGGAGACCACCGGCTTCGACGACAACGGCGACGGCATCGTCAACGACCGTCGCCCCGGCGTGGGTCTGCGTTCGTTACGCGGGGATGGACAGTTCACGATGAATGCGCGGGTGACCTACGCGTTCGTCCTTCGCAGCGGCCCTGCTGGCGCGCAGCCGCGTTACCGGCTGAATCTCTTCACCAACGTGACCAACCTCACGAACCACCGGAACTATGGCGGCTACAGCGGCGTGATCCCGTCCAGGTTTTATCAGCAGCCGACATACGTGCAGAACCCGCGGCGCGCCGAAGTGGGAATGAACATCACGTTCTAAGGGTGTCAGTTGTCCGTCGGCATCCGGTCGACGCTGTCGATGACCAGCACTTCCAGCGGGAGCTTGCGCCCCTCGAGCGAAATCCCGAGCGTCTTCAGGGCGTCTGGTACTGCGGCGCCCGACGCCGTGTCGAGCAGCCGCAGCGCGGGAGCGGGCAGTGACACGCCCGCATTGACCGCGGATCGAATCATTGCGGCCTGGAAGTCTTCAGGCATCAGGTCGAGCGTGATGTTGAAGCGGCCTGTCTTCTTGCTCTGATCGACGACCGGCCGATCGACGAACCGCTCGACCACGCCGGCGAGCTGCGCGAACGTCACCTTCGTGACGTCCTTCGCCTGCTGGTCCTCGGGGATGGTCGCGGTGATCTCGAATCGGGCGCTGCTGATCCACTCGGGCGCGATGATCTGATAGACGCGCACGCCGAATCCCATGCCGATGTAGTCCTTCAGCGAGAGATAGCTGAATCGCGCCTGGTGCTCGGTGATGCGGAGGCCTACCGGCGTGCCGGGCGGGGGAGTCTCCGCCGGCGACGGCTTGATTGACGCCACGTCGAAATGTGGCGGCTCCTGCGCGGCGATCGGTGAGACGACGGTGACACAGACGACGAACGCGGCGATCGGACGCATCAGGGGAGTCTCAGATCCTAGGGGAGTCCGCCGGTTTGTTTCGTGCCGACGTGCCCGGCAGGGAGGGGCGTCACAGGCAGCACGTATTCGCGTGCCACCGACGAGTTCGGTCCGTTGCCGCCATGCCGTAGGATTGATTGGTCATGGCACTCGTTCCGCCGCTCGGTGGACACGATCCGGGAACCGCCGAATTGCGGACGACGTTCGTGTCGGGACCGTCAGCCTGCGACTACCTGCCGGATCACACCGCGCGCACGCGCTACGAGCTGGCCTTCGACCTGACCGCCCCGGAATTTCTCCAGGCGCTCCAGGGCGGCTGGCGCCGCTTCGGGCCGGTGATGTTCAAGCCCGAATGTTCATCCTGCTCGATGTGCCGCTCGCTGCGCGTGCCGGTCGCTGGCTTTCGACCGACCGCGAGTCAGCGGCGTGCCTGGAACCGGAACCGCCGTGACCTCACGCTGCACATCACCGAACCGGCGACGTCGGCGGAGCGCGTCGATCTGTTCCAGCGATTCCACGATCACGGCGCGCGCACCAAGCAGTGGCCGCCGCGCGACACCGCCGATCTGCGGTTGTTCACCTCGAATCCATTCGAGACCGAGGAGTGGGATTACCGTGTGGGTGACCGGTTGGTCGGCGTTGGCTATGTCGACGTTCTATCCTCGGCGCTCTCGGCAATCTACTTCTGTCACGATCCCGACGAGCATCGCCGCGGGCTCGGCACGTTCAACATCCTGACGATGATCGAGGCAGCGAGGGAGCGGGGCCTGTCGCACGTCTATCTCGGGTACTACGTCGAGGGCTGCCGCTCGCTGGAATACAAAGCTCGTTTCAAGCCGAACGAGATTCTCACGAGCGGAGCGTGGGAGCGCTTCCGCTGATGGTTCTTGGGCGAGTCTGAAGACCCCGCTACGCCTGCCGGCCTGAAGACCCGCCCTGCACCTGCGGGGCGGACCTCATGGTCTGCCTGCGATATGTGACTCCCACCGGCAGCTCATTGGTATGCCGTCGCCGGCCGCGCGCATGATCGAGGCGGAGGCGATATGCCGGAGAACGTCAAGAAGGAACCCGGTCATCCCGACGTCGAGCACCGACAGCGCGGTGACATTCGACAACAGCAGCCCAGTCCAAAGACGGAACAGGATCGCACGCCTGAAACGCCGGCGCCGCAGGACGATGGGCCGCCGGCGAACCGCAATCCGAGCAGTCCGTGGCTTGGGGGTGGATAAGGAGAATGCAGCATTCCCAACGCCTCCTGAGGTGGACAGGGCACACGGCCGAGTGTGCTCGTCGGGCGACAGTCCATCGCCGCGGCGGCTCGATTTATTCCGAAAAAGTGCCCCAGCACAGGTGGCAGCCTGTTTTGCATTGCGCCGTCGTCGAGAGAGGGAGGTTTCGATGATGGGGGGACGAGTCGTTCGTGTCATCGCGACGGCCTGCGCGGTGCTGCTGCTGACGGCCGCGGCGGCCAGCGCCAAACCAAATAAACATAGGCGCGTCGAGCACGCGCGGGTCGAACACGCGCGGGTCTACGTACAGGTTGGTCCGCCGGCACCGCGGTTCGAGCGTCGCGTCATCGCACCGCGGCCGAATCTGGTCTGGGTCGAGGGGTACTACCGGCGTCACGGCAACCGCTATGAGTGGGTGCCCGGCTACTGGATTGAGCCGCCCCGTCCACGCGCGGTGTGGGTACCGGGCCGGTGGGAGCGTGAGCCGCGCGGCTGGTTCTTCAGCGCCGGCTTCTGGCGGTAGGACGTCTTGTGCGTGGCGCGGACCTGGTCAGGTCCGCGCCACCCGACCGTCAGAAGGCGCAGTTTCTTCCGAGCGACTTCACCGACATCGCCATCAACTGCGACGTCGCGCCGCGCGGCACTTCTGCCTTCGTCTGACTCTTCACATTCGAATCGGGCGCATCCTCGCGATCGACGTGGGTGTTCTCCTTGATCTTCACGTCGGCCGTCTTGTCGCCGCCTTTCCGCGCGTCGATCATGACCGCGGTGAGCTCCACCTGCTGACCGGCATGCGCCGCAAGGTCCACGCCTTCGTGCGGCGTCACGAGGTACGAGGAACCGGAGGTGGCCACTTTGTGATCGCCCTTCTCGACCTTCGTTGACCCGTTCGACTCGACCTTGGTCTTGTCGCCGTCAACGTCGGTTTTCACCGTGTTCTTCGCGGTGAGTTCCTTGCCCGAGGCCGTCGTGTCGCCGAGCAGCATGAAGTTGCCGCCCTGCGTCCGCTGCAGGCATCCCTGGATCGTGACCGCCTTCGCATCATCGCCCTTGACCTGCGTCTTCGACTTGACCGTGCTGTCCTGGGCGGCGGCTGTGCCGCCGAGTGCGAACGCGAACGCGCAAGCCCAAATGATTCGCCTCATGTATGCCTCCCTCGCTTCAGCCGTATCTGTGCAGAAGACATTCCGAACGCTGGAATGAAGCTCGTCGGACAAGGTAAGTTGTCGAGGTGAGCGGTCGGCGGCCCATCGGTATCTTCGATTCAGGGCTGGGCGGTTTATCCGTCCTGCGCGAGCTCGTGCGCGTGCTGCCGAATGAAGACGTGGTCTACGTCGCGGACTCGGCGCACGTGCCATATGGCCCGAAGCCGCCGGCGTTCATTCGGGCCCGTTCACTCACGATCACGAAGTTCCTGGTCGGCGTCCACAACGCGAAAGCAGTTGTCGTCGCCTGCAATACCGCGACAACGCATGCGGTCGAGATGCTGCGCCGGGAATTTCCGGATGTCCCGATCGTCGGCATGGAGCCGGCGATCAAGCCAGCGGCAGCCGCCACGCGGAGCGGAACGGTTGGTGTGCTGGCAACCCAGGCGACGCTGGGTGGCGAGCGCTTTGTCGACCTCGCGCAGCGGTACAGCGAGGGTATCGAGTTGCTCACGCAGCCCAGTCCTGGTCTGGTCGAATGTGTCGAGGCCGGCGACGTGAACGGGCCGGAGGCGGAACGGCTGCTGCGTGCCTACACCGAGCCGATGCTGGCGCGCGGCGCGGACACGATTGTCCTCGGTTGCACACATTATCCCTTCCTCCGCGACAGGCTTCAGGGGATCGTGGGCAACGATGTGAAGATCATCGACACCGGCGAGGCCGTGGCGCGACAGACTGTCCGCGTGCTCGAGCGCGTCGAACGGCTCGAACCATCCGAACGGCTCGAACAACCGGCAACCATCACGTACTATTCCAGTGGCGACGTCAACACCGCGCGGGCCGTCATTCAGACGTTGATGCAGCAGCCCGTCGATCGCGTGTTGCCGCTGCCGTTCCCGTAACGCGTCGTTGACCGACGGGCGCGCCGCCAATTCCGTAGAGGCCGACCTTCAGGTCGGCCTTGGGACCAGGATCGCAGACACCATCTCGAGGCTGGCCCAGTCCGACCTTCAGGTCGGCCTCTGCGAGCGTTGAGGTCGCTTCGATCGCGTACTCTAAGAACTCACCGGATGGAGCTGAATCTCGTGTTGCTGGGTCCGCCTGGCGCCGGCAAGGGCACGCAGGCGACGCATCTGCAACGCCAGTGGGGAATCCCGCATATTTCAACCGGCGCCATGCTGCGCGACGCCGTCAAACGGCGCACGCCTCTGGGGCTGGAAGTCGAAGCGATTCTCGCGAGCGGTGGACTGGTTGACGATGGCTTGATGACCGGCATCGTTCGCGAGCGATTGCAGGAGACCGACTGCCGCAACGGCTTTCTGCTCGACGGCTTTCCACGGACCGTGCCACAGGCGCACGCGCTTGATCGTCTGATCGTCGGCCGGTCACCGCTGGTGATTCTCGAGGTCGCGTGTCCCGACGAAGATATCGTCCGGCGCCTCGCCTCGCGTGTCGTCTGTTCGGAATGCGGCAGGAACGCCCCGGAAGAAGTCGAGCACCCGACCTGTCACGACTGCGGTGGCCCGCTGGTGCAGCGGCAGGACGACAAGGCGTCGGTGGTGCGGAATCGATTGCAGGTTTATCACGAGCAGACGGCGCCGCTCATCGAGTATTACGAAGCGCGCCCGACCTTTTGTCGCGTCAACGGTAATCAGCTCTTCGACGCCGTCGCCCGCGACATCACCGGCGCCCTGGCGCGGATCCGTCGCGGATGGTGATCGCGACCCGATAGAGCGCCTCCTGCGTCGCGGCAAGCTCGCAGGCGACGTCCTCGAGGATGACGTCGAACAGCTCCCGCTCGACCGCCGGCAACGCCCGCCGGACCGCGTCGATCGCCGCGGGCCTGCCGTCGCGATCGAAGCCGAACCTGGCATCACTGCGCGCCATCGCCGTCAGCAGTTGTTGCCAGGCGTCATCAAACGCACGCACATCGCCGGCGAACGTGGCGGCGGCCTGTGGAAGATGGGCGGCGCACGCCGACGCGAGCGCGGCAATCGAGGCGTCAGTGGCCGCAATCGAGGCCTCAGTGGCGCGGACCTTGTCAGGTCCGCGATCGTCAGCGGCCCCCGCCGCCTCGGCGGCGGGGTGAGAGGGCTCCGGGGGAGTGGTCATCGCCAGTGATCAGCGGCAGGCCGGATGCTGACAATCGCATCGCAGCTCGATGCGTTCTCCAGCCTGCTTGCAGTGTTCGCTGCAGTACTTGCCAAACGCGCCGCCGGGTTGAACCGTGCACTCGCATGACGGATGCGCGCACTTCTTGGAATCTGCCACGACGCACCTCCGATGTCCCTCGACTCTACGCCTGCTGGCGTCCAGGTTCAAAGCACAGGAATGCAGAGTTTCAAATTCGTCTACAATTCGCGGCCATGAAGAGGAGAGACTTCCTGACCACCGTCGCCGCCGGTATGGCTGCGACTCCCTTTGTCGGCGCCCAGGCGCCGCGGGGCGCAGGACCCGCCGCCCAAGGGACGTCCCCGGCGCCGGCACGCACGAAACTCCGGCAGAGCGTCATGGCCTCCGTCTGGACCGGCACCAATCTCTCCTTCGAGGATCGGTGCAAGACACTGGCGCGGATCGGGTTCAAGGGCATGGACCTCGCGACGGCACAGCAGGTACCCATGCTGAAGCAGTACGGGTTGACCCCGGCGCTGATGACGGGCACCGGCACCAGTTTTCAAGAGGGACTGATCCGGAAAGAGCTGCACGACAAGTTCGAGGCCGCGTTCCACACCGGCATCGATACCTGCGCCGCGGTCGGGTGCCCGACGCTGATCGCCTTGCCGGGCGAACGGCGCGGCATGGCTCGACAGGAATCGGTCGATAACGCGGTGGCCATCTTCAATCGCGTGAAGGGCTACGCCGAGCAGAAGGGCGTGACGCTCTGCATGGAGATCACCAATTCCAAGGTTGCCGCCGATCAGCGCACCGACCAGGTGTTCAATCACCTGGATTGGGGCCTGGATGTCGTCAAGCAGGTGAATTCGAACCGCGTGAAGATTTTGTTCGACATCTATCACGTGCAGATTGCCGATGGTGATGTGACACGTAACCTGCGGGACAACATCGACCACATCTGCCACATCCACGTCGCCGGTGTTCCGAGCCGTCAGGAGATCGACGACAAACAGGAGCTGAACTACCGGTTCATCGCCGGGGCGATCGCCGACCTCGGCTTCACCGGTTTCGTGGCGCACGAGTGGCGTCCCGGCCCTGGTCGCGATGCCATCAAGAGTCTCGAGCAGTGCTTCGAGATCATCGACGTCTAGTTCGCGGTGCGCTGGCTGCTGCCGTCGTGCTCGCGGCAGCGGCGGTTGACGCGCAGACGACAGCACCGGCTTCGCCGAAGCCGGATGCCACCGCGATTCGCGACGCCGCCGCGCGCGGCGTCGCCACCATCACGGCGGCGCAGAAGGTCTGGGCGAACTCGAAGCAGGTCTGCGCCTCCTGCCACCATCAGTTCCAGCCGGCGCACGCCTTCAAGGCGGCCCGCGCGCACGGCATTCCCGTCGACGAAGCGGTCGCGCGCGCCGACGCGGCGACGGCGTTCACCTACGCCGACCTCGATCGCGCCATCCAATACACGCACGTGATCGAGCCGGCCGTGGACGATGCGCAGCGGCTGGTGGCGGCGGATGCGGCAGGGGTAGCGCCGAACCTCGCTGCGGCGGTGTATGTCAGGCTGTTGATCGCACGTCAGAACCCCGACGGCACGTGGGACAGCTACCACCAGCGGCCGCCGTCGTCGTACAGCCGGTTCACGTTCGCGGCGCTCGGTCTGCGCGCGGTGCAGCTCTATCACCATCCACTGCAGGCGGCCGCCGCGGACGCGGCGGTGAAGCGCGCGGCGATGTACCTCGACTCGCATACGCCGGCGTCGACCGAAGAACGCGCGTATCGACTGATCGGACTGAAGTGGGCCGGTGCCTCTCCGGCGAGGCTCGCGGCGCTCGCACGCAGCCTGCAGGCACAACAGCGACCGGACGGCGGCTGGCAGGCGATCCGGGGACGAGACAGCGACGTCTATTCGACGGCGCAATCCCTCGTGGCGCTGCACGAGGCCGGCGGCGTGCCGACTACCAATCCAGGCTGGCAGCGCGGGATCGCGTTCCTGCTGCAGGCGCAGACCGCCGACGGTGCGTGGCACATGAAGTCGCGCCTGTTCCCGCCGGCGCCGCTCAGCCCGCCGTACTTCGATGCCGGCTACCCGGGCCAACACGATCAGTTCCTGTCGTTGTCGGCGGCGAGCTGGGCGGTGATGGCGCTTGCCGACGCTCTCGGGCCGGGACAGCCGGTCACCACCGCGCCGCTTCCAGGCGTCGTACCGGCGGACGTCGAGCCGTGGGAAGAGAAGGTGTTGTTCGGCAGCGTCGCGGACCTCAGGGCGTTGCTCGACAGCGGGCTGAGTCCGAACGTTGCGACGAAGGGCGGTGTGACGCTGTTGATGGCGGCGGCGCCCGACGTCGAGAAGATGCGGCTGCTGATCGATCGCGACGCCGACGTCAACGCGAAATCGAAGGTGCGGTTCACGGCGTTGATGGTGGCAGCGAACTACCAGGGGTCGGACGCCGCGATGAACCTGCTGCTCGATCACGGCGCGCGGGTGGCGCTGCAGGATGGCGAGGAAGCGCCGGTCTTCAACGCCAACGCGTTCTTCATCGCGTCCTATGCCGGTAACGCCGCGATCCTGAAGCGCCTTGCGGCAGCCGGCGCGAATACGAATCTGCCGATGCTGCTGATCGGTACATCGCGCGAGACGCCGATGCTGGGGGCCTTCAAGTTCGGCGACATGGAGGTGGCGAAGGCGCTGCTGGATCTCGGCGCGCCCGTCGACTTCGCCGATGGCAACGGCATCACGATGCTGGGGCGGACGGTGCTGAATAACGACCTGCCGATGGCCCGCCTGATGATCCAGCGCGGCGCCGACGTCAATCACGTCGACAAGCTGGGGATGACGCCGCTGCTGTGGGCTTCAGCGATCGATTTCGGCGACGACGAGATGATCCGGCTGCTGCTGGGAGCTGGGGCAAGCCGCGACGCGAAGAACAAGGAGGGCCTCACGCCCGCCGAGCTCGCGGGCGCCCACGGCAACCGCGAGTTGGCGGTGGCGGTTGGACGATAACGGAGATGCCGGAGGCAACGGGGGCACCGGAGAAACGGAGCACCGGAGATGAACGGCGCTGCGTCGCTGGCGCCGCCGTAGGCGGCCTGGTCACGTGAAGCAGCCAGATGCAAACCGCACAAGGACGCAGCGGCGGCGTGCATCTGGCTGCTTCGCGCGACCAGCACGGCCCGCTACGCGGCCCAGTCAGCGACGCAGGTGTGTGCTTCGCATCAGCCCATTGTGTCGCGTAACTCATCGCTCTCCGTTCGGCTCCGTTTCTCCGTTCCTCCTGTAAACCCGTTCCTCCGCCCTCTCCGCCTCCGCCCTCTCCGTCTCCGCCCGCTCCGTCCGCTCCGTCCGCTCCGTCCGCAGCTATCCTAAGCAGGATTGGCATTTGAACTGACGCTCACATTCGACAACGGCCCGATGGCCGCCACGCCGATCGTGCTCGACCTCCTGAAGCAGTACGACATCAAGGCCACGTTCTTCGTCTGCGGCAAGCAGATGGTCCGGCCGGCGCTGCGCGAGTACGCGGTCCGCGCGCATGCCGAAGGGCACTGGATTGGTAATCACACCTTCAGTCACGGACCGTCGTTTGGCAATCTTGACGACCCGCGGGTGGCCATCCAGGAAATCGACGAGACGCAGCGGCTGATCGGCGACCTCGCGCATCCGGATCGCTGGTTCCGGCCGTACGCGAACAGCGGGCACCTCGACGCGCGTGTGTTGAACCGCGTCGCCCTCGATCACCTGCAGGCGGATGGCTACAGCATGGTGCTGTGGAATTCGCTGCCGCGCGACTGGGAGACGAGCGGGTGGGTGGAGATTGCGCTCGAGCACTGCGACGAGCAGCCGTGGAGCGTGATGGTGCTGCACGACAACTTCGATCGTGCGCTCCCGGGCCTCGAGCGGTTTCTGCCTGCAGTCCTCGAGAAGGGTGGCCGCTTCCGTCAGGACTTTCCGCCCGAATGCGTTCCCATCCGCAAAGGCGCTATCATCTCGCCCATCGATCACCTGTTGAGGCCCTCATGATCACTCGCCGCACGTTTCTGGCGACGGCCGCCGCCGTACCGGCCGCGTCGCTGCTGTCCGACCTCGTCCTCGCCGCTCAGGGAACACCCGTGAAATCAGCGCCGCTCGGTCCACCGCCGACATCGCAGCAGGTCGCTGCGCGTCAGGGATTCTTCGTCTCGATGCACGAGGCCAGCTCCGAGCGCTTCGATTTTCCGACGGCGATGCAGGGTTACGCCAAAGCCGGCGTCCGCGCGGTCGAACCGAACCTCGTGAAGGTGCGCGAGTTCACGCAGAAGCCGGGCGAATCACCGGCGAGCGCGAAACGCGTGCTGGACGATGCCGGGTTGAAACCGGTGTCGTCGAGCAACCAGCTCGGGCTGCCGGAGCCGGGACAGAACCGCCAGCGCAGCCTCGACGACCTGAAATGGAAGGTGGAGCTCGCTCACGCGATCGGTGCCGACCGCATCGTCTGTCCCTCGGCCGGCCCGGGCATGTACAAGCGGGACGATTTCATGACGGCGTCGGACAACATGCGCGAGGCGGGCGAGATCGCGAAGCAGGCCGGCGTCACCTGCATGCTCGAGTTCGCGCGGACCTCGCATCTGGCGGGGTCGCTGCCGACCGCACTGATGATCGTGCGCAACGCCAATCACCCGAACGTGCGGGTGATGATGGACACGTATCACTTCTGGGGCGGCATCAGTAAGTTCGAGGATCTCGATCTGCTGCACGACGGCGAGCTGTATCACCTGCACTTCGAAGACGTGCCGAGCGATCCACCGCGCGAGATCCAGGGCCAGCCGGATCGCGTGCTGCCGGGCGAAGGCATCGCGCCGCTGAAGCGGATTCTCGAGACGCTGAAGAAGAAGAAATACTCGGGCCCGCTGTCGTTCGAATCGTTCAAGCCGGAGCACGTTGCGATGGATCCGTTCGAGCTGGCGACCAGAGTCCGCGGCGCCGTCGAGCCGATCATCAAGTCGGTGAGCTGACACAGCGCCTCGTGAAATTACACTCGCGGGTGGCGCCGGGAGGGCCTCCCCATTCCGCCCCGCAGTCGCCTCTCCCGTGGAGGTGCTTTTGGCGCCGAGGACGTCGGGGCCCCCGCCGCGCGGACGGTGCGCGGTGGGGTGGCCGCGGAATGGGGAAACCCGGCGACAGGACCCGCTCCGGTAATTTCTTTCCGCGCTCTCTAATTGCACGCGAGCAGAAGACCTCGGTATGAAATTAGCGCAAAGCATGTCGCGGCTCGGCACCGAGTCCGCGTTCGAAGTTCTCGCCAAGGCGCGCGCGCTCGAGGCGACCGGGAAGAACATCGTGCATCTCGAAATCGGCCAGCCCGATTTCCCGACGCCCGAACACGTGCGCGAGGCCGGCAAGAAGGCGATCGACGATGGCTGGACCGGCTACGGGCCCACGGCCGGCTTGCCCGATTTCCGCGAGGCGATCGCGCATTACATTTCGCAGACGCGCAACGTCCCGGTGAACGGCTCGAACGTCGTCGTCGTCCCCGGCGGCAAGCCGATCATCTTTTTCGCCCTGATGGCGCTGCTCGATCCCGGCGACGAGGTGATCTACCCGAACCCCGGGTTCCCGATCTACGAGTCGGTGATCAACTATCTCGGCGCGGCGGCGGTGCCGATGCCGCTGGTGGAGAGCCGCGGCTTCTCATTCGATCTGGACGAGTTCGAAAAGAAGCTGTCGACCAAGACGAAGCTCGTCGTCCTGAATTCGCCGGCGAACCCGACCGGCGGCCTCATTCCAAAGGATGATCTGCGCCGCATCGCCGACCTGCTGCGCGAGCGCGACGTGATGATCCTCAGCGACGAGATCTACTCGCGCATCGTCTACGGCAAGACACCGGAGTCGATCACGCAGTTCCCGGGCATGCGCGAGAAGACGATCATCCTCGACGGTTTCTCCAAGACGTACTCGATGACCGGTTGGCGCCTCGGTTACGGCGTGATGCCGCAATGGCTGGCGGCTGCCGTCGAGCGGTTGATGGTCAACTCGAACTCGTGCACGGCCAGCTTCACGCAACGCGCGGGTCTGGCCGCGCTGCAGGGCCCGCAGGATTCGGTGGACATGATGGTTCGCGAATTCCAGAAGCGGCGTGATGCCATCGTCGCCGGTCTGAACGCGATTCCCGGTTTCCGGTGCACGCTGCCCGACGGTGCGTTCTACGCGTTCCCGAACGTCAGTGGCACCGGGATGCCGACGCGTGAACTGGCGGACCTGCTCCTGAATGAGGCTGGCGTCGCCTGCCTGAGTGGCACGGCGTTCGGGAGCTTTGGCGAGGGCTATTTGCGATTCAGCTACGCGAATTCGCTCGACAACATCAACGAGGCGCTCGGGCGGATTCGGAGCGTTGCGGATCGATGGGCCTCGGCCGCCATTCGCTAGGATGGCGGGAGAGATGGCGGGTGTGAAGCAAGACCCGCCCTACAGGTGACGTGTAGGGCCGGTCCTGCTTTGTGGACCGGCCATGACCGGTTGTGGGCCGGCCGTGACCCCGAACACTCCCGTATAATCTGCCGCGTGGATTTTGGCAGGCCTGCTCTTGTTTTCGTTCTGACTCTCGCCGCGGCGTCGACCGGCGCCCCACCGGCCGCGACCGTATCAGCGCAGGGACGGGCGACCGCAGCCCGACCGGCAACCGCCGCGACCATTCCGCGAACGGCCACCGGCAAACCAAACCTGCAGGGCATCTGGCAGGTTCGCAACCGCGCCGCCTACGGCCTCGAGTACCACAACGCCAGTTATGGCATCCTGCCCGGCAAGGGCGTGGTCGTCGGCGACACGATTCCGTACACCCCGGCGGCGCTGAAGAAGCGCAATGCAAACTTCGAGAAGCGTGCCGAGCTCGATCCGTTCAACAAGTGCTTCATGCCCGGCGTGCCGCGGATCATGTACATCGAGCATCCCTTCCAGATTTTCCAGACGCCGAATCATGTCGCGATTGCCTTCGAGTGGTCATCGGTCTACCGGTTGATCTATACCGACGGCAGCAAGCATCAGGACGGCATCGAATTCTGGATGGGCGACTCTCGCGGTCACTGGGAGGGCGACACGCTCGTCATCGAGGTCACCAACCATAACGATCAGACCTGGCTCGACGCGGCTGGCGACTTCCACAGCGAACAGTTGAAGGTGACCGAGCGCTACACGATGACGGACCCCGACACGATCCAGTACGAAGTCACGCTCGAGGATCCAAAGACGTATACGCGGCCCTGGAAGATCAGCATGCCGTTCTACCGGCAGAAGGACATGGACCGGCTACTCGAGTTCCAGTGCCAGGCCGAGAAGGAAGAGGCCAACGGCGCGTTCGAGCGGGACGAACGAACGTGGTTCCCGAAACCCAAGCCATGAGACCTGTGATGCGACACCTCACACTCGCTGTCGTCGTCTTCTTTGCGGCCGCCGCGGTCGCGGCGGGGCAGGCACCGCCTCCGCCGGCTGGCGGCCGCGGCGCACAGGCCGGCCCGCAGGGAGCACAAGGAGGCGGCGGCCGTGGCGGCGCCCGCGGCGGTCGGGGCCCGGCGGCCCCGGCTGGCCCGATCAAGCGGATGCCCGACGGCAAGCCCGATTTGACCGGCCACTTCGGCAACGCGGCTGGTGGTGCGAACTACGGACTCGAGAAACATCCGGCCGCGCCGATGCTGCCGCCGAGCCAGGGCATCGTGCTCGATCCGCCGGACGGTCGCCTGCCTTACCAGGACTGGGCGCGGAAGGAATTCGAGGCGCGCGGCAAGCCGGAACGTGGGTATGACGATCCGACGGCACACTGCTTCGTCGCCGGCTTCGCCCGCTCGCTGTGGACGCCGTCGCCGTACCAGATCCTCCAGCCGCCTGGTTACCTCGTGATCCTGATGGAGCGCATGGCGTGGCGCATCATCCCGATCGATCCGAACCGCAAGCATCTCCCCGACGACGTGCGGCTGTGGCAGGGAGACTCGATCGGCCACTGGGAAGGCGATACGCTGGTCGTGGACACGGCGAACAACAACGGCAAGACCTGGATGAACGAGGCCGGCGACGTCATCAGCTACGCGGCCACCGCGGTGGAGCGCTTCACGCCGATCAATGCGGATACGATCGACTACAAGGTCACGATCACCGACCCGGTCGTGATGACGCGCCCCTACACGCTCGGTTTCCAGATCCGCCGGCAGACGGGCGAGATCCTCGAGGTCGCCTGCCTCGAAGATAACCAGGACCTCGAGCACCTGAAGCACGTGAAGGACGAAGCCCGCAAGAACGGGCTCATCAAGTAGCGCCCGGCTTCAGCCGGGCATTGGAGCACTGATATGCGGAAGTTTTTCCTCGTGGTCACCGCGCTCTTCATTGCGCTGGTCGTCATGCCCGTGCGCGCGCACCACTCGTTCTCGGCGGAATACGACGACAAGAAGCCGATTACGCAGAAAGGCAAGATCACCGGGATGCGCTGGGCGAACCCGCATGCCTGGATTTACATCGACGTGACCGGCGCCGACGGCAAGGTGACGAACTGGGCGTGGGAGACCACCGCCGCCAACTCGCTGTATCGCCGCGGCTGGCGCAAGGAGGACCTGGAGGTCGGCACCGAGGTGACGATCAACGGCTTCATGGCGCGCAGCGGTCAGCCGGTCGCGAACGCGTCAGGCATCATCCTGCCCGATGGCAAGCGTCTGTTCGCCGGCGCGGCACCCGAAGAGGGCGGCCGCAAGTAGCTGGACATCGCGCACGTAGAGGCCGAGTTGGGCGGCCGGTGGCTTGCGGCGGGCGGGTCTGAAAAGACCCGCCCCTACACGTTTCACCCTAACGGAACACCTGTTCGCGCGCGAGCACCAGGCAGCACCACTCGTCTTCCTGGTTTCGATCCAGCACACGAAAATCGCTGAACGCCGCGCTCACGCCGGCTTCTTCGTCCCCCATCAACCCACTCATAATCAGGCGACCCGCCGGTGCGACCAGCGTCGTCAGCAGCGGCGCAGTCTGCGTCAGCAGCGTGCCGGTCAGGTTGGCGACGACGATATCCGCGGCGTCGAGCAGGGAAGTGCGAAGGTCGGCGACGCGCAGGTCAACGCGCGCGGCGGGATTGAAACCGAGGTTCTCACGCGCCGACTGGATCGCATCCGCGTCATCGTCGATCGCGATCACGGACGACGCGCCAAGCAGGCTCGCGGCGATGGCGAGCACGCCGGATCCGGTGCCGACGTCGATCACCGAGCGGCCGGCGGCGTTCGCGCGCTGGAGTGCGGCGAGACAGAGCCGGGTCGTCGCGTGATGGCCGGTGCCGAAGCCCATCGACGGTTGGATGATGATCCTCGTCTCGCCGGGCTGTGGATCGCGGCCGTTGTCCCACGGTGGTGCGACGACGATGTGGCCGACCCGGATCGCCTTGAGATTGGCTTGCGAGCGTGCCGCCCAGTCTTCGTCCGGCACGTCGATCGCGGTGAATTGGAAATCCGGAAACGCTGTTCGCAGCGCGTCGCGTGCGCGATCGCGTTCCGCGGTGTCGTGGAAGAAGAGCCGTTGTGCGCCGTCGGAGGGTTCGTCGATTGCAGCAACGGCGAAGTCGAGAAGTGCGGCGTCGAAAGCGTCAGCCCGGGTGAAGTCATCAGCGCGGCTGAAGCCGGGCCCTGCGTTGTCGGGCGGCCTAAAGGACGGCCCGACGTTCGACGCGTCACGCGCGAGTCCCTCTACCAGCAGCGCCGGCCAGGTCCGCACTAACCGAAGATGTCCTTCACCCGGTCGAACAGCCCCTTGTCCTCGTGGTCGTCCAGCGGCGTCGGCTCGTACTTGTCGTGCGGCAGCGTGGTCGCGAGCTGTTCGAGCAGCTTCTTCTGATCGCGCGTCAGCTTCTTCGGCGTCACCGCCTTTACCGTCACGAACAGATCGCCCTTGCTGCGGCCGCTGCGATCCGACACGTCAGGCATGCCCTTGCCGCGCAGCCGGAACGTCGTTCCCGTCTGCGTGGCGTCGGGAATCGTGAAGGGTTCCTCGCCGTCGAGCGTCGGAATCTGGATCTCGCCGCCGAGTGCGAGGGTGGGAAAGCCGAGCGGAATCTCGCAGTGCAGGTCGTTGCCGTCACGCCGGAAGAACGGATGCTCCTGGACGTGGATGACGACATACAGATCGCCGGCCGGACCACCGTTCGGACCGGCTTCACCTTCACCTGAGAGCCGCAGGCGTTGCCCGCTCGCGATGCCCGCGGGAATGTTGATCGTGACCTTCTTGTCCTTCTCGACGCGGCCGGATCCGCGACAGGTCGCGCACGGATTGCTGATCACCTGGCCGGTGCCGCGGCACTGGCCGCAGGTGCGCGCGACGGTAAAGAACCCCTGCTGATAGCGCAGTTGACCGCGGCCGTGACACTGCGGGCACGTCGTCGGCTTCGAACCGGCGGCGGCGCCGCTGCCGTTGCAGGTATCGCAGGTCTCCTGCCGCGGGAACTGGATCGTCGTCTCGGTTTTCTTCGCCGATTCCTCAAACGAGATCTCGAGGTCGTAGCGCAGGTCGGCGCCCCGTTGCGGCCCCGTTCGCCGCCGCCCGCCGCCGAAGATGTCGCCGAAGCCGAACACGTCGCCGAGGCCGCCGAGGATGTCCTCGAAGCCGGTGAAGACGTTCGGATCGAAGCCGCCCGTGGCCGCACCGCCGAGCCCGGCGTGACCGAAGCGGTCGTACATGTGGCGCTTGTCGGTGTCGGCCAGAATCGCGTAGGCCTCGGCCGCTTCCTTGAACGCTTCCTCGGCCGACTTGTCGCCGGGATTGCGATCGGGGTGGAACTTCAGCGCCAGCTTGCGATACGCGCTCTTGATTTCCTGTTCGCTCGCGGTTCGGACGACGCCGAGCACCTCGTAGTAGTCACGTTTGCCGACTGCACTCATGAGCTCTTGGCCACCTTCACCATTGCGGGACGCAGCAGCCGGTCGCCCAGCATGTAGCCGCGCTGAAGCTCCTGCATCACCTCGCCCTCGCGATGCGCGTCGCTGACTTCATGGATCACGGCCTCGTGAAAGTTCGGGTCGAAGTCGGTCCCGAGCGCCTCGATTGGTTTCACGCCGCGCTTCATCAGCAGGTCGAGCATCTGTTTGTGAATCAGCTCAACGCCTTTGCGGAATGTATCCGCTTCGGCGCCGGCCGGTGCCTGGAGTGCCCGCTCGAAGTTGTCGAGAATCGGCAAAAGATCCCTGACGACCGACGCGGCGGCGTATTCCGAGAGTTCCCGGCGCTCCCGTTCCATCCGCTTGCGATAGTTATCGAATTCGGCCGCCGTTCGCAGTAGCCGGTCCTGCAGCGCATCGCGTTCCTTGCGCAGTTCGTCGGCTGGTTCCGGGGCAGACGCCTCGGCTTCCGCCGCCCCGGCAGCATCGCCCGGACGGTCGGGAGCGGTATCCGGCGCGGGTTTCTCATTCACGATCTCAGACATGGGAACCTTGGGAAATTGAGGAATTGACGATTTACGAATGACGAATCGTTGGGTGAAGCGAGACCGATCAATTCGCAACTCCGTCAATTCGTGAATTCGTCAATTCGAAATTTCGTTATTCCTCTGATTGCCGCCGTGGCGCAGGGCCTGCGAGACGGCTTGCGTGGCGCCGCCAACGAGGGCGATGGCTCTCGAATAATGCATGCGCACGGGCCCGATGACGCCGACCGTCCGGATCGCCCCACCGTCCACGTCGGTCGACGCGATGAGACTGAACGGGCGCAGGTCAGGCGACGCATGTTCGGCGCCAATCACGACCGTCAGTCCGGGACCGTCGATGTACTGGTTCAGGAGATGGACCAGGCGTTCCTTCTCTTCCATCATCTCGAGCAGCGCCCGCAGCGTGCCGAGCGACACCGCATCAGCCGCGCTCTCGGCGAGCAGCGAGGCGGCACCTTCGACGTGGAACGTCTGCGGCTGTGGCAACTCTTCGAGCGTCGATTGCGCCAGCCGCAGGGCTCGATTCAGCAACTGATCGTAAAGCGTGCGCTCCTGCTGCAACCGTCCGAGCACGGCGGCGCGTACCTGGACCAGCGGCAGGCCGGCAAACTCGGTGTTGAGATAGTTCGCCGCCTGCACCAGATCGTCGGGATGCACCTCTTCGCCGATGTCGACCACCTTCTGCGTCACCTGGTTGTCGCGTGAAATCACCACGACCAGCACGCGGGCTCCGCCGATCGCCACGAATTCGATCCGTTGCAGGACCGCGACGTTGGCGCCGGCAAGCGCGAAGCCGACATGACGGGCCGCGCGCGACACCACGTGGGACACGCCGGCCAGCAGGTCGTCGATCAACGGCGACTTGACCGCCTGTTGCCGCAACTCCTGCTCGACGTGGACGGGTGGACGGAACGGCTTGCGCGTCTCCAGCAAGAGGTCCACGAATACGCGGTAGGCGCGGTCCGTCGGCAAGCGACCGGCCGAGGTGTGCGGTTGATGGACGTAACCGGAGTTCTCGAGCTGGACCAGAACGCTGCGCACGGTCGCCGACGACACTCCCAGGCCGCTCTCGCGCGCGAGCACCTGCGACGAGACAGCTTCGCCGGTCTCGATGTACTCGCGGACCAGCGTCGCCAGGAGGCGTCGCGAACGATCGGAGAGGTCCAGGGAACTCATTGGCGGTCAGAAGGTTACAGAACTATCAGTGAATTATAGCCCAGCGCGTCGGGCCAGCGCCCTGGCCTCTGCACTCGCTCGGGCGGCGATCTCTCCGGCATCGAGCCGAGCCGCCTCCTGATTCCTCACGAGCACCTCGCCATCCACCATCGTCAGCGTCACATCCGTCGGACGAGCGGCATAGACGATCGCGGAAACAGGATCTGGGGCGGGTGCCAGATGTGGGGCAGCCGCGTCGATGAGGATCAGGTCGGCTCGTTTGCCGACTTCGATCGAACCCACAAGATGATCGACGCCCAACGCACGCGCGCCGTTGCACGTGGCCATACGGAGGACCTGCACGGCCGGGAGAATTCCCGGACGGTGACGCAGCGTTTGAAGCATGGCTGCCAGCCGCATCTCGTGGAACATGTCGAGGCTGTTGTTGCACGCGGCACCGTCTGCGCCGAGGCTGACGCATGCTCCGCGGCCCAGGAGCTCCGTTACCGGCGCGATCCCCGATCCGAGCTTCAAATTGGACCCGGGGCAGTGCGCGATCTTGACGTCTTCGCTCGCCAGAATCTCCTGCTCGTGTTCGTCCACCTGCACGCAGTGCGCGACGTTCAGGCGCGGCGTGGTCAGGCCGGCCTGCTGCAGATACTCGATGTTCGCGACGCCGGTCTGGCGACGGATGAGCGCAACTTCGTCCCGTTGTTCCGACGCGTGCGTGTGCACGAGCGCGCGATGCCGATCGGAAAGCGCCGCGACTGCCTCGAGCAGCTCGCGCGAGCACGAGACGGCAAACCGTGGCGCGAACGCCGCGCGAATCCGGCCGTTCGCACTGTTGTCGTAGTGCCCGTGCAGGGCAACGGCTTCGTCGATCGAACGCCGCGTCTGCTCCCGCAGCCGCTGCGGAATGTCGTCGGTCGCCGCGTCCATCATGCATTTGCCGATCACTGCGCGAATGCCGGTCGCCGTGACCGCGTCGAACACCGCATCGGTGTCGTACACCGTTTCCATCGTGAGCACGGTGGTCGTCCCGCTGCGCAGAAGCTCCAGGCAGGCGAGATCGGCCGCCGCGCGAAGCGACGCTGGCGTATGCGCCGCTTCCATCGGCCAGATCCGCGTCCGCAGCCACTGAAGTAGCGGGAGATCGTCGGCGTAGCCGCGGAAGAGCGTCTGGCAGAGATGAATGTGAGTCTGAATGAAGCCTGGAAGGAGGTACTGGCCGCCGGCGTTGATGACAACGTCGTGAGGGGCGGCCGGCTCGAGGCCGATGCTGGCGATGGTTCCGTCGCGCACCGACACGGCTCCGGTCACCACCTCGACTCGCTCGTTCATCGTCAGGATGGTGGCGTTCCGGATGAGCGTCGAGGGCACTATTTCTTCAGCGCGCCTTCCCACCGCATGCTGACGGCGGCGACGTTCGGCTCGGTGATCTTGCCGTGCTTCACGGCAATGAGCTCCGCGAGGATGCTGACCGCGATCTCCTGTGGCGTGATCGCGCCGATATCGAGACCGATGGGCGCGTGGACGTGCGCCAGCGTTTCCGGCGTGGCGCCTTCTTCCCGCAGCGCGTCGTAGATTCGCTTGACCTTGGCCCTGCTGCCGATCAGGCCGATGTAGCGCAGGTTCGCCGGCATCAGCGCGCGCAGCGCATCGAGGTCATGTTTGTGGCCGCGCGTGACGATGACGCCGTACGCGGTCGGTGGGAGGCGGTTGGTCTGCAGCCAGGTTGGGATGTCGTCAACGACGACGTCGACGCCGGGCTGAAAGCGTCCCGCGTCGGCAAATTTCTCGCGGTCGTCGATGACGTGCACGCGAAAGCCGGTGTCGTGCGCCATCCGCGCCAGGCTCGCGCCCACGTGCCCCGCGCCGAAGATGTAGACGTCGGGAGCGGGCTCGACCGGTTCGATGAACACTTCCATCTGGCCCCCGCAAATCAGCCCGGACTCTTCGGCGATGTCGTCGGTGAGCTCGTATTTGACGTTCAGCGGACGCCGTGCCTCGAGCGCTTCGCGCGCCTTCCAGAACGCGTCGTTCTCGTAGCACCCGCCCCCGATCGTGCCGACGGTACGGCCATCCGCGAACACCAGCATCTTGGCGCCGACGCGCTGCGGCGTTGATCCGGTGGAGGAGGTGATGGTGACGAGCGCCACTTCCTCGCCGCGGGCGAGCGCCTCGGACAGCGCGGCGAAGACTTCCTGGTTCACGGGGTGATTATAGCGAGACGGTCGCGCGTCGCTGTTCTCGGTGCTGGGTGCCTGGTGCCTGGTTCGTGTTCAGGTTGGTTCTGGGTTCTGGGTGCTGGGTTCGGGGTTCGGGGTTCGGGTGCCGTGGGGCCACAGCAGCTGGAATCGAACGCGCTAGAACCAGGTCGACGAGCGGCGTCCGCGAATCAGGCGGGTGACGACGTAAGCGATTGCGAGGAAGGCCAGGATGCGAAGGAGCGGGTGGGTCCGGCGGCGTTGCCAGGGAGCGGCGCCCCACGGCTGATGCACGCGGCGGCCCGTCGGACCTTCGAACCGGTAGTCGGTCCAATTGATGAAGTCAGCGAAGGGCGACCGGCGGTAGCCCCGGGGTCTGAACACGGCGTAATCGACGGAATTGACGGCGGCTGGGTTCCACGCGGACCTGACAAGGTCCGCGCCACGACGAACGCTGAACCCGAACCCCGAACCCCGAACCCCGAACCCCGAACCCCGAACCCAGAACTCGGAACCCAGAACCGAACCTGAACACGAACTGAGAACCAAGAACTCAGAAGCGCGAACTCTACCGGTGCACCTCGCAGTACTCGTTCGGCTCCGAACCGCTCAGGAACGACTCCGTCATCACATGCGGACAGTTCGGCGTCGCGAGCTTGCCCGTGTCCTTGTCGATCTCGACGAACGTGATCCCTTCCGGCGCTTCGAACTGGCGGTTGCCGTGTCCCGCGAGGACGCGCTTCATGAACTGCGTCCAGATCGGCAAGGCCGCCGCTGAGCCCGTGAGCCGCAGCGGCTGGTTGTCGTCGTAGCCAACCCACGTCACGGTGAGCAGTTCCGGCGTGAAGCCGACGAACCAGGCGTCGCGCAGGTCGTTGGTCGTGCCGCTCTTGCCGGCGGCGTCGAGGGTGAAGCCGGCCGCCCGCGCCCCGGCGCCCGTGCCCTCGTTGATCACGCTCCGCAGCATGTTCGTGACGAGGAAGGTCGTGTCCGCGCGCGCCACGCTCTTCAGCTTTCCGGCCGCCGGTGTCAGCATCTTGCCTGGCGTCGCGATGCGATCGATCGCGTGCAGCGGACGCACCGACCCGTCGTTGGTGAAGAGCGTGTATGCCGTCGCCACTTCGAGGGGCGTGAGCTCGAACACGCCGAGGGCGATCGACGGGTACGCCTGTGGCGGTGTGCCGACGCCGACCTTCCGCCACAGCGCCGCGACGTTGTCGAAGCCGACCTGGTAGCCCACCTGGATCGTTCCGAGATTGCGCGACCGCGCCAGCGCCTGACGCCACGTGATCGGGCCGTCATATTCGTCGTAGTTCTTCGGCTCCCAGGTCTGGCCGTTGAAGTCGAAGGTCGCCGGCGAATCGTCGGTGATCGCCGCCGGCGTGAAGTCGGTCCGTCCTTCGGCGTACGCCCGCTCGAACGCCGCGAGGTAGACGAACGGCTTGAACACCGAGCCCGGCTGCCGGTGGGCGGAGATCGCGCGGTTGAACTGTGAGCTGTTGTACGACCGCCCGCCGACCATCGCCAGGATCTCGCCGGTTCGCGGATCGACGGCAATGAGTGCGGCCTGCGGCGGCGGCGACGGCTTGCGACGGCGTTTGGCGAGTTGCGCATCGACATTCGCGAGCCCGTCGCGCACGGCGTCGAGCGCTGCCCGCTGCATGTTGAGGTCGAGCGTGGTGTAGACGTCCAGCGTCCCTGGCTTCGTCGTCAGGCCCGGGAAGTCGTCGTTCAGTTGCTCGCTGACGAGATCGACGAAGTAGGGCGCCTCGTTGTCCACCGCGCGCGCCACCACCTGCATCGGCTCGCGTGACGCGTGGGCCGCCTGGTCCTCGGTGATGTAGCGCTCCGAGGCCATCGCGGCAATGACGACGTTGCGGCGCTCGAGTGCGCGTTTGGGATTCGAGAACGGCGACCGCGAGATCGGACTGTTGATCGTGCCGGCGATCGTCGCTGCTTCGCTGATGCTGATGTTGGCGACGTCTTTCGCGAAGAAGATGCGTGCCGCTTCCGCCACGCCGTGGATGCCGAACGACCCGCGCTGTCCCAGGTAGACGTCGTTCAGGTACATCTCGAGGATCTCGTCCTTCGAGGCACGGCGCTCGAGGACCAGCGACATGAACGCCTGCTCGACGCGGCGCAGGCGCGATCCCCACGACTTGCCGCGCGTGCCGGTCTGGATTTCGGCGTTGAACTCGTCTTCGAAGAAGAACATGCGCGCGAGCTGCTCCGTGATCGTGCTCGCGCCCGACACCTGGTGATCGCCCATCACGTTGCGGACCGCGGCGCCGATGAAGCGGATCGGATTGATTCCGGGATGCGAGTAGAAGCGCTGATCCTCGATCGACAGCACCGCCTGCTGCATGTACTTCGGGATCGCCGACAGCGGAACGTGGCGGCGCTTCTCGCGGACGCTCGACGTCATCAGCGCCGTCAACAATGGCGCGTCGAGGATGACGCCGTCCTGCTTGCCGGAGCCGGTCACGTCCACCGCCTGCACGTTGACCGGCGGGGGTGGAGCAGTGGCGGCGCGTGTGCGCGTCGGCGGTGGCGTGAAGGTGACGTGGACGGCGTGTCCCGCGAAGGCACCGCCGCGCGGCGTGATGGCCAGGCCGTTGCGGACCACCGCGAACTCGCCGGGATTCGAGCCTTTCGGCGTCTGTGCGTACCCGAGATCGTTGAGCCGGTTGATCAGATCCTGCGGGGAGAGCGATTGCCCGCGGCGGATCTCGACGGGTCGCGCGTAAACCCGCGGGAACGTGCGTTCGCGTTCCCCGTGCAGCCGCTCATCGATCATCTTGCCGAACGAGACCCAGAGGTAGGAGGTCGCAGCGACGCCCCCCAGCACCAGCGCGGCGACCACGGCGATCAGCGCACGCCGCAAGCCCTTGGGCAGCCGGATCCTGGCGCGCCGGCGGCGAGGAGCCTTGCGCGCTCGCGCCTGATTCCGACTTTCAACTTTCAATTTTTCACTTTCAACTTAGATGGAGAGCACCCAGTGTTGTCCCATGTCGAGCGGCAATTCGTCGCCGAGGCGATCGATCAGGGCCGGGCCGTACTTGTTCAGGAACGAGATGAACCCGATCTCGCGCTCCTGCGGATGGCCGTTCGGGAACGCCTGCGCCTGCGCATGGTGAAACTGCCGCTTCAGCGTCTCGTCCTTGCGCTTGGCGGCCTGGATGATCTTCCCGTGCAGTTTCTTCAGGTCGTCCTGCATGCGCGACAACGTGGACTTCGCCGTCCCCTCGAGCGTCGTGTCGACCTGCGTCACCTCACGGGCCACCACCGCCATGTGTTCGTCGACGACGCGCATGGCGGCATGTACGGCGGCGTCCACCGAGGGCGGCAGTTGTGATTCCAGCAGCTCATTGAGCGCGGCTTCGTCCTGGGCGCGCAAGGATTCGAGCGGGAAGTCGTACCGCGTGAGGAAGCGCATCGCGTTCGCGTCCACGAGCGTGGCCGTCGCGCGCTGTTGCAGCAGCGGCATCGGGATGCCGAACGCCTCATACACGCCGCGCAACTGCGCCAGATAAGCGAGCTCGTTCGGGCCCGCGACGTAACAGACCGTGGGAAACAACGTGTCCTGCACGAGCGGACGCAGCAACACGTTCGGGCTGAACTGCTCGGGACTGGTCCGCGCGCGCGCCGCCCACGCCTGCGGATCCTCGATCGCCACCCGCTGGCCGTCGAGACGGAACAGGGCGACGCTGCCGTCGAGCGCTTCGACCTGCGCGTGATAACCCGCGGCCTGCAGTTGTTCACCGGCCTCGTTCGCCAGCCTGGTCGTCCGCGCCGGGTTCAGCAGTTCGGTCACGAACAGATCGCTGACCAGCGGCTTCGCCGCCGGGTCCGACGCGTCGTAGACGACCAGTCCCTTCGGACCGAGGACCGATTCGAGCCAGGTGCCGAACGCCTCGGCCATGCCCGCGCCAGGTGCGTAGATGCGGCGGACGTCAGCCAGGAGATCGGCGGTGAACTCGGTCGGGGGCAGCGCTGATTCGAGTTGTGCGAGGACGTCGGTGATCGAGGCGTCGAGGCGAACGTTGGCGACCGGGCCCGCGTGAGCGCCGGGCGGATTCCCGAGCTCGATCGAACAGGGGGACCCGTTCGCATCGAGCACGCCACAGTGACGCACTTCATCCCAGTCGTGGTCTTCGGCGTCCACCCAAAAAATCGCGACGGCGGGAACGCCTTCCCGATCGCGCACGCGTTCAGCGAGCTTCAGTGCGGTCAGCGCCTTGAGCAGCGTAAACAGCGGCCCACCGAGCAGACCGGCTTGCTGGCCGGTGACGATCGCGACGGTCTGCGGATCGCGGAGGCGATCGGCGGCGGCGCGCGCCTCCGGCGGTGCCTCCCGGCGATGCTGCTGCGCGCGCAGTACATCCGCGATACGGTCGCGCTGTCGCGGATGCTGTTGGACCCGCGCGATCCGTTCGCGCCAGGCCGCCGGCTCGGCCGGATTGCCCGCGAAGAACTCCCGCAGGCGCGGATAATCGTGGACGTAGTCGGCCGCGAGCCGGGAAATCCACCGAAACCGCCGGATATCGATGGGAAATCTACTGTGGGCAGTCGAGACGCCAGGCTGGGAGAGCACCGCGGCTACTGTCGCAAACCGCCGAGCGCAGTGTCAAGGAAACGAAGACTTTAGATGTTACGATCGGAATCCACCGCAAGGGGTTTCCACTGACAGAGGACGGTTCAGCATCGAGCGCCTCCGGCGCGCGTCCCTCGACTTTCGGGGTCTATACCGTCGATGCCGCCATGGGCGACGGCCGATTCGGGCCGTTGTTCCTGGCGCACGATGCCGCGGGCCTCTCCGTCGTCGTCCGTACGTTTGCCCAGCCGTTCTCGCATAGCGAGCGGCAGCGTGTGGCCTATGCGCTCGGCGCACTCTGCAAGACATCGCTCGAGCACCCGGCCATCGCCACACCGATCACCTCAGGCGAGCAGGACGGCCACCTCTACCTCGTTCACACCTATCTGAGAGGCACGTCGCTCGCCGACTACGTCGAAACCTCCGGTCATCCGCCGCTGTCCGACGTGATGGTGCGCATCACCCATCTTGCCGGCGCGCTCGACTTTGCTGCGGCGGCCGGCGTGCTTCACGGTGCCCTGAGCGCGCGCGACATCATCTTTTCGCCCGACAGTGCCGGTGTGTCGGGTTTTGGCCTGGTGCAGGCATTGGAAGCCGCCAGCGTTCCCGGATTCCACGCCCGTCGCGAGGACGACCTGCGGGCATTTGCCGAAATCACGTGCGAGCTCGCTGGAATCGACGTGCCGGGACCGTTTTCGAGCGCCCTCGAATTCGCGAAGGCGCTGCAGGCGACGCTGGCCGCGCCGCCCGAATCTTCAGCAGGATCTTTCCGCACGCTGGAGCAGCCTTCCGCCGCGTCCGAGGACGTCTGGCCCTCTGAACCAACCGAATCCGGGCCGCACATCGTGGAACCGGAAACGGCGTTCCCGTCGGAGCACGATGCCGCGGGCGGTCTCGATATTCCGCTGCGTCCAGAAGCACCGGCGGCTGCCTTCCGCGACGAGCCGACGCTGCCACTGCCATCGCTGCCGCCGACGATGTTCGGTGCGGCGGCTGCGGCGGTACCGCAGCGATCGCGTGGATGGCTGCTTGTTCCCGCGTTCTTCCTGATCGTCGCGGCCGGCGTGCTCCTTGGCTTCACGTCTGGTTTCTTCGCCCGTGAGCCATCGGCACCGCAGGCGGCGAACACGGCAAGCGGCACCGAACCGGAAGCCACCAGCGGGCGCGCTTATACGGACGCGCCGGTGGAAGAAAGCCGATCTCCTGCCACGCCGCCGACGAATCCGTCCGAGCCCACGCAGTCCGTGCCGACGCAGTCCGTGCCCACGCCGGTGGCCCCTCCGCAAGCAGCAGCGTCAACGCCATCCGCGCCCTCGCCAGCATCACCAGCGGGACCAGCACCGGCGCCGCCAGCACTGACGCAGCCCGCACCGACGCCACCGGCGCCGGCCCCGTCCGCGCCGATCCAGACGCCGACGTCAGCGACGCCAGCGCCTGCGAGGGTTGCTCCGCCGGCTGTTCCACCAGCAGAGCGTCGCGCAGCACCGTCGCGCACGGCCGTGACGGAGCCGCCGCACACCGGTCCGGCCGCGATGCGGGTGGAATCGAATCCGATGGGTGCGCAGGTGTTCATCGACGGCAAGCCGGTGGGCTACACGCCTCTGGTCGTAGGCGACCTGACGCCGGGCACTCACAGCGTGCGCATGCAGATCCCGGGATATCGCTCGTGGGTCAACGCGGTGACGCTCGGGCCCGGTGCGCGCGAACGCGTCGCCGCGTCGCTCGAACAGCAACAGTGATGAAGGGAATGCAGAGTCTGCATTCTGACTTCTGAATTCCGAATTACAGGATACGAATGAACGCAGTTCTGGCACTGGAGGACGGCACCTGGTACCGCGGCGTGGCCGCGGGCGCGGCGGGTGAGACGAGCGGCGAGGTGGTGTTCAACACGAGCATGACCGGTTATCAGGAAGTGCTCACGGATCCCTCGTACGCCGGTCAGATCGTGACGATGACGGCGCCGCAGATCGGGAATTACGGCGTGACGCACGGCGACGAGGAGTCGCAGGCGCCGCACGTCGCCGGGTTCGTCATGCGCGAGGCCTCGCCGCTGGCGAGCAACTGGCGCGCGGACGGCACGCTGCGCGACTATCTGGTTCGCCACGACATCGTCGCGATCGCCGACATCGACACGCGGGCGTTGACGCGGGTGCTGCGGTCCGCCGGTGTCATGCGTGGGGTGATTGCGACGGGCGCCGTCGATCCCGCGGAACTCGTGGAAAAGGCCCGTGCGATCCCGCAGATGGAAGGCGCGGACCTGGTGAAGGATGTCACCTGCGGCACGGCGTTCGAGTGGCATGAACGCAGCGCCGGTGCGGGGCAGGCTGCCGCCGACGAGTTCGGCATCACGCCGGAGAAGCGCGCGCAGCGCCGGCTGCGCGTGGCCGCCTACGACTTCGGCGTGAAGTACAACATCCTGCGCCGCCTCGACGCGTACGGCTGCGACGTGCACGTGTTCCCGGCGAGTGCGCCTGCGAACGCGCTCACCGCGATCGAGCCCGACGGCATCTTCCTGAGCAACGGGCCCGGCGACCCGGCGGCGTTGCCGTACGCCATCGACAACGTGCGCGAGCTGGTGAACACCTCCGACGTCCCGATGTTCGGGATCTGTCTCGGACACCAGATCCTCGGTCTCGCCGTCGGCGGCGACACGTTCAAGTTGAAGTTCGGTCACCGCGGCGCGAATCACCCGGTGAAGGAGCTCGAGTCAGGCAAGGTCGAGATCACCTCGCAGAACCACGGCTTCGCGGTCAACCCCGACTCGCTGCCGTCGGACGTGACCGTGACCCACCTGAATCTCTACGACGGCACCGTCGAAGGCTTCCGCCACACGACCAAGCCGATCTTCTCGGTGCAGTACCACCCCGAAGCCTCACCCGGTCCGCACGACGCCGACTATCTGTTCCGGCAGTTTTTGGACGCAATGGAGAAACGGTGACATCACGGAAGATGCCACGACGATCACGACGACTGGACGACGGCCGCGACGCAAGAACGGTTTTTGACAGGCTGTCGTCGTGGCTTCATTTTGTGACTGACTGACTGAACGCATGCCCAAGCGAACGGATATCAAGCGCGTCCTCGTGATCGGCTCCGGGCCGATCGTCATCGGCCTTGCCGCGGAGTTCGACTACTCGGGCACGCAGGCGTGCAAGGCGCTGCGCGACGAGGGACTCGAAGTGATCCTCGTCAACAGCAACCCGGCGACGATCATGACCGACCCGGAACAGTCGGACCGCACCTACATCGAGCCGCTGACGCCGGAGGTGCTCGAGGCGATCATCGCGAAGGAGAAGCCCGATGCGGTGCTGCCGACCGTCGGCGGCCAGACCGCGCTGAACCTGGCGATCGCGCTGCACGAGCGCGGCACGCTCGAGAAGTACGGCGTCACGCTGATCGGTGCGCAGGTCGATGCGATCAAGGTGGCCGAAGACCGGCTCCTGTTCCGCAACGCGATGGGGGAGATCGGCGTCGAGGTGCCGAAGAGCGGCGTCGCCCGATCGCTGGACGAAGCGCTGGTCATCGTCGAAGACACCGGTTTCCCATCCATCATCCGGCCGTCGTTCACGATGGGCGGCGTCGGCGGCGGCATCGCCTACAACATCGACGAGTTCCGTGAACTTGCCGGCCGCGGCCTCGACCTCTCGCCGGTCCACGAGATCCTGGTCGAGGAATCGGTCATCGGCTGGAAGGAATTCGAGCTCGAGGTGATGCGCGACGTGGCCGACAACTTCGTCGTCATCTGCTCGATCGAGAACATCGATCCGATGGGCGTGCACACCGGCGACTCGATCACGGTGGCGCCGGCGCTCACGCTGACCGACAAGGAGTACCAGCGGATGCGCGACATCGCGCGCCGCATCATCCGCCGCGTCGGCGTCGAGACCGGCGGGTCGAACATCCAGTTCGCGATCAGTCCGCAGGACGGCCGCATCGTCGCGATCGAGATGAACCCGCGCGTGTCGCGCTCCTCGGCGCTTGCCTCGAAGGCCACCGGCTTCCCGATCGCGAAGATCGCCGCCAAGCTCGCCCTCGGCTATCACCTCGACGAGATTCCGAACGACATCACGCGCCTGACGCCGGCCTCATTCGAGCCGACCATCGACTACGTCGTCGTGAAGTTCCCGCGCTGGAACTTCGAAAAATTCCCCCAGGCCGACCGCACCTTGACGACGCAGATGAAGTCGGTGGGGGAGGCGATGGCGATCGGCCGGACGTTCAAGGAAGCGTTCCTCAAGGCCGTGCGGTCGCTGGAACTCGGCAAGAGCGGCAGCCTCTTCTCGGCGCGGCCCGGTGACGGCGCCGCAGCCGATGCACCGGACCAGGAGGAAGACGACAGCGAACTGCGGAAGCGGCTCGTGGTGCCGAGCGATCGCCGGATGTGGGCGCTGTTCAAGGCGCTGCAGCGCGGCTGGGACGTCGAACAGCTCCACGATCTGACCAAGATCGATCGCTGGTTCCTCCAGCAGTTCTTCGACATCGTCGAACTGCTGAAGATGGCGGAGCTCGGCGAGTTCCGACAGATGTCCGCCGACCTGCTGCGCACGTTGAAGCGCACCGGCTTCAGCGACGCGGACATCGCCACCATCTGCGGCGTGGACGAGGAGATGGTGCGGCAACGGCGCCTCGACGAGGGACTGGTGCCGGCCTACAAGCGCATCGACACCTGTGCGGCGGAGTTCGAGTCGTTCACGCCGTACATGTACGGCACGTACGAGCAAGTCTGCGAAGCGGACCCGTCGCCGAAGAAGAAGGTGATCATCCTCGGCAGCGGACCGAACCGGATCGGGCAGGGCATCGAGTTCGACTACTGCTGCTGTCACGCCGTCTACGGCTTTCACGATGAGGGCTACGAGACGGTGATGGTCAACTGCAATCCGGAGACGGTGTCGACCGACTACGACACGGCCGATCGGCTGTACTTCGAGCCGCTGACGTTCGAGGACGTCATGGCGGTGATCGAACGCGAGAAGAGCAACGGCGCCGACGTGTCCTGCGTCGTCCAGTTCGGTGGCCAGACGCCGCTGAAGCTGGCGCTGGCGCTGCAGAACGCGGGCGTCAGGATCATCGGCACCTCGCCCGATTCAATCGATCTCGCTGAGGATCGCAAGCTGTTCTCGCAGCTGCTGCGTGAGCTCGGCATCCCGCAGCCGGAGAGCGGCACCGCGGTCTCGCGCGAAGAAGCGCGCGAGGTGGCCGAGCGGATCGGCTATCCCGTCGTCGTCCGGCCGTCGTACGTGCTCGGTGGGCGCGGCATGGCGATCGTGTTCGACTCGGGCTCCCTGGATCGGTACATGGCCAGTGCGGTGGACGTGTCGCACGATCGGCCGGTGCTGATCGATCGCTTCCTCGAGGACGCCTTCGAGTTCGACGTCGACGCGGTCGCCGACGGCACCGGCGCCGTGATCATCGGCGGCATCATGGAGCACATCGAGGAGGCGGGCATTCACTCCGGTGACAGCTCCTGCGTCGTGCCGCCGTTCATGGTGGCGGAGAAGCACCTCGGCACCATCCGCGACTACACGCGCCGCATCGGCCGCGAGCTGAACGTCATCGGCCTGATGAACATCCAGTACGCGATCAAGGACGACACCGTCTACGTGCTGGAGGTGAATCCGCGTTCGTCGCGCACCGTTCCCTACATTTCGAAGGCCACCGGTGTGCCGATGGCGAAGATCGCGGCCAAGGTCGCGTCGGGAAGGACGCTCGCGCAACTCGGACTGGTGGACGACCTGCAGGCCACTGGCGTGTTCGTGAAGAGCCCGGTGTTCCCGTTCGTCCGCTTCCCTGGCGTCGATACGATCCTCGGTCCCGAGATGAAGTCGACCGGCGAAGTGATGGGCGGCGCGGAGAACTTCGGCGCCGCGTTCCACAAGGCGATGACGGGTGCCGGCCAGAAGCTGCCGGACACCGGGTGCGTGTTCATCAGCGTCAACAACAGCGACAAGCTCACCGTGCTGCCGATCGCGCGCGATCTCGCCCAGCTTGGGTTTTCCCTGTCCGCGACTCGAGGCACTGCCGCGTTCCTGCGCGCGCACGGCCTCGACGTCGACGTGATGTACAAGGTCAACGAGGGCCGGCCGAACGTGGCCGACCACCTCGTCAACCGCGAGATCGACATGGTCATCAACACGCCGCTCGGCCGTGACTCGTTCTTCGACGACCGTGCCGTTCGTCGCGCCGCCGCCATGGCCGCGGTGCCCTGCATCACCACGCTGACCGGTGCCTCAGCCGCGGTCGCCGCGATCAAGGCGGTACGCCAGCAGACGCTGACGGTGAAGTCGCTGCAGGATTACTATTCCGGCGTGGGCGCCGGCGCCTGAATCACAAACGACGCCACGACGGTCACGACGAAGGACACGACGATCACGACGCTGTGATGGGTTGACGTCATGAGGCAGCGACTGCGGCGAAGTCAGGTGGTGCCACCTTCAATATTCGCCGTGTCCGTCGTCCTCGTGGTGAGCGTCGTGGCCTCGTTTGCCGTTGCCTCCTCGGCCCAGACCCCTCGCTTCAAGTCCCGCGTCGTCACGATTCCCGTCACCGTCACCGTCACCGACAGCAACGGCCGGCTGATCACCGGGCTGACGCGCGACGACTTCGAGGTCTACGAGGACGGCAAGCTCGAGCCGATTACCGGGTTCGACGATCAGCGCGTGCCGGTGAGCGTCGGCCTGGTGTTCGATGCGAGCGACAGCATGCGCGGGCAGGCGATCGCCGATGCACGCGGCGCGCTCGACCGGTTCGTCGGCGAGCTGCTCGACGGCGACGACGAGGCGTTCGTCGCGACCTTCAATCACAGTCCGCGCACCGTGACAGCGTGGCGGAAGCCGCCGCCGGCGCTGGTGCACGCGCTCGACCAGACGCGTCCCGCCGGCGGCACGGCGATCTACGACGCGATGGTCGCGTTCGCGCCGATGTTCGAGCGGCGGACGAATACGCGCGCGGCGATGATCATCGTGTCCGACGGCGCCGACACCGCCAGCGACCGTAGTCTTCAACAGGCGCGCGAGATCATCCGGCGCAGCGACGCGTTCGTCTACGCGATCGCGATCGATGCGCCCGACGCGCGGGCGAGCACGCGCGTCAATCCCGAGGCGTTGAAGGACATCACCGGACCGAGCGGCGGCTACACCGAAGTCGTCCACACCGCCGGAGACCTCGGGCCGGCCACCGCGCGCATCGCCGACGAACTCAATAAGCAGTACACGATCGCCTACAGCTCGTCGCGTCCGTCGGACGGCAGCTGGCACAACATCCGTGTGCGCGTGAAGAACGGCGACTACCTGGCCCGCTCGCGCCGCGGCTACTTCGCTGAGCCGGGGTCGTAAGGTGCCCGTCACCAGTCCCGGTCCTCTCTTATTGACAATCTAGAGGAAGGCGCGTAGAGTCCGGGCCTCTCTAGATTGACTAGAGGAGGAGGCGCCTGGATGCTCGGCAGAGGCTCGCTCGTCATTGCCACGGTCGCTTGTCTCGCGGTCTCCGGGGTGGTGTGGCCCGCAGCGGCAGACCTTCAGGCCGGCCTGTCCCAGACCCCCTCGCCGCTGGCCGCGTTTGACGCCGTGAGCATCAAGCCCACCGTCAACGGGATCATCTCTGGAGATGGCGCTGCGCGGATCGGCTGGTTTCCGGACGGTCTCTATCGCGTGGACGACGGTAGCGTGTCGGTGCTGCTGCACGGGGCGTTTCCCGGCATTACCGACGTGATCGGGCTCCCGAGTTGGACGAAATCGCAGCACTATGACGTCGAGGCGAAGCCGGAGCGCCCGGCGACGCCGGACGAGCGCCCGAGGCTGCTGCGACGCATGCTCGAGGATCGCTTCAGGCTGGTTGCACACCTGGAGGACCGGAAGCACGAGACCTATGCCCTGCGGATGGCGCGCACCGACGGCATCCTGGGTCCGCAGATTCACCGTGCACCTGTTGACTGCAGCGGCTTCTTCAAGCTGCCGGCCGAGGAGCAGGCGAAGGTCCCCGCAACCACCAATGCCGGACCGCGATGCGGCACCAGGGTGAGCCGCGGCGAACTGCTGTCCGGCGGTATCACGATGACGGTGCTGGCGGCGAACCTCCGGGGGCAAGCCGGGCGCGTCGTCATCGACGAGACCGGTCTCATCGGCGACTTCGAGGTCACGCTGAACACGAGCGACGACGCGAGTATCTTCACCGCGTTGCGTGAACAGCTCGGACTGACACTGGAGCCGAGCGAAGCGCTGCTCCCGGTGCTGGTCGTCGACCGGATTGTTCCGCCCGCGGAGAATTGACGGAGAGAGACGTGGCGACCACCAAACCAAGCAGCCTGGTTCAGGGCACCCTGGATATGCTCATTCTGAAGACGCTGGCGCTGCAGCCGATGCACGGCTACGGCATCGGCGTTCGGATCGAGCAGATCAGCGGCGGCGCCTTCCAGGTGAACGCCGGCTCCCTGTTTCCCGCCTACCGGCGGCTCGAGCGCGACGGTCTGATCAAGGGCGAGTGGCGCGCGACCGAGAACAACCGGCGGGCCCGCTACTACGCGATCACGACTGAAGGGCGCGCGCGCTTGCGGCAAGGGACGAAGGACTGGGAAGCACAGACCGCGGCCATTGCGCGAATCCTCGACGCCTCAACGGGAGATCTCTGATGTCTCTCGCCAGCCGGCTCGGAAGCGGGTTCGCCGCGCTGTTGCGGCGCCGGCGGGTCGAGACCGAGCTCGACGAGGAGCTTCGCGGATACATCGACGCCGCGGTCGAGGAGCACGTTCGACGAGGGTTGGCACCGAAGGCTGCGCGTCGGGCGGCGCTGGCCGAATTCGGCAGTATCGAAGCCGTGAAGGATTACACGCGCGACTCCGGCTGGGAGGCGCGCGTCGAAGGCGTCTGGACCGACATCAAGTACGCCGTACGCGGCTTCCGGCGGACGCCAGCGTTCACGACCGCCGCCGTCGTCACGCTCGCGCTCGGCATCGGCGGAACGACCGCCATCTTCAGCGTGGTCGATGCGCTGTTCCTGCGGGCGCCCGACGGCGTTCGCGACGCGGCGAGGGTTCGGAAGATCTTCGTCGCGCGCGACTCGGGCTCGATTCAGACGGGTGTGGGCGGACCAGGGTCGTGGGTCGACTACGCCACCATCCGCGATCACGTGCCGGCGTTCAGCCGCGTGGCCGCGTCACGCGGACCGGCGTTGATGGACCTCGGACGCGGCGCCGCCGCGGAACAGATTCGCGGCGAGGTGGTGTCGCACGAATATTTCGACGTGCTCGGCCTGCGGCCGGCGCTGGGACGATTCTTCGTCGCGCAGGAGGACGGTGCACGCGGCGCCACGCCGGTCGCGGTGATCAGCTACGGCATGTGGCAGTCGCGCTTCGGCGGCCGGCACGACGTCCTCGGCAAGCCGATCCTGGTCGACGGCGATCTGCTCGACATCGTTGGCGTGACCGAGCGCGGCTTCACCGGCATCAACGAAGACGTCGTCGACGTGTGGGTGCCATCGTCAGTGCCGCGGAACGAGTCGTGGGAAATCGGTGACTGGCGTTTCAGCGCGGAGTCGATCTTTGCTCACTATGTCGCGCGGCTGGCGCCAGGCGCGACCGACGCGGCGGCTGTCAGCCAGGCGACCTCCGCGCTGACGGTCGCTGCCAAGGCGACGCCAGCAATCGATCAGACGCCCTCGATCGCGACGACCGCCATCACGCTCGCCGCGGCGCCGTACTCGACGCCTGCCGGAAACCTGTCTCTGTGGCTGTCGCTTGTTGCCGGCCTGGTCCTGATCGTCGCCTGCGCCAACGTCGCAAACCTGCTCGTGGCACGCGGTCTCACGCGCCGCCGGGAAATCGCGCTTCGCCTGGCCATCGGCGCCGGTCGCTGGCGCGTGATTCGCCAGCATCTGATCGAGAGCACTGTGTTGGCACTTGCCGGTGGGCTTGCCGGCCTGGCGTTCGCGCGGCTGACGATGGTGTGGATGCGCGAATTCCCGGTGCCGCCGTCGGCGGGCCGAATCGACGAGCGCTTGCTGGTGTTCGCGCTGCTGGTCTCAGTGGTCACCGGAGCGCTCTTCGGCCTGCTGCCAGCGTGGCACGCGGTGTCGTCCGATCCGGTCGAGGAGCTGAAGACGTCACGAATGATTGCCGGGCCAGCCCGCCACTGGACGCGCAGCACGCTGGTCGCGCTGCAACTGTCGCTGTCGCTGGTATTGCTGGTTGGCGCGGCGCTGTTCGTGCGCTCGGTCCTGCGCGTGACGAACATTCAGGCCGGTATCGACATCAACCGTCTGCTCGTCGCCGAGGTCGACCTGAGTCGCGTCCAGGGGGAATCGGTCTCGGCGGGAGCGTTCTACGACATGGCGCTGGCGCGAATTGCCCGGGTTCCCGGCGTCGAGAGCGCGGCGCTCGTGCACCTGACGCCATTCAACGGCGCATCGACAATGTCGGGCTGGAAGATCGCCGGCCGGCGTGATCGGAACGGCAGGGAAGTGCAGGGCGCGATGCCCAACGCGGTGGGGGCCGGCTATTTCCGTACGGCCGGGACTCGCATCGTGGCGGGCCGCGAATTCGAGGCGTCCGACGCCAGCGGCGCGCCGGTGGCGATTGTCGACGAACGTCTCGCGCGCCTGATGGCCGACGACGGCCGCGTGATCGGCAAGTGCGTGGCCTTTGGCCGGCAGATTCGCAATGGTGGCTGCACCACGATCGTCGGCATCGCCGAGCCGCAGCGGCATCGCTTCATCGATGCCGACGCGCCGGCGCGCGTGTTTTTCTCATGGGCGCAGGCGCCGAATGCAATTCCGTTCGGGACGCCGTCGCTGATCGTCCGCACACACGCGACGCCGTCAGCTTCGATCGTCGCCGTCCGCAATGCGCTGCAGGGGTTGCGTGCCGACCTGCCGTACGTCTCGGTGAAGCCGCTCGCGGAGAACATCCGGCGTGACCTCATCCCATTCCAGCTTGGTGCGACGCTGTTCTCGCTCTTCGGCGTCCTGGCATTGCTCGTGTCCGGCGTCGGCCTGTATGGCATGCTCGGCTACTTTGTGGCCGAGCGCACAGCGGAGATCGGTGTGCGCCGCTCGCTCGGCGCATCGGTCATGACCGTGGTCGTGATGGTCTGCCGCCAGAGCGCGGTGCCGGTCGCCGCTGGTCTGCTGGCCGGCCTGGCGATCTCCGCGGGCGGCACGCGCTACCTCGCCTCCTTGCTGTTCGGCATCGAACCTCGGGACGCCCTGTCGTTTGCCGCAGCGGTGGTATTCCTCGTGGTCACGGCGGCGATCGCGACCCTGCTGCCGGCGTGGCGCGCGGTCTGCGTCGAACCGATGGTCGCACTCCGCCACGAGTAGCTTGAGACCCACCGCGCCGTTCCTCCGGTTCGAGTCGAACACGCGCGCGGCGATGATCATCGTCTCGGACGGCGCCTTGCGGCCCAGCACAACAACGTCACCAGGACAAATGTGATGACGAGCAACGATACGCCCACGGAAACCGAGGGAATCGTGACGGTCATCCCTGGTTCCTGTTCCTGCGGTTCTGACATGCACGCGTGTTCTAGCCATCCAGCCCTGGCGGTGGAGCGCGCTGTCAAAATCGGCGGAAAGACGCCCGCCGCCGACGCCATCCTGACATCGAGGGACCAGTTCGTCGGCTGATTGGCGATTCCTGCCACCTGACTCCGGGCGTCGAATCGCAATTCGTGCGCTGATCGTTCGTAACTCGTTCATCGTGCACGGCGGGTGCGTCGCGATGTCTTTTGCAGGCACGCGCACGTGCGCTCACCCGCGATCGGGCCGGTCGTGGCCCTTCTTGCCGGAACCGCGGTCGGGGTCCGCTCCTCGTTCGCGCTTCCTCACGTGTCGGCTGCCGCCGTGCTCGTCGCGGCGGCACTCGCCCTGCTCGCCGGCCGCCGTCTCCACGGCATTCGCCATCACGTCCTTCTCGCTTCCGTGCTGTTCGTGCTCGGGGCGATGCACGGCGCCACCGCGCGTGATGCCGCCCTGCGTCCGTCGCTGCGCACGGTTCTCGACGCGACATATGGCGGATTTCTGGTCGACGCCCCTGGTGTGGCCGGCGCGCATCCGCCGACGCCGTTGCGGATGCGGCTCTCGGAAGACGCGAGCGACGAAGGCGACTTCGTGTCGCTGCGAGCCGAAGCGGTCAGCGTTCAGATCGATGGCCGCTGGCGCCTGGTGACCGGTGGCGTGCTGATCAGCGTTGGCGGAGTGGTGAATCACCAGCGCGCTCAGGACTGGAGAGCCGGGCGTCTCGTCGAGGCGCCGGTCACGTTCCGGCGTCCGGCACGTTACCTCGACGACGGCGTGCCGGATGGCGAGCAGGACGCGGCGCTCGGCGGCATCGCGCTGTTCGGTTCGGTGAAGAGCGCGTTGCTTGTCATGCCCAGCAGCCGCGGCACCGTGGTATCGGAAGCAGCGGCGCGCGTGCGCGTACTGGTCCGGCGTTCGATCGCGAGGTGGGTCGCGCCTCACGACTCCGTTGCCGCCGCGATCGTCGTCGCCGTGCTGATTGGTGACCGCACCGGGTTGCCCGACGACGTCCGTACGCGATTGCAGGCAGCCGGCACTTACCACGTAATCGCGATCTCGGGCGGCAACATCGCGATTCTCGCCGTCTTGATCGTCGTGCTCCTCCGCGTGTTCGGGTTGCACGATCGTCTGATGGCTGCCGTCGCAATCGTGGCGCTGGTCGCGTACGCGCAGGTCGCCGCCGCCGGACCATCCGTGTGGCGCGCCACGCTGATGGCCGTCTGTTACTTCGGCGCCCGCCTCTTCGATCACCGCACGCCGCCCTGGCACGCGACCGCGCTGGCCGCCGGCATCATGGCGATCGTCTGGCCGCTCCAGGTCCGCGATGCCGGCTTCCTGTTGACGTTCGGGGCAACGACGGCACTCCTCGAGGCGGCGCGGCTGGCCGGCGGCCGGATGCCCGGGCATCGCGTGCTGGCATGGATCGTCGCGTCGATCGTTGCGTCGATCGCCGCCGAGGTGGCGCTGCTTCCCGTGGCTGCCAGTGTGTTCTCGCGCGTGACCGCAGCCGGCGTGGTGCTCAATCTCGTTGCCGTGCCGGTGATGGCAGTTGTTCAGATCGCCGGCCTGATCGTGGTCGCCTTCGATCGCGTCGCCGCGATCGCGAGTGCCGCTGGCTGGGCCGCCGCGAGTGGTGCATGGCTGCTCGTCGAGAGCGCGAGGGCAGTCGACATCATCCCGTGGCTGGTCCGCCGCGTTCCCGGACCTTCAATCTGGCTTACCGCGATCTATTACGCCGCCCTCATCGGCATGCTTCACACCGCTCGGCGCCAGGTCGCCCGCTGGTCGTGCGCGCTGCTGGTGGTCGCCGGATCGCTGATCGTGATTGGCATCGGGCCGCTTCATTCCGATCGCGCTCCTGCCGGACAACTGCGGTTGACGATGGTGGATGTGGGGCAGGGGGAGGCGATGCTGCTCGAGACGCCGGACCGGGAGAAAGTGCTCGTCGACACCGGCGGCGTTCCGTTCGGAGGTGGCGCCTTCGACATCGGTGGTCGTGTGGTCGCCCCGGCGCTCTGGGCCCGCGGCGTGCGCCGGCTCGATGCGTTGCTCGTCACGCACGGCGACCCCGATCACATCGGCGGCGCGATCAGCGTCCTCGACGACTTCGCTCCCCGGCATGTGTGGTGGGGCATCGACGTGCCGCGGCATCAGCCGTCGCAGCAGTTGCTCGATCACGCGCGCACACGAGGCGCACCGCTGGACCTGGCGCGGACCGGCGACACCATTACGTTCGGCAGTGTGCGGCTGCGCGTGCTCAACCCGCCGAACCCCGACTGGGAACGTCAGAAGGTCCGCAATGATGACTCGGTGGTCGTCGAAGTCCTTTTCGGCGACGTCGCCATCCTGCTCACCGGCGACATCAGCGCCGATGTCGAGCGTGCGATCGCGCCGCAACTGACGCCCGCGAAGATCCGGATCCTCAAGGTTGCCCACCACGGCAGCCGCACGTCCTCGTCCCCAGTTCTCATCGACAGCTGGCGCCCGCAACTTGCGCTCATCAGTTGCGGGAGAGGCAATAGCTTCGGCCACCCCGCGCCGGAGGTCATCGACCGCCTGATGGCGGCGGGTGCGCGGATTTACCGGACCGACCTCGATGGAGAGGTCACGCTCACCAGCGACGGACAGAGCGTCGTCGTGAAGACGTTCACTGGAGCGGAGAAATGAGTGACAGAAAAATCAGCCACGACGAACACGACGAAAACGACGAACACGACGGATACCAGTTCAAGATGCGGCTACCGTCGCCGTTGTCGGATGAAGAGGAACAAGTAATGACCCGCGTCATCGTCTTGTAGCGTCGTGCCGTCGACTATCGTCGTGCCGTCGTGGTGTCTCTTGTGTCCTGCTCGTCCGCTACCCCCCGGCTTTCACCCGCTGCCACTCTTCTTCCATTTCATCGAGCGTCGCCTCGCTGAGGGCGCGGCCGCGACCGAGGAAGGCGCGCTCGACGGCGTCGAAGCGCGCGGTGAACTTTTCGTTGGCGCGCCGCAGCGCGGCTTCAGGTTCGATGCCGAGCTTGCGTGAGAGATTGGCGATGGCGAACAGCAGGTCGCCCATCTCTTCCTCGGCGCGCGACAGGTGGCCGGTGGCGCCCGATTCGACTTCGTGGCGCACTTCGGCGACCTCTTCGTCAATCTTGTCGAGCACATCGTCGGGCCGCGCCCAGTCGAAGCCGACGGCCGCGGCGCGGGCGCTGATTTCATACGCGCGCAGGAGCGACGGCAGCGTCTTCGGCACGCCACTGAGCGTCGTCTTCTGCTGCGTGGGCTCCTGACCGGCGGCGGCACGTTCGCGCTGCTTCAGCGTTTCCCACTTCTCGATGACCTGGTCGCTGGTGAGTGCCGCTTCACCCGCGGCCCGCTGGAAGACGTGCGGATGCCGGCGGATCAACTTGTCGCAGATCGATTCAATCGCGTCGGCGATCGTGAAGTCGCCCGCCTCCTCGCTGATCTGCGCGAGGAACACCGCTTCGTAGAGATAGTCGCCGAGTTCCTCGCGGAGCGAGGCGGCAGAGCCCGTGTCGATCGCTTCGAGCACTTCGTACGTCTCTTCGAGCACGAACGGCCGCAGCGACGCGAGTGTCTGTTCCCGATCCCAGGGACAGCCACCCGGCGCGCGCAGCCGCCGCATGATGTCGAGCAGTTGGTTGAACGTCGCCCCCGGATCCGCCGATGCCGTCATGAAGTGGCATGGTACTTCGACAGCCGGACCTGAAGGCCGGCCTCTACTACTGCAAGAGTGTGCGCTTCGCAGGTTTGGTGGTACATGTAGAGTGCATGGCAGACGACGAACAGAACGTGCCACCTGAGGCGGGGCAGGAGAGCGGCCTCAGTTTTCTCGCCTTCGTGCTGTCGCTCGCGCACACCGCGGCAGTCCACTTCGGCGACATTCCCGATCCGGTGTCCGGCAAGACCAGTGAGCCGAACCTGCCGGCGGCGCAGCAGATGATCGACATCCTGTCGCTGCTCGAAGCGAAGACGCGAGGCAATCTCACGGCCGAGGAACGGCAGATGCTGGACCAAATCCTCTTCGAGCTCCGCATGCGCTACGTCGAGGCCGGCAAGCCGCAGTCGCGCATCATCACGCCTTGACCGCGCGGCCGGCTCGACCGACAGCCAGCGCGCGCGTCACGTTTCTCGGGACTGGCACTTCGCAGGGCGTGCCACAGATTGCCTGCGACTGCGAGGTATGCCGATCGGCGGATCCGCGCGACAAGCGCCTGCGGCCGTCGATCGTGGTGGACGTGCCGGACCGCGCGGCGATCCTCGTCGATACGACGCCCGACTTCCGCCAGCAGGCGCTCACCTACGACATCCGTCGCGTCGACGCGGTGCTGTTCACGCACAGCCAAGCGGACCACATCTTCGGCCTCGACGAACTGCGGCAATTCAACGTCCTGCAGGGCGGTCCCATCCCGTGTTACGCGAACAGGTTCGCCTGGGACGTCATCAAGCGCAGTTTCTATTACGCCTTCGATGGTGTGCCGCGGCTCGGTGGCGGTGTGCCGGAGATTGACGCGCACGAGGTCGCGCTCGATCCGTTCACGGTG
>DATJEU010000024.1:0-32358 GCA_035496255.1 Vicinamibacterales bacterium
ACAGGCAAGACGTAGAAATTGGCGCTTGGTCCTCGACATCACACCCTGACCGAGATCACCGTCGACCTGATCGACGAATTCGTGGCGGCTCGCGAGAAGGCGGGCGCCAGCAACGGCGAGATCAATGGTGAGTTGGCGATCCTGAAGTGCGCCTTCACGTTGGCCGCGCAGGCGCACAAGGTTCACGCGAGGCCGCACATTGAGATGCTGCGGAGGCGTCGCCCGCGCTCGGGGTTTTTCGAGCATGCAGAGTTCAGGAGGCTCTGTAAGCACCTGCTGGCTGACCTCGAGGCGCTCGCGCGGATCTGCTACGTGAACGGCTGGCGCTGGAAGTCAGAGGTCCGGCCATTGGCGTGGAATCAGATCGGTCTGCGGCGTGGGACGATCACCATCGAACCGGGGAAGGCGAAGGGCCGCGAGCCGCGGATCTTCGTGATGACGCCTCACCTGAAGAAGCTGCTGAAGGCGCGCTGGAAAGCGACCGCCGCGGTAAAGGAGCGCACACGGAAGATTGCCCGCTCGTGTTCCACCGTGAGGGCAAGCCGATCGAGTGGAACCTTCTGCGCGCTCGTGTGAGCGAAGCCGTCCCCAGGAAGATGTGTCGGCACAAGACGCGCGCGGTGTTCGAACGGTACAACGTGACAAGCGAATGAGATCTTCGCTCAGCTGCGCGGCGGCTCCGCGACTTTCCAACAAGGCGTACTGCGCGACGGTCGGCGCGCTACTTCTTCTTCGTGAAGATGCTAGTGGAAGTGGTGGAGCGAAATACGCCAGGCTTGACTTGGATTGCACCAGTCGATGATGTGGGAGCCGGCGCCGAAGGCGTTTTCGTGTCTGGCATGTCTACCGTCCCGTCTTGCACAGCAACGCTACCACATCAGCGAATCGCTCCGCCACAGCGCGCCGTTCAGGTTTATCGAACTCAATCTCCTCGATCGTTAGGTCGCTGTCGACTTGCAGGGTGCCGAGTAAGCGCCCGTCAGGGTCGTCAGGGTCGAATATTGGGACGCTGAGAATCGCGCGGAGTTCCCGACGCACCTTGCCGCGCTCGGATTCGCGCAGCCCCCACGTCGGTCCGCCCGGCTGTAGGGCCAGGCTCAAATCGCCGTACGACGTTACGCGCTGGACGAAGGCTTCGCCGCTGACACCAGCGGTATCGTCAATCTCAAGGTCACGATCGGGATCTCCGTCCATATTGCACGAGGTTTCTGCATCAACGCGCCGACGATGACCGCTCACGAGCATAACGTTCGTACGAACGTGCTTTTCCGGATGGCCGTACGCCGCGGCGCATGCGGAGAGCGCTTTCTTTATACAGCTTCTTGCCGCGCGCCGACCTTGCTGCAATCGATTGAGACGGGTGCTGAGCGTTGGCAGCCCAACGAATGCCGCTAGACCAATCGCCCACAGAATCGCCGGCCAATCGCCCCACGCTTGCTGAAGACCTATAGCGCAGACAGCGGAACCGATGCCGCCCGCGACAGTCAGAACTGTGGGATGTTCGCCGAGACCCTCAATCCACGCTCGCACCGACCGCGCATTTTAGTCGCTGCCAGACTGATTCGCAGTGAGGCCGATTTCACACGCGTAGAGAGACGAGTACTACATATTCACTACATCGCCCATGTTGGCGATTGCTCAAACCGGCTCTTGATGGCGAGTTGTTCGAAAATGTGGTGCCGGAGGTGGGAATCGAACCCACACGGGGGGTGAACCCCACCGGATTTTGAGTCCGGCGCGTCTGCCAGTTTCACCACTCCGGCGTCGGAGAGCCCCGCCTTCGCCACCTGCGTGGACTCCGGCGAGGCAAGCCCGCCTTCGCCATCGAGCGATGGCTTTGGCGAGGGCACGCCCGTTTCACCACCCGCGGTGGCTTCGACGAGCAGGATCGTCAGTATACCGTTTCACCCGCAGTCCGCCGTCGGCGTCAGCGCCTCGCGCTCCCACAACCGCGCGTAGCCGCCCGGTTGCGACACGTACACCAGGCGCCAGTGCTCGCGCAGGCTGTCGAGCATCGCTCGCGTGTGCGGATCGCCCGCGTCCGGTTGCCAGACGATGATGTAGTCGATCGGTTCGCAGGTGGCGCGCTCGTAGGCCTCGAGATCCTCGAGGCGGAAATCCGGCGGGTCGTGCAGCGTGCTCTCCAATCGCGCCGCGGCATCGGATCGCTGCGTGAGCGGAAAGACGGTGGTCAGCGCTTCGTAGTCGTTGAGAATCACCGCGTCACGGGACGCGCCGATCAGGCCGACCGTGTGTGCGAACGGCGCCACGGGGTGCACCAGGCGATCGCCTTCGGCGTCGCGGCCGCGTGGCGCGAAGTTCAACTCGAGCACGCGATGTTCCCGGGCGATTTGCGGTGCGACCGACAGATACTCGCGGACGTACGGTTCCAGCGACCGCACCACCAGCGTCCAGCGCGCCACCAGCAGCAGCGCCAGCACCTGCGCGCACACAATCGCGATCCGGCGGACACGCGGCGAATAGGTTTGTCCTGCGAGCGCGACCACCCAGGTCATGAACGCGAAGGTACCGACGCGTTCCGTGATCAGGCCGAGCGACTTCCATTGTGACGGCAGGAGCACGAGCAGCGCGATGTAGGCAGCCGTGGTCCAGGCGAGCGCCGTCGTCGCGCTGTCGGCGTGCGCCGAACGCCAGGCGAAGACCGTGATCGTCATGAACAGGGCGAAGACGGCGCCGCCGAATGCCGTGTCCACCGGACTGAACGTCCAGAGCGGTCCGCCAAAGTAGATGTGGCGGACGAGATCGGGCAGCGGCTGCCAGGCGGCGAACTCCGTCGGCTCATGACCGACGAGCACCAGCAGCAGGATGGCACCAGGAGCACCGGCCAGCCAGACGCGCAAGACGCGCGCGGCCGTGGTCGCCGCTGATGTGTGGCCATGGACATGAACGTTGCGTGCGCCCGCGAGCACCAGCAGCGTCAGCGACAGCAGTCCGAACAGCCACGCGAGCGGATGCAGGACGTACAACGCCAGCAGCAACACCGCGAGCCCGCCGGCGTGACGACCATCACGATGCCGCCAGTAGTAGCCAATCAGGAAGAAGTAGAGCGGGAAGCACAGGATGAAGTTGTAGAACCCCATGTGCACGCTGAAGGTGAAGACCAGCGGCAGCGCGAGATGCGAGAGCCACGCGCGCTCGGGATGAATCGACGCCGCTGCGTAGCGCGCCGCCGCGGCAAACAGCAGGACGTACGCAGAGAGCAGCAGCTTTTCGGCCGTCGGAGCGGCGACCACGCTCGTCAACAACGCGAGCACGAGGTGATCGGACCAGTTGGCGAGCGCGGCGAAATTCAGCCGGTAGATGTCCGCGTACGGAACGTTGTCGCCGGTGAGCAGCGAACCCAGAACATGTGCGTTATAGAGATGCGACCCGCCGTCCTGCGACGGGAACACCGGAGCGATCCACAACGGCACCAGCGCCAGCAGCGTCGTGATCAAGTAGGCCGCGAATTCCGGCGTGCGCGGGATTCGCGGAGGTCTGATCACCTCTCGATCGTAACCCTCACGTGAATTGGCGGCTTGACGAATCTACTCGGTCAGGTTCGCTTTGCCGCGTCCGCCAAACGGCGTGAATGGCGCGTTACCCGCAGCAACCACCTCGGCAGATATGCGATCGCCGTTAACTTCGACGATCACGAAGTGATTCGGATTCTCCTGAAGCGTCGCGCCGGGCTTCACGTCGTGCTCGAGCCGGACGTTCTGCGCCGCCCCAGACGCAAGGTAGGCCGTTAAATCCGGCTCGGCGCGATAGGTGTACGTCGGCGCGCCGCCACCGCCGGTGAGCAGCATGTCGAGCCGGTACGCACGTCCGCCGTCGTCATACCGCTCCACCCAGTGCTCGAAGAAGTGCTCATGCCCGGCGAGCACCAGTCGCACGTGATGCTTCCGGAACAGCGGCATGTACGTCGTCCGGATCGCCTGGGTCTGCGGTTCGACGACCACACCGTGCGGTCCGGATGAATACGGCGGGTAGTGCGCCATCACGAAGACGTTCGGAAAGCGGCGGCGATCGAGATGCTCGAGTTGATCCGTGACCCACGCCAGTTGCAGCGGATCGGCGGCGATCGTCGAGTCGTACGCGATCACGAACACGTTGCCATAGCCGAACGCGTACGTGCCGTAGCCGTTGAGCCGCCGCGGTGATCCCTCGGGTGGAATCAGCTTCGAAATCGCGGTCAGCGTGTTGTGCAGGCCGAGCTGCCGAATCGGATCGCCCGGCGCGGTTGGAGAAGCGTCGTGGTTGCCGATCGTGAGGAAATACGGAATGTCCGCGCCCTTCGTGAGCCGCTCGATCACCGGTGCGTAGCTCACGTTCAACTGACGCCCGACGGCGGCGCTGAGCACCGCGTCGCCGGTCTGGAGCACGAACCGCACCGGGAACGCGGACCGCTGGCGTGCCTTGATCGTGGCGAGCATCGTGTCCATCACCGCGCGATGCGCAGGATGAACGATCGTGCCGTCGAACGGCAGGCCGGTGTTCGGGTCCGTGCCGTTGCGCGTGTCGCCGTAGACGATGAACGCGAACTTCGTGACGCGCGCGCTGCCGGACTCTGACAGCGGGTGCGCCGGCGGGGCGATCGGGTGGATGGCTTCGAACGCGAGCGGGATGGCCGTCGGGCCACCCGGTTGCGCTCTGCCGGGGGGTGCCTGTCCGCGGGCGGGAGCCTGTTGCCCCCGAGCCGCGGGCGCCTGCGCGCGACCGGCAGGCTGTTGCGCACGGACGACGCCAATCGAGGCCGCAAGTGCGGCGATCACAAGCAGCTTGTGCGGGGACATCCGGGCCGCAGTATAGCGTCTGATCTAGTCCACCCCGTGACGTTGACGTCGCCGTCCGTGGAGGCAAACCGGTTCGGGAAAAAACAGTTTCGAATACGCCGCGTTTCGCGCCGATACGCCGCGTGAACTGTCCGACGTCGGGAGTGTCAGAAATTTTGTGTGTGGGTACGCGCAGGACGAGGAAAGGTCCCGGCGCGCTTGCCTCAGTTCGGCGCCGGTCGCTCGATCCGATCGATTACCAGGACGTCGACGGGCGCGTGATCCGACACGAGCTTCAGCCCGAGCTGCTCCTCGATGGCGGTGAAGATCGACGGTGCGTCCGGATCCGGCGGCGCCGGAGGCGGTCCGCCGGGTCGCCCGCCGCCCAGGTCGGGCCGGTAATGCAGGTCGATGTCGAAGCTGCCTGTAATGCCCGTGCGATCGATCACGCGGCGGTGCAGTTCGCGCTGGCCGATCGACCGGCCGAACATCTCCACGGTAACGGCGCTGCCGAGCAGGTCTCCCGGCACTCCGCCCATCGTGCAGGTGGGCCCCCTGCCGCCACGCACCGAGGAGGGACCACCTCCTGTCACCGCCGCGGTGCCCTCGCAGCCGGCCTCGGTGCGTTTCAGTCCAGGTCCGAGCGGTCGATCCGGGTGGGCGAGGACCAGCGCGTACACGTCACGCTCGCGTTTTTCCCAGTGCGCCACAACCGAGAAGCGTTCAATCAGCAACGCGTGCACCAACGCCGGAATATTGGCGCTCGCGGATGGGTCTGCCGGCTGCACGACGATGTCGTATCGGTCTCGTCCAACCCAGTCGGGCGGGTTGATCACTTCCACGTCGTCGAAGGGGAAACGCTCGAAGGCGACGGTCACCAGCGTGCCGATGGTGACGCCGGTCATCTCGACGCGGCCGCCCGACGTGGTGCGAAACCCTAAGCGCGGGTCGGAAGCCACATTCGGCTTGATCGAGACGACCTCGAACGTCGAGGGTGCCTGCTGTGCGGTCGGCAGCGCGCTCATCAGAACGACGATCGGCACAATCCATCGCATGCTGGCCTCCTCAGACCATATGGAAAGACCGACCTCGGCTTTGCATCTCACGCGGGTTACGCTTCGCCTGCGAGAGGTCGGCGCAGAGCCGCATACAAAGGAGGTCGGTCGTGATGAAGTCTATCGCCATCATCGCTTTCGATCAGCACGCGGCCACGACGGTGGCCGCGGTGCTCCTACCGGGTGAGCGCACCCCCGCGCTGCACCCGCTGACGTCGGATAGCACGACGATTCTTCGGTTCGTCAGACGCCTGGCGCCGCGCGGGCCCGTCCAGTGTTGCGATGAAGCCGGTCCGTGTGGGTTCGAGCTGCAGCGCGCCCTGACCGCGGCGGGGATCGCCTGTGACGTCATCGCGCCGGCGCTGATTCCGCGCCGCGCTGGCGATCGCATCAAGACGGATCGCCGGGATGCGACGCAGCTCGCCGTGCTGTACCGGAGGTCCTGACGGCGATTCACGTGCCGACCGAGGACGAGGAAGCGGTCCGGGATCTGCTCCGCTGTCGGGAAGACGTCCGCGCGGATCTCCTGCGGGCGCGGCATCGCTTGGGCAAGTTCCTCCTCCGCCATGGCCGCCGCTACACGGCGACGACGAGCACGTGGTCGCAGCGGCCTTACCTCTGGCTGCGGACCCAGGCGTGGGCGCTGCCGGCGCTGACGCACACGCACGAGGCGTATCTCCGCGCCGAGGCGGAAGCCGTCGCGCGGTGGCAGACCGTCGATGCGCAGCGGCAGGCCGTGGTGATGCTCGAGCCGTTGCGCGAGCGCGTCCGCCGCCTGCGGTGCTTCCGCGGCATGGACGACATCACGGCGCTGACCATCGCCGCCGAATTGGGCGATGCGCGGCGCTTCCCGTCGGCCCGGGGCCTGATGGCGTACGTCGGCTTGATTCCGTCCGAGCACTCGAGCGGCGCGAAGCGGGCCCGCGGCCCGATCACCAAGACGGGCAATGCCCATGTCCGTCGCGTCCTCGTCGAAGCGGCGTGGCACTATCGCCACCATCCCTTCATCGGCAAACAATTACGCCGCCGCCAGGTCGACGGACCGGAGACGGCACGCATCATTGGCTGGCGCGCCCAACAGCGGCTCTATCGCCGCTACCACCGCCTCGCGGCGCGCGGCAAGCCCAAACAGCCTGTCGTCACCGCTATCGCCCGCGAACGCACCGGCGTTGTCTGGGCGAGCCTGACCCAGTGAGCTGATCGGCCGACGTCGAAAGGAGCACCCTCGAGAAAACTGTGTGCGATAACGACTCCGGTCGCCAACTCGCGTCCTCAGAGCGAGGCAGCTCCCGACGAATCATGGTCATGCGGTCGCCAACCCGCGAATATCAGAGTGATTCATCGTCGTGGCCGCTCGGCCGATCAGCTGACTGGATCCCCACACCGTGCACACCCGGATGGCTGGGCAAGCCGGGTGTGCACTTGGAGTGCTCTCGAAGAACGAGAATCGAACAACCGTGTCCCTTGACACAGGTCTTTCCATATCAGTTTTCGGTCGGACGTTCAGCGTGGTCGATCACCTGCACGTCGATGGGACCACGGCTCGCGGTCAGCTTCAGTCCCAGTTGCTCCTGCACGGCAGTGAAGATCGACGGACCATCATTCGCCGGCGGCCGAATGCCGATGCCGGCGAAGCCCTCCGGCTGGTAGTGCAGGTCGAGATCGAACCTGCCGGCCAACCCCGTGCGATTGACCACCGGCCGATGCAGATCCTCGCCGCCCAGCATCCGCGCCACCATCTCGATGGTGACGGCGTTGCCCTGCAATTCACCATGCGTCGACGTCGGGACGAACGTGCATTCGGGCTTGCTGGCCGTGTTCGGTCCGGCCGTCTGGTCCATCATCCGCTTGGACACCGCCAGTGAACAATCGGCCTGTACCGGCCTGAGGCCCGGGCCGGTCGTTCCCGGGCGTGCCAGGGTCAGCAGATAGATCGGTCCGTCCCGCTGCTCCCAATGCGTGCGCACGCGAAAGCGATCTTCCAGAATCGCGCGGAACCGTTCGAGCAGTGCCAACGGGAATTCGTCCGCGCCAGGCGGCGGCAGCGCCCCATCCAACTGGACGATCAGGTCGTACCGTTCGTCACGCATCCATGCCGGCGCGCCGGTGATTTCGCGTTCGTCGAAGTCAAAGCGCTGGTAGGCCTGCCAGACCAGGCTGAACAAACTCGTCGCGGTCCATTCGAAACGGCCGCCGGGCAGCGCGCGGAACCGCTCCTGGGCATTCGACGTGTTCCGCGTGATCGAGACAACGTCGGCGCTATTACTTCGCTGCTGCGCGGCAGCCGCTCCGCCCAGCAGCCCAAGCGCCGCGACGGCGTATCCGACCGTTGCCATCCGGCCTCTACTTCGCCGCCTCATCGTCCTGACCGGTAAGGTTCCGCTGCCGCAGCGCAGCGGCGCCGAGCAGTCCGCCCATTCCCATCGACTCCACCGCGGTGCTCGGGATGAGCATCAGGGCGCCCTTCTCCTTGAGGCCTTCGTAGAGCATGTTCATCGCGCGCAGGTGCAGGGCGGTCGGATTGTCCTGGTAGACGCGCGCGGCTTGTTCGAAGGAGCTGGCGATTTCCAGCTCCGCCTGTCCGAGGATGACTCGCGCCCGCTTCTCGCGCTCGGCCTGCGCTTCGCGTGACATGGCTTCCTGAAGCTGGCTGGGGATGACGATGTCCCGCATCTCCACGGACGACACGGTGATGCCCCACGGCGTCGTCCGCGCATCGATCAGCGTCTGCAGCTCCGTTTCGATCCGCTCACGGCCGCGCAGCAAGTCACCGAGCGAGGTCCGGCCGATGATGTCGCGCAGCGCCGTCTGCGCGGCCCAACTGACGGCGCTCGTGTAGTTCTGGACCTCCAGCGCGGCCTTCTCGGCGTCGACGACCATCCAGAAGAGGACGGCGTCGACGTTCACCGGCACTGTGTCCATGGTCAGCGTCTGTTCCGCCGCGAAACCGGAGGTGATGACGCGCTGATCGACCCGGCGGGTCACGGTATCGATGAACGGGACAATCCAGAACAGGCCCGGGCCGCGGAGCGCGACGAACTTGCCAAGACGCAGTACGACGAAGCGCTCCCACTGCTTGGCGATCTGAGGGGACTGCGCCAGCAGGATCCCGGCGATCACCGCGGCGATGATCAGCGGCGGTGATTCGAGGAGGAAGCCGGCCACGCCCCCGCCTCCGGCCACGACCAGGAATACGAGGACCGAGACGACGTTCATCATCACGACGAGGCTCCTTTCGAGAGCGCGGTGAGCGCGCGCCGGAGATCGGCGGCGCTGAAACCGTGGGCGGACGCGTCGGCGAGCGCGCGCGTGGCGATGTCACGCAGCTCGGCCTCGCGCGCTTCCTGATGGCGGGCGGCGACCGGCGCTGCCGCCACGGCGATGAACGTTCCCACCCCGCGGCGCGTTTCGAGGGCGCCGGTGCGTTCGAGATGGGTATAAACCTTGGCGACGGTGTTGGCGTTGATGCGCAGCGCCACGGCGAGCTGGCGGACGGTTGGCAACTGGTCGCCCGGCTTCAGCCGGTGGGAGGCAATGGCGACGCGGATGCTTCGCTCGAGCTGCGCGTGCAGCGGCATGGCATCCGTGGGGTCGATCGTGGCGGCCCAGTCCCACTCGGCCATAGGCGATGGATTGTACTAGTTCAATATGACAAGTCAAGGCATCGCGGGGCCGGGCTACGATCGCAGGACGACACCATGAAGGACACCGATCGCGCCCTCCTCATCGACCTCCGCAAGTCTCTGCTCAACCTGCACAAGGCCTTGCTCGACTGGGAGCGCGTGGCGTACGAGAAGATTCACGGCCGTGCCTCGCCCGGCGCGCTGCTCACCGCGCTGACCACCGACCCGCAGTTCGCGTGGCTGCGCCCGCTGTCGGAACTGATCGTGCGGATCGATGAAAGCCTGGAAATCGACGTGATGGAGGGGCCCGAGATCGACGTCGACGCGATCTTCGCGCTCGCGGCGTCGATCATTGCCGTCGACGAGTCGGGGACTCCCGAGGCGCAGCGCCACCACCAGGCGATGCAGGAGTATCCAGACGCGGTGTTCGCGCATCGCGCGGTGACGAACGTACTGAAGGCGAGAGGGTGACCTGGTGTGGCCGGCTCGAGCGGCTTGCAAGGTCTTGTCGCCTTGCTGCGCGTTGGCGATCGCCCGACGCCAGGGTGACTGCCACGGCGCTCCGGTGCCCGCCACGGAAAAACGACGACGATCCCGGCGTGCTTACGGAGCCGGCGTCGGCTGGGTGATCCGAATGGCGGTGAAGCATCGTGTCGATAACCGGGCACTCCGCACGCCGGCGCAATAGTGGCCCCGCGCCTCGCCGGAAGGCCTGATTTTCCGTGGTGTCGCACCCGGAGCAAGGAGCCAGGGGTACCCGTCGCGGCAACGGCGCAACGTGGCCCATCACGTCAGAAAACGCTCTCTAACTCGCGGCCGTCTGTGCGGCGGCCATCACGCGATCGATCACGTCGAACAGTTCAACGGCCTTGACGGGTTTGGCGACGTAGCCGTCCATGTCGGCGTCAAGGCAGCGCTGCCGGTCACCCTCCATGGCGTGGGCGGTGAGCGCGATGATCGGGGTGCGGGTGCCCTGCTGCTGTTCACGCGCGCGAATGACGGCGGTCGCCTCGAAGCCGTCCATCTCCGGCATCTGCAGGTCCATCAGCACCAGGTCGTACGGCTCCGCGGCGAGCGCCTCGATCGCCTGACGTCCGTTGTCGACGATCGCCGCGCGATGCCCGCGGCGCTCGAGCAGCTGGCTCGCCAGCTTCTGATTCACGATGTTGTCCTCGGCGACCAGCACGCGCAGGCGCCGCGCCGCCGCGGTCGGGACGATCCCCGGGGCCGCGGGCTGGGCGTCACGCGTCGTGCGCGCCCCGAGCGCGTCGTGCACCACCCGCAGCAGCGCGTGCTGACCGACCGGCTTGGCCAGGAAGTGCGCATCCTGCAGTTGGCTCGTCGCCCGCAGTTCATCCGAGCCGTCCGTCGACGTCAGGATGATCACCGCCGCTGCGGCACATCGCGGGTCGTGCCGCAGCGCCGTCACCAGTGCCAGGCCATTCATGTCCGGCAGCATCATGTCGGCCACGACCAGTGCGAAGCCCTGGCCGGCGTGGCGCAGCACCTCTCGGGCTTCGGCTTCGTTGCGCGCCGTCATCACGTGCATGCCTTCCAGCTGCAGCATGCCGCTGAGGATCGCCAGGTTGGTGTCGCTGTCGTCCACCACCAGTGCCGCGATGCCGGCGAGGCCGCTGAGCGGTTGCGGCAGCGGCGCGTTCTTACGGCTGCTGCGCGGCAGCGTCAGCCGCACGTGGAAGCAGGATCCGCGCTCGGGCTCGCTGTCCACCCAGATCTGTCCGGCCATCATCGCGACCAACTGCGCGGAAATCGTCAGGCCCAGCCCGGTGCCGCCGAAGCGCCGCGTCGGCGATCCGTCGACCTGCGTGAACGCCTGGAAGATCTGCGCCTGTTTCGGCAGCGGAATGCCGATGCCGGTGTCGATGACGCGGAGGTGCAGGACCACTGCGTCGGCGTTGTCGCCGGGCTCGAGTTCGACGCGGACGATGACCTCACCGTGATCGGTGAACTTGATGGCATTGCCCACGAGGTTGACGAGCACCTGCCGCACGCGCATCGGGTCGCCGACGAGGACGTCGGGCACGTCGGTCTTCACATCGATCAGCAGCTCGAGCCGTTTCTGGTGCGCGCGAAACGCCAGCGGCTTCAGCGTGTCGTCGATCATCGCGCGCAGCGAGAAGTCGACGGCGTCGATATGGAGCTTGCCGGCTTCGATCTTCGAGAAGTCGAGGATGTCGTTGATGATCACCAGGAGCGATTCCGCCGACTGCCGCACCGTCTCCAGGTAATCGCGTTGCGTCTCGGTGAGCGGCGTACTCAGCGCCAGTTCCGTCATGCCGACGATGCCGTTCATCGGCGTGCGGATTTCGTGGCTCATGTTCGCGAGGAACTCGCTCTTGGCGCGACTGGCCTGTTCGGCCGCCTGCTTCGCGCGCATCAGCTCGGTCGTCCGGTCGCGGACCTTCTGATCCAGCTCCGCGGTCAGTTGCTGCAGCTCGCGGTTCAGTCCGTCTTTCTGGCTGAGTGCCTGCTGCAACTGGCTGTACGAGTCGGCCATCCGCTCGTGCATGCGGTTCACGTCTTCGACCAGCTCCCAGGTTTCGCGCAGCGTGATGCCGGCGGCGTCGGCGCGCGGCGCGATCGAGGGGTCTGCCTGCAGCGACACCGTCCGGACGATCGACACGAGATCCTCGAGCGGCCGCGTCACCGCGCGTGAGAAGCGGCTGGCGCCGAGCACGGCGCAGCCGAGCGCGACGCCGATGAGGATGACCGCGAGCTCGTAGTAGCGGGCGGACTGCAGCCGCATGGCCAGCAGGGAGTGTTCGGCGTAGACGTGCCAGCCCGTGGGTTCGACGATCGCCGCGGAGACGACGTACGGACCCTGCACGCGTCGTGGCGTATCGAGGGCGTAATCGAACGTCGCCGCCGTCGCGCCGCGCGCGGCGATCATCAGCGGCGATTCAGAGAGGTCGTCGCCCTGCCGCCGCCCGGTGCGGGCGCCGGCGTAGAGGACGTGGTTGCGTTCGTCGACGAGGGTGATGTCGGCCTGCGGGATCTCGCCCCGGTGTTCGACGAACCGGGCCAGCGCATCGAGCCGCAGGATGACGCAGGCGACGCCCTCGAGTTCGCCGTCGCGGCGGTAGTACGGCGTCGCGATGACCGACGTCGGGGTGCCGTCGATGAGCGAGACGAGCACGCCCGATTCGGCCGTCTTGCCGGTGGCGACCGCGGTGCGGAAATAGTCGCGCGCGCCGGCTCCCTGCGTCCGCAGCGGGGAATCGGCGGCGATCGACATGTTCGTGGTCAGATGCAGACGACCGGCGGAATCGACGACGGTGATGTGGTCGATGGCGCTGTGCGTCCGCGCGATCGTCCGCATGATCGCCAGCCGCTGGTCGTCATCGGTCGCCAGCGTCATCTGGCCGGCCAGGTCCTCGGCGATCAGACGATGCTCGGCCACGTAGGATTCGATCAGTTGCGCCGTCGACTCGGTGAGATGGGCGAGCTGCGTGCGCCCTTCCGCTTCCTGGCGATCGGCCACGATCTGCCCGGCCGCGGAACTCAGGATCAGGACGGGCACGAGCGCGGCGAGGACGAAGGCGTGAAACGCGTAATTGCGCAGGCGCGGCAGCTCCGGCTGCGACTGATTGAAGACGCGGAACGACAGGGTCGTGGCGAGCAGGTCCGCCACGACCAGCGACACCATGCCGTTGATGATCGTCTGCAGCGCGTACGGCCAGATGACCGAAGCGGGGTACGCGGCGCCGTAGAGCGAGGGGCGCACCGCGAAGGTGAGTCCGTTGGCAACCCAGAACAGCGTACCGACGACGAGTGGTGAATATCGCCGCCGTGCCGCGAGACCGATGACGACCGCTTCGACGACGCAGATGCCGACGAGCGCCCATCGCGAAGTGGCCGTCACGATGGCGATGGTCGTGGCGATGACGCCGTACCACGGCCCGAGTAAAATCGCCACCGGCAGTGTGACGCTGCGGGCGGGCCAGATCGGAACCAGCGCCGGTATCGGCAGCCGCTGCAGAACGAACCCGAGCACGCCGGCGGCACACGCCAGAAGCAGCCGTTGGTACGGCCGGGTACGGTTCATCGCGGGAACTCCGGAATTGGGCTGGACGTTGGTCGAGGACTGTGCGCAGCCGCCCATGTGCGGAGTGCGGCGCCGCACACGCCAGGGAGAGGCATGAAACAGGTCATTCGTCTGTGTGCGGTGCTCGGCGTCCTGGCCGGACACCAGGTGGCGGCCCAGGAGGGTTATCGGCAGACCGTGGTGGTGACAGCAGCGGCCACGCCGGTGGAATTGGGCACGGTGACACGGTCCGTAACCGTCATTACGCGCGAGCAGTTGGCGGCACTTCCGGTCCAGTCCATCGCCGACGTTCTCCGGCTCGCCGCGTCGGTGGATGTGCGGGCACGCGGGGAGCGTGGGGTTCAGACCGACTTCTCCGTTCGCGGCGCCAGCTTCGGCCAGATGCTCGTGCTGGTGGACGGCATCCGGATTAACGACGCCCAGTCCGGACACCACAACGGTGATATTCCAGTGCCGCTCGACGCCGTCGAACGGATCGAGGTCATGTATGGGCCCGGGTCGTCGCTGTTCGGGGCCGACGCCTTCGGCGGCACGATCAACGTGATCACGCGGTCGGTGTCGGCCGGAGCCACGGCATCGGACCGCGCCGTCACACCGTCACTCACCGTGGACGGAGGCAGTTTCGGGTCAGGCCAGCTACGCGGCGTCGCCGGCGGCTCGCGCGGTTCGGTCGGCGAAATGCTGGCCGCCTCGTTCGATCGGTCGGGTGGCTTCATCGACGACCGCGATTTCCGGACGGGCATCGTGCAGTCGCGGACCACGATCGGCCGGTCGTCGAGCGTGTCGGCCTCATACCTGTGGAAGGACTTCGGCGCACGCAACTTCTACGGTGCCGCGGCCACCGGTGATGCGATGTCGCGCGAACGGACGAACCAGACGATGTTGTCGGGGACGCACGCGTTCGGGGACGTCGCCGGCTGGTCGTTCAACGGCACCGCGTCCTACCGCACGCATGGCGACCAATTCGTGTTCACGCCCACGACACCCGCGAGCATTCATCGCACCCACGAAGCGCTGGGAACGGTGACGGCCTCGCGATCGCTGCGCCGCCATGCCACCGTGACGATCGGCAGCGACGGCGGCGAGACCTGGATTCGCTCGAACAATCTTGGCGACCACGAGCTGCGGCGGATCAGTGGATTCGGCGAGTGGCGGCAGGGGCTGGGCAGCCGGACCGAGTTCGACGCGAGTGTGCGGATGGACGAGTACTCCGAATTCGGGTCGTCGTGGAGTCCCGCGGCCGGCATCAGCTTCTGGGCCTCACCGCGTCTGCGGCTGCGCGCGTCCGGCGGACGTGCGTTCCGCGTGCCGTCGTTCACCGAGCGCTATTACTCCGATCGCAACCACCTGGCGCGGCCCGACGTGGGCCCCGAGCGCTCGTGGGCCGGCGAAGGCGGCGCGGAGTTCTTCCCGTCGCCGAACTGGATGCTGCAGGGAACACTGTTCGGGCGCGCCGACCGCGACGTGATCGACTGGCTGTGTTCGGACTTTTCCTGCGGCACGCCGGCGGCCACCGACCGGTGGCGCACCTACAACGTGCGCAACGTCGCGACGAAGGGCGCCGAAGTAACCGTTCGCCGGATCTTTGCTCACGACGCCTTCGTGCAGGCCGGCTACACCGGCCTGACCGTTGACGCACCGGCGATTACGCAGATGTCGTTGTATCTGCTCGACTACTCGCCGCGATCGCTGACGGCCGCCGCGCTGGTTCCCGTCGGCGGCGGCCTGCGCGTGGCGCCTCGCTTCGAGGTGCGGCGACGCAGCAACAGCACGGGCACGTCGGATTACGCGCTGCTGGATGTGCGCGTCTCGCGCCGGTTCGCGTCGCTCTACGAAGTGGCCATCGACGGTACGAACCTGTTCGACACGAAGTACGAAGAGATCCTCGGCGTGGCGATGCCGGGGGCGGCGGCGATGGTCTCTCTGAGAGTGGGACGATAACAACTCGCAACTCCCAATTCCCAAACTCCCAAACGGAGTTCCGACGCAGCGTCGGGACTTCTTGGGTGTTGGGCGCGCGACAGATGTTGGGAGTTGGGAATTGGCTATGTCTGGCCTGCCGGCTCCTGCTGCGTCAGGCAGTGCAGCGTCCCCAGGCCCCACACGAGATCCACGGCGTGAATGCCGACGACGGTGTGTGACGGCATCAGCTCGGCGAGCGTAGTGAGCGCGATGCGGTCGTTGGGATCGTTGAACGTCGGCACCAGGACCACGCCGTTGGCGATGTAGAAGTTGGCGTAGCTCGCCGGCAGCCGCTCGCCGTTCATGATCACCGGCCGCGGAAAGGGCAGCGTCACGATCCGCAGGGGTCCGATGTCGGTCTCGTCGCTCACCTGCTCGAGCCGGTGCAGGTTGTCGAGCGATCGCCGGTGATTCTCGTCGGCGGGATCGTCTTCGACCGCAAGGACGATCGTGTCCTCGCGCACGAAGCGGGCGATGTCGTCGATGTGGCCGTGCGTGTCGTCGCCGACGCACCCGTCGCCGAGCCAGATCGTGTAGCGGACGCCGAGCCACTCGTTGAACAGCCGTTCGTAGTCGGACCGCGTCAGTCCGGGATTGCGGACCTGCACGTCGCTCAGCAGCCATTCCTCGGTCACCAGCAGCAGCCCGCGGCCGTTCACCTCGATCCCGCCGCCTTCGAGGACCAGACGTTGACCGCCATCGCCGCGCGTCGGTTCGATCCGTGGCAGACCGGTGATCCTCGCGAGCGCCTTGCCGACCTCGACGTCCTGGCGCCAGTTGTCGTACTTCGCCCAGGCGTTGAAATTCCAATTGAGCAGCGCCACGCGTCCGTCGGCGTCGACGACGCCGGTGGGCGCGGAGTCCCGCAGCCACACGCGATCGGTGGGGACGATGTGCAGACGGATGCGATCGCGGCGGACGCCGTGCGCCTCGAGCGCCGCCCGGGCGGCATCGCGCACCTCGTTGGATTGGCAGAGGATTTCGACCGGTTCGTGTTCGGCGATGACCCGCGCGATCTCCACGTATACCCACGGAATCGGCCCGAGCTTGCCGGGCCAGTCGGGTTCGTGGTGCGGCCACGCGATCCAGGTGGCGCGATGCGGTTCCCATTCCGCAGGCATGCGGAAATGACGACGAGTGTTCACGCTTCTCGGTTCTCTGTTCTCGGTTCGTGTTCAGGTTCGGTTCTTGTTCAGGTTCGGATCTTTCTCAGTCGCGGCCAGCTAATTCGAGGTTCGAGCCAAAGAACCGAACCTGAACACGAACTGAGAACACAGAACGCAGAAGGACGAACACGCGGTTCTCACCCGATATACCGCTTCAATATCGGCCCGTAGGCGTCGACGCGGCGATCGCGCAGGAACGGCCAGTTGCGCCGGACGGTTTCAATCAGATCCGGATCGCAGGTGGCCACGAGGATCTCTTCCTGTTCGCCCGCTTCGGCGACGTAGCGGCCGAACGGATCGGCGATGAACGAATGGCCGAAGAAGGTGATGCCGTTGGTGCCCGGTTCGTCTTCGTGGCCGATGCGATTCGGGGACGCCACGTAGATGCCGTTGGCGATCGCGTGCGACCGCTGGATCGTGCGCCACGCATCGACCTGTGCCTGTCCCCACTCGTCTTTCTCGGCGGGGTGCCAGCCGATCGCCGTCGGGTAGAACAGCACCTGCGCGCCGAGCAACGCGGTGATGCGCGCCGCTTCGGGGTACCACTGATCCCAGCAGATCAGCACGCCGATGGTCGCGTAGCGCGTCTTCCAGACGCGGAAGCCGTTGGCGGCGCCCGGCCGCTCGCCGTGGTCATCGAGATGGCCGTCGCCCGGCGTGAAGTAGTACTTCTCGTAGAAGAGCGGGTCGTCCGGGATGTGCATCTTGCGGTACGCGCCGAGCAGCGTCCCGTCGGCGTCGATCACGGCGGCGGAATTGCGATACACGCCCGCCGCCTGGCGCTCGAAGATCGGCACGACGATGACCACTTCCAGCTCTCGCGCGAGGCGCTGCATCGCCTCGGTCGCCGGCCCCGGGATCGGCTCCGCGAGATCGAAGCGATCGCACTGCTGCGACTTGCAGAAATACAGTGCGTTGAACAGCTCCTTGAGGCAGATGATCTGCGCGCCCCGGCCCGCGGCCGCACGGACGAGACGCTCCGCGCGTGCCAGATTGGCGGCCTGGTCGTCGGTGGCGTGGTCCTGAATGATTCCGATGGTGAACGGCTGTGCCATGGCGTCTGTGCGCGGCTGGCGGCTCCCGGCGATGCCCGCACCGTAACAGTCTATGGTTTTCCCGGCCATGCCTGCCGTTATTGCCTTCTCGAGCCACCGCTCCCAGCCCGTAGACCGAAGCCCAAAGACCTTGTACACTCGACCAACGTGATCATCCCGGCCGTCCTTTCAACCGCGTCCATTACCACGCGTGCCATTACCGGCACGACGGGGACGATGTGTCGTGGCGAAAGCCGGCGGGGGCCAATGAGCAGTTGATTCAGAGACTGCTCGAACGGTCAGACCAGAACCCGCCGGATTGCACATCGGCGGGTTTTTTCGTTTGAGGACGGCGAGGCCGGTCCTGATCGGAAAGGACATACCTCTAGTGAGTGCGACGGTTCAGTCTGCTTTCGACCTTGCGATTGCGGCCAACGGGCCGCGCCGCCCGCTGCGCGTCGCCCTGCTTGGCTTCGGCACGGTCGGCCAGTCGGTGGCGCGGATTTTCGCCGAGCGGCCGGAACTCGCCGATCGACTTCATCTGACGCACGTCTACAACCGCGGCGTGTCGCGCAAGCGCGTCGACTGGATCAGCGGACAGGTCACATGGACCGAACGCCTCGAGGAGGTCTTCTCGTCGGCGCCGGACGTGGTCGTTGAAGTCATGGGCGGTGTCGAGCCCGCCTTCAGCATCGTCAAGCAGGCGATGGAGCAGGGCGCCTCCGTGGTGACCGCCAACAAGATGCTGCTGGCCGCGCACGGGCCCGAGTTGCTGGCGCTGGCATCGACGCGTGGAATCCAGCTGCGATTCGAGGCGGCGGTCGGCGGCGGCGTGCCGCTGATTCACGGGATCCGCGAAGGGCTCGCAGGCGATCAACTCACCGGCGTCGCCGGCATCCTCAACGGCACGTGCAATTACATCCTGAGCCGCATGCAGGAGACCGACGAGGACATGGCGCCGGTGCTCGCCGATGCGCAGCGTCTCGGATATGCGGAAGCGGATCCGACGGCGGACGTCGACGGTCATGACGCGGGTGCGAAGCTGGTCGTCCTCGCCGGCATCGCGTTCCAGCGCTTCCTCGCCGCGGATGCGATCCCCAAGCGTTCGATCAGGCCGATCAGCAGCGCCGACTTCCGTTACGCGCGGCGCCTCGACTGCACGATTCGACAGGTTTCCGAAGTCCGCGGCGCGGAGGACGGGTTCTGCGCGTCGGTCGGGCCGACGCTGGTGGCGAATCATTCGAGCTTCGGCCGGAACGAGGGCGCCAACAACGTCGTGAGCATTTATGGCCGCTATGGCGGCGAGAGTGCGTTCAGCGGCGCGGGTGCGGGCGGACCTGCGACAGCCGTGGCCGTCGTCTCGGACCTGCTGGCGCTGACGCATCGGCTGCGAAACGGCGCGGAGGAGTGGCTGCCCGGCAGGCTCGTCGGCCCGCCGCCCCGGCCCTACTATCTGCGGTTCACCGTGAAGGACCAGCCCGGAATCATGGCCACCATCGCGGCGGCCCTGGCCCGGCAGCACGTCAACGTGGACGCGCTGCTGCAGGAACCCGGTTTCCCGAAGGAGGCACTGCCCTTTGTCGTGACGGTAGACGCGTGCGAGGAGGGGGCCCTGCGCGCCGCGCTGGACGAGATCGAGAAGGCGGATTGGCATGCTCAACCGCCGCTGGCGCTGCCGATGCTGCTCCCAGGAAATTCGTGATATCTTTCTTGTTTCGTGTCACTTAACGCCACTTCGCATGCCGTCGTCGTACCCGCCTCGGTTGCCAACCTGGGCGGCGGGTTCGATACGCTTGGCGTGGCCGTTCAGCTCTACCTGACCGCCCGCATCGTCGACGTGCGCGATGACGGCGGGGCGCGGTTGACGGTGGTGCGCAGCGCGCCTCCGGTCAGAGGCCAGAACGCGCTGGAACGCGGCTACATGACCGTCGCGAACCGGACCGGCCGTCGCGCGCCGACGGTGATCGTCGAGGTCGATAGTGACATTCCGATGGCTGCAGGTCTTGGCAGCAGTGCGGCTGCGACCGTCGCCGGCATTCGCATCTTCGAGGCGGTCAGCGGTCCGTTGAGTGATGCGGAACTGCTTGGTGCCGCGACCGAGGTTGAAGGACACGCGGACAACGCCGCGCCGGCGCTCTTCGGCGGTTTGACGTCGGTGCTGGAACAGGCTGGCGGCGATCCGCTCGCGCTGCGCTGGGACTGGCCGGAGGAACTGCGGCTGGTCGTGGCAACGCCGGCCGTCGGACTGGCGACGTCGAAGGCGCGCGCCGCGCTGCCCGACATGCTGCCGCGGCACGACGCCATCTTCAATCTGCAGCGGGTGCTGGCGCTGGTTCACGCCCTTCAGTCCCGTGAGTACGCGGCGCTGCGCGAGGCCGTTCGCGATCGCTGGCATCAGCCGGCGCGCGCATCGATGGTGCCGCTGCTGTCCGAGGTCCTGGCACTGGAGGATCCGGACGTGCTCGGTTCGTTTCTCTCGGGCGCGGGGCCCTCGGTGGCGGTGCTCGCACACCGCAACGTGCCGCGCGTCGAGCAACTCTTGAAATCCATGTACGAGCGCGCGGATGTGGCAGCCACGGTCCGCGTGCTCGGCGTGCATGTGCCCGCGGCGGTGTCGTCCGGGCAGCGTGTATCCCAGGGGGCGCTGGCAGGTGCCGCGGCCTCTGGTTCGGGGAGAACGGTATGAAATTCGTCGCCGGCCTCACGTGTCACCTGTGCGGTGCCACGTATCCCGCCGAGGCGTTGTGGGTGTGCAGCGAGTGTCTCGGCCCGCTCGAAGTCTCGTACGACTACGAAGCGGTCAAGACCGTGATGACGCGGGCGCTGATCGAGTCGCGGCCGCGATCGATCTGGCGCTACCTCGAACTGCTGCCGGTGGAGACGCCGAAGACCGGCTTCAATTCCGGCTTCACGCCGCTCGTGCGCGCGCGGCGCCTCGCCGAGGAATTGGGCATCGACGAGCTGTACATCAAGGACGATTCGGTCAACCATCCGACGTTCTCGTACAAGGACCGCGTCGTCTCGGTGGCGGCCACGCGCGCCGTCGAACTGGGTTTCCCGGTGTTCGGTTGCGCATCGACGGGAAACCTCGCCGGCAGCGTTGCCGCGCACGGAGCACGGCTCGGCCTGCCGACCTACGTGTTCATTCCGAACGATCTCGAACCCGCGAAGGTGCTGGGTGCTTCGATCTACAACCCCACCGTCGTCGCCGTCGAAGGCAATTACGACGATGTGAACCGGCTGTGTACGCAGATCGGCGATCGGTACGGGTGGGGCTTCGCGAACATCAACGTTCGGAGCTATTACGCGGAAGGCGCGAAGACCATGGGCTTCGAGATCGCGGAGCAGCTCGGATGGCGCTACCCGGATCACATCGTCTCGCCGGTGGCGGGCGGCACCCTGTTGCCGCGCATCTACAAGGGCCTGCGTGAGTTCAAGGATGTGGGCCTGGTCTCGGGGACGCTGCCGAAAATTCACGCGGCGCAACCCGCGGGCTCGGCACCCGTGATCCGCGCGCTCGAGGCCAATCAGGAGTTTCCGGACCCGGTGAAGCCGAACACGATCGCGAAATCGCTGGCGATCGGAAACCCGGCGGATGGGTTCCAGGTGCTGCGAGTGTTGAAGGAGACCGGCGGCACCGGCGCAATGGTCAGCGACGAGGAGATCCTCGACGCCATCACGCTGCTGGCACGGACCGAAGGCATCTTCACCGAGCCGGCGGGCGGCACGACGCTCGCCGCGACGCGCGCGCTGATCAAGCGCGGGGCGATCAGGCGACACGAGTCGGTGGTGGTCTGCATCACCGGCAACGGTTACAAGACGGCGGAAGTGATGATCGACCGCGTCGCGCCGCCGATCCAGATCGGCAGGAGCCTGTCGGACTTCGAGCGGAAGGTGGCGCCGCCGCCCAATAACGCGTCGGCGGCCGTCGCCAGCGCGTAATGCTGTTTCCCGTCTTCCTGAAACTCGCAGGAAGACGCGTACTCGTCGTCGGCGGCGGGACGGTCGCCGCGGGCAAGATTGCGGGGCTCGTTGCAGCGGGCGCGAGCGTCCACGTCGTGGCGCCGGAGGTCAGATCGGAGATTGCCGGCCTGAACGTCCGCATCGAACGGCGCGCGTTTCGTGACAGCGACGTCGATGGCGCCTGGTACGTCGTCGCCGCGGCGCCGCCGCACGTGAATCGCGCGGTGCTCAGCGCTGGCGAGTCGCGGCGAGTATTCGTGAACGCGGTGGACGATCCGCAACATGCGTCGGCGTATGCCGGCGGGGTCGTGCGGCGCGAGGGCGTGACGATTGCGATTTCCACTGACGGCCGCGCGCCGGCGCTTGCGGGGCTGCTTCGTGAGGCGTTCGAGGCGTGGCTGCCGGCGGAGATCGACGAGTGGATGAAGGCAGCGGACACGGCCCGGCGTGCGTGGAAGTCGCAGAGCGTGCCGATGGAAGAGCGCCGGCCGCAACTGCTGCAGCTGCTCAACGAGTTGTACGACAGGAAGTCAACTCCCGACTGAGTCGGTGCGCCAACTCCCAACTCCCAAGAGTTCGTGAGCTGGTATCGACAGTTCGGAATTGGGCGCGCGAAAGCCGTTGTTGGGAGTGTTACCGGCGACGACGTTGGGAGTTGGGAGTTGGCCCGACGGCAATGTTGGGAGTTATCAGGAATTCATGAGCGAAGGTTTCGTCTCCTTGGTCGGTGCCGGGCCGGGCGATCCAGAGTTGTGGACCGTCCGGGCGTTGAAGCGCGTACAGGAGGCGGACCTGGTGCTCTACGACGCGCTCATCGACGCGGGCGCGCTGCGGCGGCTGACCGGCGCGCAGTGTTTCTGCGTCGGCAAGCGCGCGGGACGCGCCAGCGTGCGGCAGGAGACGATCCATCGGCTCATGATCCGCGCGGCGCGTGAAGGCAAGCGGGTCGTGCGGCTCAAAGGCGGCGACCCGTTCGTCTTCGGTCGCGGCGCCGAGGAAGCGCAGGCGCTCACCGCGGCCGGCATTGCCTTCGAGGTCGTGCCGGGTGTGACCACGGCGGTAGCGGCGCCCGAGCTGGCGGGGATCCCGGTGACGCATCGCGGGGTCGCACGAGGGTTCCTGGTCGTGGCGGGTCATTCGGGCGATCCGCTGCGTGAGGCGCTGAGCGGTGTGCGCCCTGGCAGCGTGACGCTGGTGGTCATGATGGGCGTGGCCGGCCGCGCCCGTATCGCGACGACGTTGATCGAGTCCGGCTGGCACGCGACGCTGCCCGCGGCGATCGTCTGCGGCGCCTCGACGCCCGACGAGTGGATTTGGACCGGTACACTGGACGGAGTCGGCGCCGCGCCCGCACCGGTGGATGTGCCGGGCGTGCTGGTGATCGGCGCAGTGGTGGAGATACGCGAGGCGCTGGCCCTCGCGGGTGGTCCGGCTGCCGCCGGACCGGGGAAGGAGGATCCGGTTGACGCCGGAGCCTCTTCACAGGTGGGTTATGGCCGTAATTGACGATTCACGGACGGTGGGACGCGCCCGCCTCGACTTCGCGAAGCAGAGCGACATCGACGAGTTCGTCGAGATGCTCGGCAAGCTCGAACGGCAGGAGATCACGCCGGATGAATGGCGGCGGTTCCGCCTGCTGCGCGGCACGTACGGACAGCGTCAGGACGGCGTGCAGATGCTGCGGGTCAAGATTCCGCAGGGCATCCTGACGGCATCGCAGACCCGGGCGCTGGCGAACGTGGCGGCGAAGCACTCGCGCGGCTTTTGCCACATCACCACCCGGCAGAACATCCAGTTCCATTTCGTCCCGCTCGCCGTCTGCGAAGAGGCGATGCGCGAGCTCGCCGACGAAGGCCTGACCAGCCGCGAGGCGTGCGGCAACTCGGTGCGCAACATCACCGGCTGCATGTTCGCCGGCACGTCGCCGACCGAAATCTTCGACGTCACGCCGTACGGCGAGGCGATGACGCGCTACTTCCTGCGGCATCCGCTCAGCGGCGTGCTGCCGCGCAAGTTCAAGATCTGCTTCGAGGGGTGCGCCGAGGATCACGCCTTCGCCTCGATCAACGACATCGGCTTCCGCGCGCGCATGCAGGACGGCCGCAAGGGCTTCCGCGTCACCGTCGCGGGGGGCACCTCGATTCTGCCGGTCTCGGGCTACGTGCTCTACGACTTCATGCCGGTCGAGGAGATGTTCAACACGGCGGAAGCCGTGGCGCGCGTCTTCCATCGCTTCGGGGATTACGAGCACCGGCAGCGCAACCGCATCAAGTTCGTCGTCAAGCAGCTCGGATGGGACGGGTTCCGTCAGCGGTATGAGGAGTGCCTCGCCGAATTCAAGGCAGAAGGCGGCGCGCCCCTGCCGTTCAATCCCGACACCGTGAGCTCGGAAGGCGCCCCGGACTGGGCGCCGGTGCCGGCGCCGTCGGTTCAGGCCGTGGCGATCACGGCGATGACGCCGGTCAACGGACCCGGGATCACGCCGAACGCGGTCAAGCTGACACCGCTGCCGGACACGTATGTGCGCTGGATGCGCAAGAACGTCTCGAAGCAGCGCCAGGCTGGCTATTGCCATGTGACCGTGCGTCTGCCGCTGGGCGACTTCACCGCGGGTCAGATGCGTGTGCTCGCCGATCTCGCGGAGTCGTACAGCGACGGGACGCTGCGCCTGTCGACGGATCAGAACATCGTCTATCGCTGGGTGCGGACGGAGAACGTCGACGCGTTCTACGAGCGGCTCGTGGCGGCGGACCTGGCGGCGCCCGACGCCCATACGCTGAGCGACGTCGTCAGTTGCCCGGGCGCGGAAAGCTGCCGGCTTGCGGTGACGCAGTCGCGCGGGCTCGGCCGCCTGTTCACTGAGTACCTGAGTGCGCGCCCCGAACTGGTCGACGGCGTGCCGTCGGGATCGATCAAGATCAGTGGCTGCCCGAACGGCTGTGGCCAGCACCACATCGGGTCGATCGGGTTCCAGGGGAGCGTGCGCAAGGTGGCGGGCCGTGCGATTCCGCAGTATTTCGTCCTCGTCGGCGGCGGCTGCAGCGACGAGGGCACGGCACATTTCGGCAAGGTGGTGTCGAAAGTGCCTGTAAATCGCCTCACGGACGCGCTCGATCGGTTGCTGAAGCTCTATCGCGAGCAGCGCGAAGGCGAGGAGGAACTCGGCGCGTTCTTCCGGCGGATTCCGCCGGCGACGGCAACCGCGGCCCTCAACGACCTCGCGCAGTTGCTCCCGAACGAAGTGACCGACGCCGATCTGATCGACCTCGGTGAATCGCACACCTTCAATCCGGAAGTGATGGACGGGGAGTGCTCGGCCTGAGGGCCTCGCGCGTCGTTCACGCTTCCCGGTCCTGAGTTCCCGGTTCGTCTTCTCGGTTCGAGGCCGGCTCTTGCGAGCCGGCCTTTTTTCGTTCAGGCTCTCGCCATGCGAGGAATCATTCCAACGATCCTTGTCATCGCGGGGGTCGCGATCGTGCACGGTCAGGCGCCGACGCTCACGCCTGCCGACAACCTGGTTGTCCAGGGCATTCCGTCGATCCCGGCGTCGATCGTCCGTGATGTCGCGCGCTACGCCGATTCGCGTTCCGCTGCCTTCGCGGACTGGCATCCGCAGCGGCGTGAGCTGCTGATCTCGACGCGTTTCGCGAACGCGGCGCAGATCCACGTCGTCAAGATGCCGGGCGGGGCGCGGACACAGCTCACGTTCGAGTCGGAGCCGATCACCGACGCGCTGTACGAGCCGAAGGCGGGCGCGTACTTCATCTTCCTGCGCGACTCCGGCGGCGATGAATTCCGCCAGATCTATCGCTACGACTTCGCCGACGGCCGGGTCACGCTGATCACCGACGGCAAGCGATCGCAGAACGGCAGCCTGGTCTGGAGCACCGCGGGTGATCGCCTCGCCTACAACTCGACGAGCCGTAACGGCACGGACCGTGACATCTGGGTCGTCGATCCGGCAAAGCCGGAGTCGAAGCGTCTGGTGCTGCAGGTCAGCGGCGGCGGGTGGTCGCCGCTGCGGTGGTCGCGCGACGACCGGACGCTGCTGCTGCAGGAATACGTGTCGGCGACCAGGAGCCGCTTGTGGCTGCTCGACGTCGCGACCGGACAGAAGACGGCGCTGACGCCGGACGCGGACGTTGCCTATGCCGATGGCGTGTTCAGTGGTGACGGCCGCGGCGTGTACGTCGCCACCGATCAGGGCGCTGAATTCCTGGCCCTGGCCTACATCGACCTCGCGTCGAAGGCGCTGACGCCGATTCCGACGGGCGTCGCCTGGAACGTCGAAACGATGGACCTCTCGCCCGATGGGCGGACGCTCGCGTTTTCGACGAACGAGGCCGGACTGTCGAAGCTGTATCTGCTCGATACCGCCACACGGAAGACGCGACCGGTGGATACGGTTCCTGCCGGCGTGATCAGCACCCTGAAGTGGCACGGCAACGGCCGCGAGATCGGTCTGTCGCTCACGGCCGGTTCGGCGCCGGTGGACGTGTATTCGGTAGACGCGCGCAGTCTGCAGGTCACGCGCTGGACCGCAAGCGAACTGGGCGGCCTGCCCGCGTCGGCGCTCACCGAGCCACGGCTCGTGAAGTGGCGGTCGTTCGATGGCCGCGAGATGTCGGGGTTCGCCTATCAGCCGCCGGCCCGTTTCAGCGGCAGGCGGCCGGTGATTGTCGACATCCACGGTGGGCCCGAATCGCAGTACCGGCCGACGTTTCTGGGCCGGCTCAATTACTTCATTCAGGAGCTGGGCGTCGCGGTGATCGAGCCGAACGTGCGCGGCTCCGATGGCTACGGCAAGACGTTCCTGACCCTCGACAACGGATTGCGGCGCGAGGACGCGGTCAAGGACGTCGGCGCGCTGCTCGACTGGATCGCGACGCAGCCGCAGCTCGATCCGGCGCACGTGATGGTGACCGGCGGCAGTTACGGCGGGTACATGGCGCTGGCCGTGGCGACGCACTACAGCGATCGCATTCGCTGCGTGCTCGATGTGTCCGGCGTGTCGAACTTCAATACCTTCCTGCAGGCGACCGAGAGCTATCGCCGCGATCTGCGCCGGGCGGAGTACGGCGACGAGCGCGATCCGGCGATCGCGAAGTTCTTCGACGAGACGGCACCGGTGACGAATGCCGCGAAGATCACAAAGCCGTTGCTGGTCGTGCAGGGCGGTAACGACCCGCGTGTGCCGTTGAAAGAGGCCGAGCAGATCGTGGCCCGCGTCCGCCAGACCGGGACGCCGGTCTGGTATCTGATGGCCAGGGATGAGGGGCACGGGTTCGCGAAGAAGGCGAACCGCGACTTTCAGTTCTATGCGACGGCGATGTTCATCCGCCAGTACCTGCTAGAAGGCCGGTAGCCACGCCAGCGCGACGAGCCGTGTGTCGATGCCCCCGCGTTTCGCCGCGATCTCGGTTGTCTCGATCGCTGGTTCCGTGGTTCCGCTGACTGCTGTGACTGCTGCCTCGACGGCCTGCTGCAGCTCCGTCAGCTCCTGCTGCGCCTGCGTCAGGCGATCCTGCGCGCGCGTGACATCCTCGCCTTCCTTGAGCGACCGGCCGACGCCGCGTGCCGCGGTCGTCGCGCGGCCCAGCGTCGTTGCGCTGATCGCGCGCCGGCCGAGGAGAGCGCCGACAAGTGTCGCGCCGACCGACACGGCGGTTTGCAGCCGCTGCTGGCCGACCTGCTGTTCCTCCTTGCCGACGCTCTCCTGCGCTTTACGTACTTTCTCGGTCGCGCGGGCGACCTTCGCGGCATAGGAGCCACGGAGCTTCTCGACCTGCGCGTCGCGTGCTTCCCGCGCCGCATGTTGCGCGCGGAGGCGGAACTCACGCTCGCCTTCCCCGGCGGTGGACGTCAGCTGCAAATCGGGGGCGGTGAACACGCGCAACGGTTTCGAGCGCGCAATCCATTCCTCGAAGTCCCGTGTCCACGCGGCATAACGCTTCGGATCGAGTGCGGCCGATGGCGGCGCGGTGAACGTGCCGCCGGCCGGTGCGGTTGTCGAGAGCTGGTCCGGACCGACCGGCGCCTCCGTCGCCCCGTCCCAGCTCACCGGCACGGGCCCATTCCCGAACGACACGATCGCATTGACGTCGCCGACGCTGTCGATGCCACGCTTCGCGTCCGTGTAGCGCACCCTCGCCGACCCATAGAGCATCGGCCGGTAGGTCGCGGTTCCGCCGGCCGGGACGAACACTTCGATGATGCCAGACGGGATGACAGGTTTCGACGTCGCCTTCACCGCGACTTTCTCTGCCGTCTCTGTTTCCCTTGGGAGTTGAGAGTTGGGACCTCGTTCCTGGGAGTTGGGAGTTGATCCGGAGTCGGGATCCGGCTTTGAGGAATTGGCAGTTGGTGTCCGAAGTCGCTTCAATTCCTCCCGGCTCATCGGACCGCGCAGATACGATAGCGTCCATCGCGTTTCGAATGTGACCGGGCCGTGTTCGTGGACGTCGTGCATCAGGAACACGCGGCCTGGCAACGCCGAGAGCGTGGTGTCCAGCAGGGCGCGATCCATCCCGATGCCCTCGAGGCCATCGAGGACGCGCGCCTTGTCGCGTTCGGTCTGCAGCTTGCCGAGGAACCAGGTGCCGGTATTCGAGAGCGCCTTGTAATCGAGGTCCACCGGGTTCTGTGTCGCCAGCATCACGCCGACACCGAACGCCCGCGCCTGTTTCAGCAGCGTCAGCAGCGGCGCCTTCGAGGGTGGGTTCGCGACCGGCGGCAGATACCCGAACACTTCGTCCATGTAGACCAGCGCCCGTAACGACGCCGTGCCGCGCTGTTTGCGCGTCCATTCGACCAGCGCGTTCAACAGGAGCGACACCACGAGCATCCGCTCGGCATCGCCGAGATGCGCGATCGACACGATCGCGACCCGCGGCTTTCCCTCGTCGGTGTAGAGCAATCGTGCCGGATCGAGTGGCGCGCCCTCGAGCCAGACGTCGAATCCGGGCGCGGCAAGAACGCTGTTGAACTGCAGCGCCAGCGCCTGCCGGTCCTTCGCCGGAAAGAATGTTTCGAGATCGAGGACACCGATCCGATCGAACGAGGGCCGTTGGATCTGCTGAATCAGCCACGGCAGGTCGCCGGGATCACCGGGCTTCGCCTTTGCCAGGATCGTCGCGATCAGCGTGCGCTCGCGGCTCTGAGCATCGACTTCGCCGAAGCCGGCGAGCGCCAGCAGGCTTTCGGCCGTACTGCCAACGCGGGCCGCGGCGTCTTCGTCGTCTTCATCGTGACCGGCCACCAACGTCTTGAGCAGGGCGAGCGGCGTGCCGGCACGGCTGCCCGGCGTGAAGACGATCGCATTGGCCGCCGCGCGGAAGCGGCCGATGCGGTCTCCGTCCTCATCCCAGTCGGCGAGCCCCTTCTGCCACTGGTTCGCCTGTTGCGCCGATGCGGCGGGGTCCGTTGCCTCCACCCAGGGCGCGAATTCGTCCGCCGACAACGACGGAAACGTCAGCAGCAGGTTCGAAAGATCGCCCTTGGGATCGATCGCGAGCACCGGAACGCCATCGAGCGCCGCCTCCTCGATCATCGCGATACCCAGGCCGGTTTTGCCGCTGCCGGTCATGCCGACGCAGACGGCGTGCGTGACGAGGTCCTTCGAGTCGTACAGGATGGTGTCGTCGAGGCGTGTCCGCTTCGTGACGTCGAAGCGTTTGCCGAGATAGAAGAGGCCGAGCTGTTCGAACTGGTGCATCCCCCGCATTATGGGTCAGGCCGACCTGAAGGTCGGCCTGAGGTGGCACATGCCTTGGACTCTAATTCGATCCAATCCAGGAGAACCGTCTATGTCGGATCGCAGACGAGGTGAGAGCAAGGAGCTCAAGAAGGATCAGCAAGTGCGGCGCGAAGTGTTGAGCGAGATCGGGTCCGAGATCGCGCAGGATCGATCGAACGCCGCGTATCGCAACCCCAATCGCGACCAGGCGCGCGGCGACTGGGATCGATCCGGTCGCCGTACCGACGAAAACAACAGCCGCGACGCCGGCCGCGACGGCGACGACGGCCTGAAGCCGCCAGAGATCTGAACCTGTCGCGCAACGACGGCTCGGGGACGAAGAGTCTCCGAGCCGATTGTTCGTCCTGCCCGATCGCGTCTCGCGTGTTATCGTTCGTACATTGATGAGCCCGTCGACATTGCTCGGGGCAAACCCCTCGACGCTGCCCGGGCCGGGCCACTCGACGTTGCCGGGGACCCGCCGCTCGACGGTGCTCGGGGCATCCTCAGCCTCGTTCGGGGCAGCCGCATCCGGAATCACTCGTGGCCGCGAAATTCGAGTCGCTCGATCCTGAAATCCGCGGCGTCCTCGGCAAGAAGGTCAGTGAGCTTGGCCTGCGTCTGGAAGGGTCGCCGGTCGAAGGCTACGTGCGCGAGTTGTACAAGGAACTCGATCGCCGCGGCCTCAGGAAGTTCCGGCCGCAGTGTTACCTGACCGACGAATGGGGCTGTCCGGACCAGCAGCCGGTCCTCGGCATTCCGTTCTACCTTGCCGACCCGAAGCTGCGGACGCTGGAGAAGGCGGTCGACGCGCTCGAGAGCGAACGCCAGATCATGATGTACATGCGCCACGAAGCGGGGCATGTCTTCAACTACGCGTATCGCCTCTACACGACGCCGGAGTGGCGACGATTATTCGGACCGTTCTTCCGATCCTACCGTGACGACTACCGGCCGGTGCCGTTCAGCAAGAAATACGTGCGGCACATCGAAGGGTGGTACGCCCAGAAGCATCCCGACGAAGACTTTGCCGAGACGTTTGCCGTGTGGCTGACACCACGCAGTCCGTGGCGGCGACAATACAAGGGATGGCCGGCGATGCAGAAGCTTCGCTACGTCGACCGCGTCGCCCGCGCAGTCGCCGACGTCGACCCGATCGTCAAGACGGGCGACGTCGATATCACGCCGGACGACATCAGCGTCACCGTCGAGCAGTTCTACGAGCAGGCCGCGCAGGAACGGCAGGCCCGCATCGACATCGCGCTCGACGCGCATCTCGGCCAGATCTTTCTCACGCGCCGGCGGAAGGAAGCCCGGCCAGCATCCGATATCGTCAGCAGGTACAAGCCGGAGCTGGTCGAGAAGATCACCTATTGGACCGGGGTGCCGCGGCCGATTGTGCGCGGCCTCATCGATTCGATCTGCCGCACCTGCGAGCGCATGAAGCTCTGGGGCGAAGTCGGCGAAGAGGCCCGGTACCTGGTTGAAGTGACGGCGCTGGCAACGACGCTGGCAATGAATTTCCTGACGCGAGGACAGTTCGAGCACTGATGGCCAAACACAAGATCATCGTCCTCTACGACCGCGTCCTCGTGGACGAGGCCGAGACGCCGGCGAGTACTGAGAAGGCTCCCGTCACCCGCACGCTCGACAAGAAAGAGGTGGAAGAGGAGGTTGCCGAGGCGCTGACGAAGCTTGGCCACGAGGTCGTCCTGCACGAGCTCGACGGGACACCGAAAAGCCTGATCTCGCTGGCTCGAATCGATTGCGACCTGGTGTTCAACCTCACCGAGTCGTTTGCCGACGATGACACGGCGGATTTCAAGATTGCGGCGTTCCTGGAATTGATCGGCCGGAGATACACCGGTTCGGGCACGCACGGCCTGATGCTGGCGCAGGACAAGGCGATCGCGAAGAAAATCTTCGCGTTCCACGGCATTCACACGCCGGTGTTCGCCAAGTCGTTCCGCGGACGGCTCGATTTCTCCCACGACCTGCAGTTTCCGGTCATCGTCAAGCCGGCGCGCGAGGACGGATCGATCGGCATCGAGTTCAGCGCCGTCGTCAGCTCGATTCGCGAGCTGATGGAGCGGATGGACTGGCTGCACGCCAACTTCGATTCGCCGGTGCTGATCGAGGAGTACATCGATGGCCGCGAGATGTACGTCGGCGTGATCGGCAACGACAACCCGGAAGCGCTGCCGGTGATCGAACTGGATCTCTCGAAGTTGCCCGAAGGGACACCGCGGATTGCCGCGGCGGAAGTGAAGTGGGGGAAGGGCACCCGCGCGTATCGCGACACGAAGTCGGTCGTGGCTACCGATCTCCCGGACGACATTGTGGCGGCGCTGCAACAGACGGCCGTCGCCGCGTATCACGCGCTCGAATTGCGCGACTACGGCCGCGTCGACATGCGCCTGCAGCCGGACGGACGCGTGAACGTGATTGAAGTAAACCCCAACCCGTGGCTCAGTTCCCGGGCGGAGCTGGCCATGGCCGCACGCAAGTCGGGTCGAACGTATCCGCAGCTGGTCGAAGAGATCGTCGAGCTCGCGATGGCCCGATCGTAGTCCCGACCTGACACACGGCTGTCAAATCGTCGCGCCTGGCGGCCTCTCAACTCCTGTCGGTTCTGAAACTTACGTCCAAGCTCGACTGTGTCAGGAGCGACACTCGCTGCACGGAACGGGCAGCCAGGCAGGATGAATTGATCAAAATCTGCGTTTTTCGGCCCAATTTCATTGATACAGGTGGGGCATGTGGGCTATACTTGTCGGTGCTATTCCCGGAGTCCTTCGACACCGTGCTCACAGCAATGTGAGCGTAGGCGAAGGGCCACGAGACCGGTCCTACCACCAACCTACCTGTTAACGGGGGACACGTGACATTCCAGGTCGGCGACAAGGTCATCTACCCGAACCACGGGCTCGGTATCGTCGAACGCGTTGAAGAAAAAACCATCCTCGGTACAACCTGCGG
>DATJEU010000025.1:0-45182 GCA_035496255.1 Vicinamibacterales bacterium
GCCGCGGCTCGTGCGTCGGGTTCGGTGTAGCCGTGATCGCGTACCAGCACGGCCGCGACCTCGGTGGGAGACAACGGACCGAATCGCAGACGCGGGCAGCGCGACAGCACCGTCGCGAGCAGCGCGTCGGGCAGCGACGACACCAGGATGAAGACCGACGCCGAGGGCGGCTCCTCCAGCGTCTTCAGCAGCGCGTTCTGCGCCGCCGTCACCATCGCGTCCGCTTCGTCGACGATCACCACACGGCGCCGGCCTTCGAACGGCCGATAGCCGGCGCGATCGATGACGTCACGCACCTGCTCGATCTTGATCGTGCCGGTGTCTCCCGGTTCCACCACGAGAACGTCGGGATGCACGCCGCGTCGAATGCGACGGCAGGATGCACATTCGCCGCAGGCGTCCTGCTCCAGCTCGCCTCCATCCGTTGCACCGGCCGCGGATCCCGACGTCCGGGGCTGGAGGCAGTTGACGGCCGCGGCGAGCGCGAGCGCCACGCGCCGCTTGCCGATACCGGCGGGGCCGGCCAGCAGCAGCGACGGCGGCAACGTCCCACGCGCGATCGCTTTCGACAGCAGCGACACGATGCGGCGATGGCCGATGATTTCGGAGAAGGGCACGGTTGATTGTACGAGGGACGAGGCGAGCCGGTCGCAGGCCGACCTGGAGGTCGGTCTCTCCGGCGGTCAGCGGCTACGGTCAGTGCCGCCAGGCCGACCTGAAGGTCGGCCTCTACGACGTTCAGCTACGGCGTTCAGCGCTGGCGTCACTCCGGCGGTCACGCGGACGTCAGCGGCCGAAGATGCGCCCCCAGAAGCCGCGCTTCTTCTTTTTCGGTTCCTCTTGCTGCGTGGGCTGCTGTTGCGGCGGCTGTGGCGTGGGCGCGACCGTACTGCCGGGAACGATCGGGCGGGGCTCCGGCTGCGCGGCGCGAGGATGATCGGTCGGCGCGGCCGCCGTCACCGTTGACGCCAGCGTGGCCGGCGGTGCGGTCTGGCCGTTGTGCAGCGGGCAATACTCCGTCGGCTCTGTCCCGCGCACGAAGTACTCCGTGTAGACCTGCGACTTCAGCGAGAGATTCCCCTCATCGTCCACTGTCTCGACTGAGTGGCAGCCGTCCGTGGCGAGCTTGCCGCTCAAGCGGCAGATGTTCGCGGACGTCACGGTCGATGGCGGCTGGAACCACGTCGGCTCGTCGCCGTGTGTGGCCGTGATCATGAAGCGCGCCCACAACGGCACCGCGAGCTGCGCCGCATAGCCGTTCGCGATGATCGTACGTGGCTGGTCGTAGCCGACCCAGACGCCGGTCACCAGTTTCGGCGTGAACCCGATGAACCAGGCATCGTGATAGTCGTTCGTCGTGCCGGTCTTGCCGGCGGCCGGCAGCGTGAACCCGGTGGCGCGTGCCGTGTAGGCCGTGCCGGAGTTGATGACGTCCGCCATCATCGTACTCATGATGAAGGCGGTGGATTCGCTGACGCCGCGATGCTGCGGTTCCGCGCTCTGGTACAGCACTTCACCATCAGTGGTTTCGACGCGCTTGATCAGCGTGGGCACCGGTACCATGCCGCGGTTCGCGAACGTCGCGTACGCCGCGGTCATCGACATCAGCGTAACCTCACCCGATCCCAGCGCGAGCGACGGCACGCTCGGCACATCGCCAACGCCCATGGTCTGGGCGAACTTGACCGTCGTCGGGATGCCGACCTCCTGCAGCATCCGCACGGCAGCGCGGTTGCTCGACGTGCGCAGCGCCATCCGCATGGTGATCGAATCGCTGTCGAGGTGTTCGTCCTCGGGAACCCAGGCGCCCTGCACCGTGGCAATCGGCGAGTCGAGGTCGGTGATCAACGTTGCCGGTGAGAAGCCACTTTCGAGCGCCGCCGCGTACACGAACGGCTTGAACGCGGAACCCGGCTGCCGCTTGGCCTGCGTGGCACGATTGAAATGGCTCCGATCGAAATCGCGGCCGCCGACCATCGCGCGCACCTCACCGGTGTGCGGATCCATCGCGACCAGCGCGGCCTGCAACGGGTCGCCCGGTCCGTTCGTCGAGCTCTTGCGGCGCTTCAACTGCCGCTGCTCGATGTCGGTGATCGATCGCATCACCTCGGCTTCGGCAGCCTTCTGCATGTCGAGGTCGATGGTCGTGTACACCTTGAGGCCGCCCTGATACACACGGTCCCACCCGAACTGCTGCACCAGTTGCTTGCGCACTTCCTCGGTGAAGTACTGGCCGTAGCCTTCGCGCTGGCGAAGGCCGTCCGACAGGTTCACTTTCTCGTGCAGCGCCCGCTGATAGGCCGTCCGATCGATCGCGCGTGATTCGAGCATCTGCTGCAGCACGACATTGCGCCGCGCGATGGCGCGCTCGCGACTGATGGTCGGGGCGTAGGTCGAGGGCGACTTGACCAGCCCCGCCAGCATCGCCGCCTCCGACACGGTGAGCTCCGACGCGTGCTTGCCGAAGAAGCCGAGTGACGCCGCCTCGGCGCCGTAATAGCCGTCGCCGAAGTACACCTTGTTCAGGTACAGCTCGAGGATCTCGTTCTTCGAAAACTCGCGTTCGAGCCGCGCCGCGACCACGACTTCCTTCAGCTTCCGCCGATACGTCTTGTCGCGTGTGAGGAATGCCTGACGCGCAAGCTGCTGCGTCAGCGTGCTGCCACCCTGGGCCTTGTTGCCCGCACGCAGGTTGCTGATCGCGGCACCCAGCACGCGGACGACATCGACGCCACCGTGTTCATAGAAGCGCTGATCCTCGATCGCGATGATCGCGTTCACCAGATTCCTGGAAATCCGCGACAGCGGCACCTCGATCCGCTGCTCCTGGTAGATCGTGAACGCCGGCCGCTCGTGCACGTCGAGCAGCGTCGTCGCCTGCGCCATGCTGCCGATGTCGCGCAGCGCGGTGTCATCCGGAAGGCCGGTGACGACGTCCTCGGCATACCAGACGGTCGCGCCGACGCCGGTCCAGGTGACGACGCAGATCAGAGTGATGAGGGAAATGAAGATGCCGCGATGCGCGCGCGCCGCCGCCGCGAGCCGATGCCCGGCGGCACGGGCACTCTGGGGGATTGCCACGCGTGTGTGCATGGCAACGGCCGTGCCACTACGGAACGAAGCGTGCAGGGCACGAACGACGGAGGGCCGGGAGAAATCGCCACCTCATGACTACGCGCCGTGTCATTTTTACCGTGATCGCGCTCGCGGCCATCGTCCTGTGCGGGAGCATGTGGACCGCCGCCGTCCCGGCGCACGCGGCCGCACTCGGATCGCGTCACAGCGCGGCCATTTCCGATCTGAGCGATCTACCCGAGGATCCCAGCGACGGCGATGCCACGGACGACCTGACCATCACGCCGCAGTTCGACGTCTATGGCAATGAGGTGGACGACGCGGTCGGGGGCTACCGGATCGATCCGCGCGGCGACGAGTACGAGGAGCATTCCCCCGACACCGAGATCGTCCGCCTGGGCCCGCCCATCGGCTAGCCGCGAAGGCCGACGCTGACGACCGTCGTGACTTCTTTTTGTGGCTAGTCCAACCGCACGAGGCCGCGGCGTGTGGCCACCTTCACCGCCTCGGTACGGCTCGTGACCCCAAGCTTCTCGAACAGGTGACCGAGATGGGTCTTGACCGTACGGTCGCTGATCCCCAGGCCCTGCGCGATTTCCTTGTTGGCCTTGCCGTCCGCCATCAGCCGCAGCGTTGCGAGCTCGCGCGGTGTGAGCTGGACGCGTGTGACACCCTCCGCCAGCTTCGCCGCGGCGGCGGGCGCCAGGTACGTCTTCCCGGCGAGCACGTCGCGGATGCACGCGACCAGGCCGTCGGCGGAGATGTCCTTGAGCACATAGGCTTTGGCCCCCGCCTTCAGCGCACGCGAGATCTCATCGTCGGTGTCGTAGGTCGTGAGCACGATGACCCGCGCCTGCGGGTCGCGTTCGCGCAGCCGGCGGACCACCTCGACGCCTTCCATCACCGGCATCCGCAAATCGAGCAGCGTCACGTCCGGCTGGTACTGCTCGTAGGCGCTGAGCGCGTCGGCGCCGTTCTCGGCTTCGGCGACGACGTGGAGATCCGACTCCTGGTTGATGATGTTGGCGACGCCGGTACGCAGGAGGGCGTGATCGTCCACCAGGAGGACGCGGGCGCGGGCGGTTGGGGTCGTGATTTCAGTTGAAGGCATGAATCTGCGTCGGCAGTAGGCCCGGCTCCCACGCGAGCACCACCTCGGTGCCGCTGCGCGGGGCGGTGACGATCGTCAGCGACGCGCCGATCCGTTCGGCGCGCTCCTGCATGCTGGTCATCCCGAAGCCGCTGGACTGGCGCTCGCGCGGGATGCCACGGCCATCGTCGGCGATCGACAGTCGCAGGCCCAGTGCATTGACGGTGGCGGCCCGGATCGTGATGCGTCGAGCGCGCGCGTGGCGAACCGCGTTGGTCAACGCTTCCTGTGCGATCCCGATCACTTCGCGCTCGACGCCGTCGCCGAACCGCGGCAGGTCGTCGATGTGGACGTCGATCGGGATGTCGGACGTCTTCTGCGCCAGTTCCGCAACGCGCCTGATCGCCCGGGCGACATCCTCGCTGCCGCTCACATTCGGTCGCAGGGCGCCGACCGATCGGCGGGCCTCGACCATGTGTGTGCGCGCCAGCTCGATCGCCGTATCGATGCTGCGTTCGACCGCCGGCGGCAACACGGCGCCGGCACGCTGCGCCGCCTGCAACTGCATCAGGATGGCGCCGAAGCCCTGGGCCAGGTTGTCGTGGATGTCGCGCGCGATGCGGTTGCGCTCCTCGAGAATCGCCTTGCGCCGCTCTTCGGCCCGCTTCTGCTCGAACAGTCGGCTCTTGTGCAGCGCCAGCGCCGCGTGCCGGGCGATCGCCTCGACCAGCGCGATGCGCCACCACGACGAGTCGGTGCCCTCGGACTCGATCGCGCACAGCGTGATCCATCCGAGGTTCTTCCCCCCTAGCAGCAGGGGAGCGGCAAGGGTGGTGAACAGCCCGCGGGAGCAGTTGAACTCGCGAACGATTGGCGGCAGCCGGGGATCGTCACTGCGGTATTCGATCGTCTGTTCCCAGCCAGGCTTGTGCGCGAACAGATGGTCGGCCATCGCCAGGCGCGGGAAATAGGTCTCGCCCAGATCCTCCGCGGTGAAGACCTCGCCGAACAGATGCGCCATCCAGAACTCGCAGGTCGGCTTCTCTTCGTTGATCAACCACACACCGGCCGCGTGGCTCTCCCCCTCTTCGGCAAGCGTCTTCAGCAGCGCGTGAAAGAACGCCTCGAGGTTGGGCACGCGCACGAGCAGATCGAGCGTGTACTTCGTGATTTCGATCTGGATGTTGGCCAGGCACTCGGCCCGGCGCCGCCCGGTTGCCTCGGCGAGCAGCGCCCCACGCAGCGCCGCGATGTCGCCCGAATCGATGATGCGGCGCGTCTGCTCGTCGATGGCGCTTCCACACCCCTCGCCGGTACCGACGGTCGTGACGTCTTCGCCACACAACGCGTTGTCTTCAGCGGCCATCTGATGCTCCCGGTTCTTCAGGGCGGGTCTGAAGACCCGCCCTACAACGACCGTTCGATTATCGACGACTCTGCCCGGAAGGCGCGAGCGGTCGCAAGGACGAGCGCCGCCTCGTCCAAAAGTCGTAGATCCATCTCCTCAACACGGAGACTCCCGGCATGCTGCTCAAGCTGTAGCTGCTCTTGCGTCCACTGCCCGATTGTGCGCGCCCGTCGGCAGACGCGAGACTGCGGTGCATGAACGCTTCACACAACGCCTTCCTGAAAACCCCCGCGACGCGCGTCGCGCTGCTCGTCGCCGCGCTCGCGTCCACCGCCGCAATCGCCGCGTGCACCAGAACCTCCGCCGAGCAGGCTCCGCCACCGCCGCCACAAGTCACCGTCGCGCCGGTGCTCGAACGCGCCGTGACCGAATGGGATGAATTCACCGGACGACTCCAGGCGGTCGATTCCGTCGACGTTCGTCCGCGCGTCTCGGGATTCGTCTCCGCCGTCCGCTTCTCGGAGGGCGCGATGGTCCACCGCGGCGACGTGCTGTTCCAAATCGACCCGCGGCCGTTCCAGACGGAAGTCGACAGGCTTCGCGCCGAACTCGATCGCGCCCACGCCACCGTCGCGCGCGCCAACAGCGAGCTCGGACGCGCGGAGCGGCTTCGCAGCGAGAACGCGATGTCGAGCGAGGAGCGCGACCGCCGCGCCTCGTTCGCGCAGGAGTCGGCGGCGCAGGTCGCGGCCGTCGAAGCCGGACTGCGCGCGGCGGAGTTGAACCTGGAGTTCACGCGCGTCACCTCGCCGATCGACGGTCGCGTCAGCCGCGCCATCGTCACCGAAGGCAACCTCGTGTCCAGTGGACCCGGTGAAGCGACGCTGCTGACAACGATCGTCTCGCTGGATCCGGTCTACGCCTACTTCGATGCCGACGAGCAGATCTTCCTGAAATACATGGCCGCCGGCGGCAAGGGGGCGAACCGCGCGGCGATCGATCGCCACGTCCAGATGGCGCTCGCCAACGAGGAGGGCTTTCCGCACGAAGGGCGTCTCGACTTCCTCGACAACCAGGTTGATCCCAGCACCGGCACGATCCGCGGTCGCGCAGTCTTCCGCAATACCGATGGCCAGTTGACGCCCGGGCTGTTCATCCGGCTGCGCCTGGCCGGCACCGGCTCGTATGACGGACTGCTGATTCAGGACCGCGCGGTTGGTACCGACCTGAGCAAGAAGTTCGTCTACGTGGTCTCCCCGAAGAACGAGATCGAGTACCGGCCGGTGACGCTCGGTCCGATCGTCAACGGCCTGCGTGTGGTTCGCGACGGCCTGAAAGCCGGCGAGCCGGTGGTCGTCGACGGCCTGCAGCGGATTCGTCCGGGCGCACGCGTGCAGCCGGTCACCGCCAACTGAGCGCGAACGAGGTTGCCATGACGTTCTCGAAATTCTTCATCGACCGCCCCATCTTCGCCGCGGTGCTCTCGCTGCTGATCGTCGCGGCCGGCGCGCTCGCGGTGTTCCGGCTGCCGGTCAGCGAGTACCCCCAGGTTGTCCCGCCGACCGTCGTCGTACACGCCACCTACCCCGGCGCCAATCCGAAGGTGATCGCCGAGACGGTGGCGTCGCCGCTCGAGCAGCAGATCAACGGCGTCGAGGACATGCTCTACACGTTCTCGCAGGCGACGTCCGACGGACGGATGACGCTGACGATCACGTTCGCGCTCGGCACCGATCTCGACAACGCGCAGGTGCAGATCCAGAACCGCGTCGCCCAGGCGTTGCCGCGGCTGCCAGCCGAAGTCCAGCGGATCGGAGTTGTCACGGAGAAGGCGACCCCGGACTTCATCATGGTCGTCCACCTCGTTTCGCCCGACCAGCGTTACGACAACCTGTATCTGGCCAACTACGCCTACCTGCGGGTGAAGGACGAACTCACCCGCATTCCCGGCGTCGGCGCCGCGCAGGTGTTCGGTGCCGGCGAATACAGCATGCGTATCTGGCTCGATCCGGATCGCCTGGCGTCGCGGCAGTTGACGACGACCGACGTGATCCGCGCGATTCGCGAGCAGAACGTGCAGGTTGCCGCCGGCGTGCTCGGCGCGCCGCCGGCACCGGTGGACACCACGTTCCAGCTCTCGGTGAATGCCCGCGGCCGCCTGACCACCGAAGACGAGTTCGCCGACATCGTCGTCCGCGCCACGGCCGACGGCCAGATCACGCGCGTCCGCGACGTCGGGCGGGTCGAGCTCGGCGCTAACACCTACGCATTGCGCAGCCTGCTCGACAACCAGCCGGCGGTGGCGATCGGCATCTTCCAGCGGCCCGGCACCAACGCGCTCGAAGCCTCGGACCAGGTGCGCGCAACGATGGAACGGCTGAAGGCGTCGTTTCCCGCCGGCGTCGACTACCGCATCGTCTACGACCCGACCGTGTTCGTGCGCAACTCGATCCACGCCGTGGTCGAGACGCTGTTCGAAGCGATCCTGCTGGTCGTCCTCGTCGTGATGGTGTTCCTGCAGACGTGGCGCGCCTCGATCATTCCACTGGTCGCGGTGCCGGTATCACTCATCGGCACGTTCGCGGTGATGCTCGCCTTCGGGTTCTCCCTGAACACGCTCTCGCTCTTCGGCCTCGTCCTCTCGATCGGCATCGTCGTGGACGACGCGATCGTGGTGGTGGAGAACGTGGAGCGGCACATCGAACGGGGCCTGTCGCCGATCGAGGCGACGCGCAAGGCGATGGAGGAAGTGTCGGGTCCAATCATCGCGATTGCGCTGGTGCTCTGCGCCGTGTTCGTGCCCACCGCGTTCGTCAGCGGCCTCTCGGGTCAGTTCTACCGCCAGTTCGCGCTGACCATCGCCATCTCGACGGTCATCTCGGCGTTCAATTCGCTGACACTCAGCCCGGCGCTGGCGTCGCGCCTGCTGCACGCGCGTGGCGCGCGCCGCGATCTCGTCCAGCGCGCGGCCGATCGGCTGTTCGGCTGGTTCTTCCGTCGCTTCAATGCGTTCTTCCACCGTGCGTCCGGCGCCTATTCCAACAGTGTCTCGCGCGTGTTGCGGGTGTCGTTCGTCGCGGTAGCGCTCTACGTCGGCCTGATCGGGCTCACGGCGGCTGGCTTCTCGCGCGTCCCGCCGGGATTCGTGCCGACGCAGGACAAGGAATATCTCGTGGCGTTCGCGCAGCTTCCCGACGGCGCGACGCTCGACCGCACCGACGCGGTCATCCGGAAGATGACGGACATCGCCCTGAAGAACCCGGGCGTGCTGAGCTCGGTGGCATTCCCGGGCCTGTCGATCAACGGTTTCGTCAACTCGCCGAATACCGGGATCGCGTTCGTCGTGCTGAAGCCGTCAGAGGAGCGGCGGCGTCAGGACTTGAGCGCCGGCGCCATTGTCGGCGCGCTGAATCAGCAGTTCTTCGCGCAGATTCCTGAATCGATCGTCGCGATCTTCCCGCCACCGCCGGTGCAGGGCCTCGGCACCGTCGGCGGCTTCAAGCTGTACGTCGAGGATCGCAGCGGCGCCGGTTTCGAGCAGTTGTATGGACAACTGCAGGGCAGCCTGGCGAAGGCGCAGCAGCAACCGTCGCTGGCCGGACTGTTTTCGAGCTTCCAGGTGAGCGTGCCGCAGATCGACGCCAACGTCGATCGTGAGCGGGTCAAGAGCTACGGCGTGTCGCTGACGGACGTCTTCGAAACGCTGCAGGTGTATCTCGGCTCGCTCTACGTCAACGACTTCAATCGATTCGGCCGCACCTACCAGGTGAACGCACAGGCGGAATCGGGATTCCGTCTCCAGCCGGAACAGATCCGCCGTCTGCAGACACGCAACGACCGGGGCGAGATGGTGCCGCTCGGATCGCTGGTCACGGTCACGCGCAGCTACGGGCCCGACCAGGTGATGCACTACAACGGCTATCCCGCGGCGGAGATCAACGGCGGTCCGGCACCGGGATTCAGCTCCGGTCAGGCGCAGGCGGCGATCGCCGGCGTGCTCGATCGGCAGCTCCCACCGGGGATGTCGTTCGAGTGGACGGAGCTCGCTTATCAGGAACTGCTCTCGGGCAACACGATGCTGTTCGTTTTCCCGCTGTGCGTGCTGCTCGTCTACGTGGTGCTGGCGGCCCTCTATGAGAGCTGGATCCTGCCGCTGAGCGTCATCCTCATCGTCCCGATGGTGCTGTTTTCGGCGATTGCCGGGGTGTGGCTCACCGGTGGCGACAACAACGTGTTCACGCAAATCAGCTTCCTCGTGCTCGCGGGGCTGGCCTGCAAGAACGCCATCCTGATCGTCGAGTTCGCGAAGCAGCGCGAAGAGGAAGGCGTGTCGCACGTCACCGCGGTGCTCGAGGCGTGCCGCATCCGCCTGCGGCCAATTTTGATGACGTCGCTGGCGTTCATCATGGGCGTGCTGCCGCTGGTGTTCTCGTCGGGCGCGGGGTTCGAAATCCGTCAGGCGATGGGCATCGCCGTCTTCGCCGGCATGCTGGGCGTGACCTCGTTCGGCCTGTTCCTCACGCCTGTCTTCTACACGCTGATCGGCCGCCTGACCGATCGCCTCGCGTCGGCAACGCGTCACCCGCGCCTCGATGTCGCCGCGTCGACGGAGGTGAATTGACATGAGCATCAGACACATCGGCGGGATCGCTTCGCGGATCCCGGCCTACCTCGCACTCGCCATGATGCTGACGGCGTGCGCGGTGCGGTCGCCGTACACGCCGCCAACGGTCTCGCCCGTGGCGCTGCACAACGCGGAGCCCGCACTGGTGACGGAGCAGGCCTTCGATCCCCGGTGGTGGGCGCAGTTCGAGGATCCGGTCCTCGACGAGCTCGAATCGCGCGCCCTTGCCGCCAATCACGACATCCGGATCGCCGTGGCGCGCGTCGATCAGGCGCGCGCGATCTTCGACGAAGTGAAGCGCGATCGCTACCCCACGGTCACGGCCGACGCCGTTGTCGACCGGCGGAGCGAGGCGATTCCCGGCTTCACGAACACGCCGATCACCGTTTCGAACTACAGCACCGGCTTCGATGCGTTCTGGGAGATCGACGTGTTCGGCCGCGTCCGCAACCAGGTGCGTTCGGCGGTCGCCACCGCGCAGGGGTTCGAAGCGAGCCTCGACGATGTCCGGGTCAGCGTGGCGGCGGAAGTCGCGCGCAACTACTTCGAGCTGCGCGGGCTGCAGCAGCGGTTCGCGGTGGCGGAACGAAGTCTGGCCAATCAACAGGAGACGCTAAGGCTGACGCAGGTCCGCCGCGACGCCGGAATCGGCGAAGAGCAGGACGTGGCCAGTGCCGGCGCCCGGGTCGCCGCGATCGAGGCCAGCATTCCACCGCTGCGGAGCGCGATCGCGCAGCGTGAGCACCGACTGGCCGTGTTGATCGGCGTTCGACCGGGTGCGCTCGGCGTGGATCTGACGCTGCGTCCGTACCCTGTGCTGGCCAAGGCACTCCCGATCGGGGATCCCGACGCGCTCCTCCGCCATCGTCCCGACGTTCGAGCGGCCGAGCGACGCCTGGCCGCGGCGACGTCGAACGAAGCGGTCGCGGCTGCGGATCTCTATCCGCACATCAGCGTCAGCGGCTTCCTCGGGCTGCTGGCAGGACGCGGCAACCTGTTCGACGTTGCCGACACGCGGGCGTGGGCGGTGACGCCGGCATTGAGCTGGGCCGCCTTCGACATCGGCAGTGCGAAGGCGCGACTCCGCGGTGTCGAAGGCGTCACACGCGAATCGATCGCCGAGTTCGAACAGGTCGTACTGCAGGCGCTCGAGGAAACCGAAAACACGCTCGTCAACTATCGCGAGGAGCAGGAGCGCCTCGTCAAGCTCGCCGAGCAAGCGCGGGAGAGCAGCCGCGCCGCCGCGATCGCCAGGGTCAGGTATCGCGAAGGTGCAGCCGACTTTCTCGCCTTGCTCGACGCGGAGCGCACCGAGCTTCAGGCCGAGGACTCCGTGGCCGAGGCCGAAGCCGGTGTCTTCACCAGCGTCATCGCTGTCTACAAGGCACTCGGAGGCATACCCGTTTCATAAGGGAGAGACCATCATGACTGTTCGCACTGCACTCTTTACCGCGTTCATCGCACTCATCGGGACGAGCCCCGCGCTCGCACAGGCGCCAGAGGCCTCGGCGTCTGGTCCCGGCAAGGTCGAAATCTCGATCATTCCCGGCGGCGGCGTCTTCTTCACCGAAGGGAAGGACACGCGTTCACCGAGCTTCGGCAACTATGACCTTGGCGGCAGCGTCGCGGTGAACTTCAACCGCTACGTCGGCGTCGAGGGCGAGCTGAGCGGCGCGCTCGGCGTGTCGCAGAGCCTCGACTTCAACGGCGCATCGCTGACCGACGCGAAGACGCCGCACCTGCTGAATTACAGCGGCAACGTGGTCGTCCACGTCGCCAACGGACCGGTCGTGCCGTACGTCACCGGTGGCGTCGGCGGCCTGAGCCTGTTCGAGCGCGCCGATCTCGGCATCAACGACACGAACACGTTCCTGACCGGGAACGTGGGCGCGGGCATCAAGTGGTACAGCGGCCGGTTCGGACTCCGCGGCGACTATCGCTTCATCGCGGTCCAGTCACAGGACGACGCCCCGGCGTTTTTCGGACAGGAGACGCGGTACGGCCACCGCGTGTATGGCGGCGTGATCATCAACGTCGCACGCTGAGATTTGTAGGGCGGGTCAGCCCTGTCCGGTCGTCAGACACTTCAGACCCGCCCCTACAGTCCGCATTCGTACGGGTGGGTCTTCAGACCCGCCCGGCACCCGCCAGCCTGCGCATTCATCCCGCTTCATAACCCGCAGGCTGGCGCGGAACACTAATCGGTCTTTTCGTCGTGTCTTTTGTTGAACTCACCCGCAGGAGGGAATCACCGGCCGGCGGCCGGGGGCGGCTCTGAAGACCCGCCCGTGCGGACTGGCTGGCGCACAGGAGTACCCGCAACACCGCCTTTCGACATCAGCAGATCGGCGGTGTCCTTGTGCACATCGACACGCTGGCCGCCGCGGCTGTTACCGCCGGCGCGACCCATCGCATAGTCAACGGCGGTGTAGCCACGGCTGTCGGGTAAGTTGATATCCGCTCCCTTCGACAGCAGGAACTCGACCACCTGGTTCCAGCCCCAGAACGCGGCGCCGTGCAGCGGCGCCTGCGCGAACTGGCCGGCCTTGCCGTTGATCGCGCCGCCATGCTGCAGCATCAGGTCGAGCGCGGCGATAGCGCGCTGCTGCACGTCCGAGGTCGTGTAGGAGCCGCGGGTGTCGGCATCCACCGAGCCCATCCCCGACGCCGCCAGCATCGCCGTCATGTTGCGGCTCGTCGTCAGCGTGATGTCCGCACCGTGATCGAGCAGCGCCGTCATCGAGTCGGCGTCGAACGCCTTCGCCGCGCGAATCAATGGCGTGGTCCCCGGCGTCAGCATCGTGTCGAGCCCGCGATCATTGCCGGTGGCGCGCAGGGGCGCGGTCATCTTCAACTGTGGATTCGGATCCGCGCCCTGGTCGAGCAGCAGGCGGACGATGTCGATCGGGAGCGTGGCGTCGAGCGACGGCTGGTCCGGCCGTCCGCCGTGCGGCAGCGTCACATAATCCACCGCGAGATATAAGGGCGTGCGGCCCCACCAGTCCCAGCGGTTGACGCTGGCGCCATGCTCGATCAGGTACTTCGCCACGTCGAACCGCGTGTTCCAGATTGCCCACAGCAGCGGCGTCACGCCTTCGGGATCCGGAAGGTCGATCGCGGCGCCCTTCGCCAGCAGCGACTGGACGCATTCCATGCAGCCTTCGCGCGCGGCGAACATCAGCGCGGTCATGCCGCCAGGCGACCGCGGCTGGGCCCGAGGTTCGGCGCTGACCAGCGGCGTCATCAGGTCGGTAACGGTCTTCGCGTCCACCTCGGCGCCGCGCTCGATCAGCAGGCGCGCCATCGGCCCGTGGTTGTTCGCCGCGGCCCACATCAATGCCGTCTGCTGACGCTGCGACTCCTTCGCCTTCGGGTCCGCGCCCCTGTCGAGGAGCAGCGTCGCCGCCGCGATGTTGGTGCCGCGGGCCACGAGCATCAACGCGGTCTCACCATCCGGTCCCCCGGCGTTCGGGTCGGCACCGGCCTCGAGCAGCGCCTTGATGATCTCGGTGTTGGAGTGGAAGGCCGCCTCCAGCAGCGGCGTGGTGTTCAACTTGTTCCTGACGTTCGGATTCGCCCCGGTCTTCAGCAACCGTCCCACCGCCGCCGCATCGTCATTGCCCGCGGCGATCAGCAGCGGCGTCGATCCGTTGCCATCGACAGGATCGGCGGCGAAGACAGGCCGGCCAAAGCCGGAGGCCACGAGCAGGACAAACGCCGCGGACCTGACAAGGTCCGCGCCACGGGACGGCATCAGCGCGCCTCCCGCAGCCATCACGCATCCACCAGCTTGCCGGTGCTGTCGCCCAATTTGTCCTGCGGGATGTTGACCTTGTCGAGGAACGTCAGCAGCACGTTCGCCAGCGGCGTCTTCTCGGGCGCGACGACGTGACGGTTGCCCTTCACCGTGTTCCAGCCGCCGACGAACGACGTCGGCAGCGGGTAGTGGTTGTGCGCGTTGCTGTTGCTCATGTTGCTGCCGTACAGGAACAGCGCATGATCCAGCATCGTCCCGTCACCATCCGGCATCGCGGCGAGCTTGTCGAGGAACTTGGCGAATACCTGCGTGTGGTACGTCTGCACCTTCACCAGGCGATCCATCTTCGCGGCTTCGTTGTTGTGGTGCGAGAGCGGATGGAAGGCGTCGGGCACGCCGATGTGATTGTAGGTCTGGCCGCTCACCTCGGCGGTCATCATGAAGGTGAAGACGCGCGTCATATTGGCCTGGTACGCGAGCGCCACCAGGTCGAACATCAGGTTGATGTGCTGATCGAAGGGCGGTGTGGCGGTTGGCGCGTTGGGGATATCGACGTGCGACAGGTCTCGCGCTTCCATCTTCTGGATGCGCCGCTCGATCTCGCGGACGGTGTCGAGGTAATCGGACAATACGACCTTGTCCGACGGACCGAGCCCGCGCTGCAGGTCCTTGATTTCGCCGGTGAGCATGTCGAGGAGCGACGCGTATTGCTTCGAGAGCCGCGCGCGTTCCGCGGCGTTGTCGCCCTGGCCGAACAGGCGCGTGAACAGCTTGCGCGGGTCGGTCTCCATCGGCAGCGGCGTCGTCGGCGTGCTGAAGGCGATCGTGCCGGCATACGAGCACCCGTAATCACGGTCGCAGAATCCGCCGCCGCCCTTGACGTCGGTGGCGACCTCGAGCGACGGCAGCGGCGTGTCCTGCCCGATGTGCTGCGCGGCGATCTGATCGATCGTGATCCCGGCGTGCGGCTCCTGTCCGAATCCCGGATGCACGCACGACAACCAGGTGCCAGGCGACAACGCGTGCACGGGACCGACCGCCGCCTGGCTGTCGATGTTCGAGAACACCGTGGTCATCGGCTTGTACTTGTCCAGCGGCTTGAGGATGTCGCCGAACTCGCCGATCTCGCCGCCTGCTCCGGGCGCAGTCGAGGGGGTCGGCGTCCACCGGTTCATCACCGCGCCGTGCGGGAAGTAGATGAAGCCGACATGCGGCGTGGGCGTCGCCGCCGTCTGCGCGAGCGCGGTGCCCGCCGGGATCATCGCGTCGAGCAGCGGCAGGCCGAGGGCGATTCCGAGCCCCTTGAGGGCGGTGCGGCGGGTCAGGTATTTTTTCGTGACGAACATTTTCGTTCCTCAGGCCGACCTGAAGGTCGGCCTCTACTGCCGGGCCTGAAGACCCGCCCCTGCGTGCTGCTCTACAACGCTCGATCGGAACGCGGGGGCGTTGACCACGCCCATGACGATCGAGGAAAAGCGGTAGTCGCTGGCCTTCGCCTCACGCACGATCTTGCGGATGCCCGGCATGTCGTAATACGCGAGGCTCCGTCCCAGCGCATAGGTGGCGAGCTTCTCGGTCAGCGTCTGCACGAACTGCTCACGGCGTGCCAGCAGCGCATTCCGCAGATCGACGGGCCCCTTCACCGGCGTGCCGTCAACGAGTGTGCCGCCGGTATCAATCGCGGTGCGCGTGAAGCGGTCCATGTCGCGATAGAAGCCGATGGTGTCGAAGTTCTCGAGCGCGAAGCCAAGCGGATCCATCACGCCGTGGCAGGCGTTGCAGGTGGGATTCGCCCGATGCTGCTCCATGATCTGGCGAATCGTCTTCGGCGTCTCGCCTTCCTTGTTTTCCTTGAACGCCTCGACGTTCGGCGGTGGCGGCGCGGGAGGCGTGCCCAGAAGATTCTCGAGGATGTACGAGCCGCGCAGCACCGGCGAGGTGCGATTGGGATAGGCCGTCACCATGAGCACCGATGCCTTGCCCAGCAGGCCGAAGCGATTTGGATCGGTCAGCGTGACGCGCCGGAACTGATCGCCGCGGACATTCGGCACGCCGTAGTGCTGCGCCAGGCGCTCGTTCAGGAACGTGTAGTTCGCCGACAGCAGATCGACGACGCTGTGGTCTTCGCGGAAGATGCTGTCGACGAACAATTCCATCTCGCGGCGGATGGCGTCACGCAGCGGCCGGTCGAACGCCGGGTAGATATACGGATCCGGTTCGAGCGCCGCCGCGTCGCGCACGCGCAGCCACTGGAACGCGAAGTTCGTCGTCAACGTCTTCGCGCGCGCGTCAGCGAGCATGCGCCGGACCTGCGCTTCGAGCGTCTTCGGCTCGCTCAGTCTGTTTTTCTCTGCAAGCGACAGCAGTTCCTCGTCGGGAATGCTCGACCAGAGGAAGAACGACAACCGCGACGCCAGCTCCAGGTCGGTCAGCCGGTAAATTGTCCCCGGCTGCGCATTCGCCGGTGGCGGCTCCATGCGATAGAGGAACTTGGCGCTCGACAGCATGGCGGTGATCGCGCTCTCGATCCCGCTGTCGAACGTGCCCGCCGCGCGACCTTCCGCGAAGAACGGCATCAGCGGCGCGACGTCGGCATTCGTCACGGGACGACGGAAGGCGTGACGCGAGAGGGTCGCGAGGATACGCGACGCGCACGTGGATTCCGCCGCGCTATCTGGAGTGCCGGGCTTTCCCGGCCTGAGCGCAGTCGAAGGCAGCCCGGCCTCGTCCGCAGGCCGGCAGATGAAGATCGCCTTGCGGTTTGGCGTCTCGACTGGATCGCCTTTGCGGTTGAACGGACCGTTGATCGTCACGCTCGGACCGCCCGCGCTGCCTCCGCGCCCGCCACCCGCATTGCCCGCCGACGTACCCGTGCTCGCGTAACCCGTGCCCGCACCACCCGGGACGAATCCAAACAGCGCGCCTTCACTCTCGACGAGGCTGCGGCCGGCGTTGGCGGCGATGACGGTGTGATAGCCGGCGGTGAGATGCGTACGCGTGCGTGCGTCGACCGGTTCGCCATCCACGGTGAACACGGCGGGAGTGCCGGCCGTGCGGATCTCATAGTCGGCGTCGAACGGCGCCAGGAACTTGCCGGTGATGCCACCACGAGCGCCGGGCGGAAGTGGAATGCTCGCATCGACGCCGCGGACGGTGACGCGAGTCTCCCCTTCGGGGACCGGCGTGCCGACCGCCTGCTTCGCCATCGCCCGCGCCGCCATGATGTATTGGTCGAGAAACGAGGGCGACACCTTCAAGGCGCTGGCGATGTTGTCGAACCCATCGCTGATGTCGTCGTTCGGCAGCAGCGTCGATACGTCGACCTCGAGGCCGAACAGGTCGCGCATTGCGTTCTGGTACTCGGCGCGATTCAAGCGATGAATCCGCACGCTGCCCGGGTTCGGGTTGGCAGCAGCCGCCGCGTCAAGCGCGGTCTCGAGATAGCTGGCGAGTGCCTGCGCCTCGGCGACCGCGGGGCGGGGCGCTCCTGGCGGCGGCATCATCCCGCCGCGCAGCTTGCGAATCGCCCGCTCCCAGACGACGGCGTCTTTCTCGGGTTGCGCGAGGGCCAGCGTGTCGAGCGAGAGATTCGCCGTCTTCAGGCGCTGGTTGTGGCAGGTGACGCAGTAGCGGTTGATGAGCGCTTGATGCTCGGCTGGTGGCTGGTGGCTCGCGGCTGGCAGCGCTTCTCGAGGGGTGGCTGGTGGCTGGCGGCTGGTGCCTGGCGGCGGAGTCGCCGAGCCAGCCGTCGCGGCCTGGTGGCTGGTGGCTGGTGAGGTCGGCGCGGTCGGCCGCTGCGCTCGAATTCCTGCCCCAAGCAGTACCAGCGCCGCGATCACCATCACGATCACTGGCTTCGCGTTTTGGCGCTTCTGCGTGAGATCCGCCGGCGTTTGCGCGCGAGGGTGTCTCATACCACACCCCCGAGTTCACGCGCGTGCGCCCACAAGCCGCGATAGGCCGTATAGAGAAACGTCGCCGCGTCTCCCGGCATCACGTCCTTGAATTCATCCACCGCACCGGCGTCGATCAGGTTCTGCGCGCCCTGGCCCTTCTTCACCAGACCCACCAGCTTCTCGCGGATACGTCCGACCGTCGCGAAGCTCGCCTGCAGATCCGCTTTCGTTATCACCGGGCCGCTCGCCGGCACGATCTTCGTCTGATCGTCGACGCGATCGAGCAGCGCCTTCTGCGCGTTGTGCATACCCCCGATCCAGCCGCCGCAGAACCAGTCGAGCGTGGGCAGCCGGCCAGGCTGCACCGCATCGCCCACCGCCAGCACGTTGGCGTTCCTGAAGTGGACGAAGATGTCGCCGTCGGTGTGCGCCTGCGTCAGCAGGCCGTATTCGATCCGCTCGCCGCCAATCGTCATCTCACCTTTCGGCTCGCGGAACGCCTGCGCCGGCAGCGCCGCCTTCGCGCGCGGCGGGTAGACCTTGCCGCCTTCCCAGTCGCGGATGATCTCCTGCGTCATCCACAGCCTGGTGTTCATGTGCGCGACGATCGTGGCGCCCGCCTGCGCCATCACGTCATTGCCACCAGTCGATTCCAGGTGGTAATGCGTGTTGAAGACCGTGCTGACCCTGCCCGTGACTTTCAGCAGGCCGGCCGCATGCGCGGCATCGCCGGCATCCACGAGCAGGCTGCCGTCGCTACTGGAGAGGACGATCACGTTGTTGCCCATGCCTGAAATCAGCGTGACCGTGTCCGTGAGCTTCGTCGTCGCCGGTGCCGCCTGCGCCCACGCGACACGCGGCCAAGCGAACGTTGCCGCGCCGGTCAAGATTTGCAGGAATTCGCGCCGCCCGGTCATGCGCAGCGCAGTATACGCGGGCTGCCTCCGCGCCAGCCACACGACACCACGATGGACACGACGTTCATGACGACCACGCTTTTATTGACGGCGTGCGCCCTGTTCGGCCCCAGGGCTGTCCTGCAGTGCACGGCGTCGGTGCCCGCGCGGCGAGGGCCGTCGCGGGTGGGCTGCCGCATGGCGCCGACTTACGGAGTACACCGAACACGACGCCCGCCACGCGCCGGCGTTCGCGGGCCGGAACGTGCGCGGGACCTCGAGCGCACGTTCCCGGTGTTACGAAGTCTGGAAGCGCCGTGCGGCAGGCAGCCCGCGATGGCCGCAGAGTCGCGCCCAGAACGCTTCCTCGCGTACGCTCCTGCCATGGCGTCTCGTGGCCGCGAAATGCTTACACACGAATGACCATCGACGACCTGCGGCGGTACGCCGTTTCGCGCAGCCTTTTTCCGCCGACATCGCTGCCGGCAGCGCTCGAGAGGCTCGGCTTCGTGCAGGCGGACCCGATTCGCGCGCCGGCACGTGCACAGGACCTGATTCTGCGGCATCGGGTCCGTGGCTACCGCGCCGGCGATCTCGAGCGGCACTACCCGCGGCTCGACGTCCACGAAGACTCCTTCATCAACTACGGCTTCGTCACCGACCGCGTCTTCCGCCTGATGCATCCTCGCCGTGGCCCTGCGCCCTGGAGCGCGACGCGCGTCCGCCACGTCACGCGTCTGCTCGAATTCATCCGCGTCCACGGCCCGGTGCACCCGCGCCAGGTCGATGACCATTTCTCACTCGGGACGGTGACCAACTACTGGGGCGGATCGTCGAGTGCAACGACGCACCTGCTTGATGCCATGCACTACCGGGGCTTGCTCCGCGTGGCCCGCCGCGACGCTGGTATCAGGGTTTATGAGCTGCCGCGGCCGCATGCGAGCCCGCCGCGGCCAACTCCAAGCGCCCAACATCTGACGCATCCCCAACTCCCAGGCGTTCAACCCGAAGGTGCCGAGCCCGCTCGCGTGCCGCCCGCGGAACGCAGGCGTCGTCTCGACGCGCTGGTCGATGTCGTCGTCAACCTCTACGCGCCGCTGCCGGCGGCGAGCCTCGCGTATGCCGTCCGGCGATTGCGATACGCGTCGCCGCAATGGGCCGGCGAGCTCACAGGCACGTTGCAGCGCGCGAAGCAGCGGCTCGCGCACGCACGTGTCGATGGCGTGGACTGGTACTGGCCGGCCGGCGAAGAACCGGGCGTGGCATCCGCCTCCGCCGAAGCCACGACGGACGAAGGGACCAACACCGTGCGGCTGCTCGCGCCGTTCGACCCGGTGGTCTGGGATCGCCGACGGTTCGAGCTGCTGTGGAACTGGGCCTATCGATTCGAGGCGTATACACCGGTGGCCAAACGCCGGTGGGGCTACTACGCGCTCCCGCTGCTGTGGCGTGATCAGGTCATCGGCTGGGCCACTGTGTCGGTGCGCGGAGAGAAGCTGATCGTCGAGACCGGATACGTCACCGGCACCGCGCCGCGCGATCGACGGTTCCGTCAGGCACTGGCCGACGAGCGCGCACGCTTGAGCGCATTTCTCGACCTCGCCAGGCCGACCTGAAGGTCGGCCTCTACGTCTCAACAGGCTTCGTCGCCAGGCCGACCTGAAGGTCGGCCTCTACGTGTTGTCGCGCGGGTCTCGAGACCCGCCCCTGCGTCACGCCCGGCGTAGAATCCGCGCGCAGGAGGAGAGGTCATGAAAGCGGGAGTGTTCGCGGCATGCTTCATCGCGGCCGCCATGGCGGGAACGACGATCGCCGCGCAACAACCGGCGACGCGCGCGACGCCCAGGACATCCGATGGCAAGCCCGATCTCTCCGGGTTCTGGGGCGGTCCACTGCTGCGGAACATGGACAAGAACGTGCCCGGCGGGTTCACGTCGATCTTCACGCCGGCGGGCGCCGCCGCGTATCAGCACAATCTCACCGCCACGATCAATCCTGAGGGGCTGTGCCTCTTCGCGGGCATCCCGCGCGCCAGCATCAGCGGCGTGCCGTTCGAGATCGTCCAGACGCCGACGCGGGTCGCCTGGCTCTACGAGTTGATGTGGACGTTTCGATCGATTCCGGTTGATGGCCGCGCGCTTCCGGACGATCCGGAGCCGTCATTCTTCGGCACGTCGGTCGGACACTGGGATGGCGATGTATTCGTCGTCGAATCGCGCGGCTTCAAGGATTACAAGAGCTGGCTGGATGACGATGCGCATCCGCACAGCGATGCGATGAGTGTCGTCGAGCGATGGTCGCGGCCGGATGCCGGCCACCTGAATCACGAGATCACGGTGACCGATCCGAAGTTCTACACGCGTCCCTTCACCTTCGACCGCGTGTTCACGCCGCTGCCGGCAGGCGGAGAGCTGATCGAGTACGCGTGCAATGAGAACAACGTCGATCTGCCGCGACTCGGCTTCGGACCGCACGACCCCGATTACGACAAGCCACAGCCGCCGAAATAGAGGCGGCTCGACGCTCTATTTCTCGTCCGCGAGGTCCGGCGTCGATCCGTTCGCGGCCCTGCCGGTGGCATTCGGATTGGCGAGCGCGAAGGCAGCGAGCGTCGGCCCCGATTCCCCGCGCGGCAACAGGCTCGGCCCGCTGCGGAGGAACACGGTCTCCGGTGCGACGGTGGTCGGGAACAGCACGCCGATGAAGCAGTTGCTCATCTCGTCCCAGTTCTGTGGTCCCCACACGATCCTCTTGGTCGGATCGGGGTTGGAGCGATTGGCGGCGGAGTTGTCGAAGTGCGTCACCAGTTGCAGCTTCGTTCCCTTCGGCATCGCAACCGGTTCGGCAAACTGATAGCCCATCTGCCAGTCGAAGTTCCACTTGCCCTTCAGCAGCGTCGTCATCGTCCCGTCGGGAGTGACGGCGCGGAGCTCGAAGTCCTTGCCGCGCAGGTGCATGTGCGGCTGTGCGTAGACGAGCCGCGCGTCCTGGCCGAACGTGAGCTCGCTCACCACTTCGGCGTTCGGATCGCCGGCGGGAATCGCCAGGTTGCCCGCTGTCGGTCCGGCGTGGAAGAAGTAACGCGTCTGCGGCGGATTCTTCGCGAACACGAGTCCAAGCTTCGACACGTCGGTCATCGGCTCGCCTGTCGTCGTGTAGTGCAGCTCGAACACGAGGTCCGATCCTTTCGGAATGAACTTCGCTGCGCCCTCCATGTCGAACCGCTGGGCGCCCAGCCCGGGATTGAACTTGCCGAGGATGTCGTTGCCCTCTTCCGTCGAGTTGCGGCCGATCATCGCGGCCTGCGTCTCGCGCTCGTAGGCGACGCCGGGTTCGGCATCCTTCATCCAGCTCGATTCCGGAGGCCGCACCCACACCTTGCCGTGATGCAACACCTTGGGATTGCCCGGACGCATCTCGGCGGCGGTCACCCACACGTCCTCGGTGAAGTTCCCCTTCACGAGCACGTACTTGTAGTTGATCGTGCCGCGTGCCGGCAGCTCGAACGGCTTCGGCATCTCGATCACCAGGTCCGGCTTCAGATTCCAGCCGTCGTTGAACGAGAGCGGCGGCGGCGCATCCTTCAGATCGCCCGCGGGCGCGCCGGCGTCGGCCCACGCCGTGATCGCGTCGAGGTCACGCGCACTCAGACGACGCTCGTTGGAAAAGTGACCGACCGTCTCGTCGGCAAACCACGGTGGCATCTGTTTCGTCACCACCGCTTTCTGAATCGCGCGCGCCCAGGGCCGTGTCTGCTCGTACGTGAGCAGCGCCATCGGCGCCACTTCGCCCGGGCGATGGCAGGCCTGACAGTTCTTCTGCAGAATCGGCAGGACGTCCTTGTAGAACGTCGGCGTTGACGTTGCGGCGCCCGGAGTGGCCATTACGGTTCCGAGCCCCAAGAGGGTACCGGCGATGGCAATCAACACAGTGCGCATGCCGCGCAGTATAGGCCAGCCGGCGCATCTAAACAGCGCGTACTTGTAGGGCCGGTCTTACTGTTCAGACCGGCCAGCCGGCGCGTACCTGTACGGCCGGTCTTGCTGTTCAGACCGGCCAGCCGGCGCATCTATAAACAAGATGCGCCCTACAGGAACTCGTTTTCGGCCAGCCATTTCCGCGCGTCATACCGCGTGAATTGCGGCAAACCGAATCCGCAGCCAATCACGCCGAGCACACAGAGCGCGCCGCCTGAAATCACCGATGCGGTCACGCCGAACGCAGCGGCCACCATCCCCGCCTCGACGTGGCCGAGCAGCGGACCGCTCGCATAGCTGACCAGCTCGATGCTGGCCAGACGCCCGCGCAGCGCATCCGGAATCGTCTGGTTCCACATCGTCAACCGGAAGACCGCGCTGATGGCATCGGCGCCGCCCGCGACGGCGAGGAAGAACAGCGCCGGCCACAACCGCGTGCTCATGCCGAACGCGATGATCGCGACTCCCCAGATCCCGGCGGCGACGAGAACGGCCAGACCATGTCGCACCACCTTTTTCGTCCAGCGACTCGTGATGCCGGCGATCATCGTGCCGACGGCAGGCGCGGCGTAGAGCATGCCGAGTGCCTGCGCGCCGCCGAAGTGCTGCGACAACGCGGGAAACAGTGCGATCGGCATCCCGAAGACCATCGCCGTGAAGTCGACGACGTAGGTGCCGATCAACTCCTGCCGGCTGCGTGCGTAGCGGAACCCTTCCAGCACGCCGTCGACGCTCGGCCGCTCGGCATCGTGCGCGGGCGCCATCGGCGGCAGCGCCAGCAGGAGAATCAGCGCCGCGACGTACGACACGAGGTCGATGACGTACGCCCACGGCAATCCCCAGTTGGCGATGACGATGCCGGCAATCGCGGGGCCGATGATCATCGCGCCACTGCCGCCGACCATCTGCAGCGCCGCGGCACCGCTCATCTGATCCTTGTCCAGCAGCTTGGCGCCAATCGCCTGCAGTGACGGCCGCTGCAGCGACGAAAACGCCGACATCCATGCCGCCACCAGATACAGCGTCCATGCCGACGACGATCTCAGGGCAAGCCAGGCCAGCGTTCCGCTGCCGGCGGCCAGGAAGACGTCGGTGACGATGCCCATGCGGCGGCGGTCGACGGCATCGGCCAGCGCACCGCCGACGAACGCCGTCGCGAGCAGCGCGATCAGTTCCGCGCCGCCGAGCAGGCCGACGCGCAGCGACGAGCCGGTGAGTTGATACATGTGGTACGGCAGCGCGGCATACGTGACCATCGTGCCGAGCGCCGACACGAGCTGCGCCGTGACCAGCAACCGGTATTGGGGATTCCTGAGCGGGCGAAGATCCATGGGGAACCGTCAATGTTACGATGCGCGCCTTCGTTGCGCCGCCCAGCGCACGGTTCGCGCCGACGTGGCGTCCTGGAGGATTACCGTGCGCCGACTGCCGATTGCCCTCGCCTGCAGTTGCCTTCTTGCCGCCTCGCTGGCGGCGCAAACGGACAAGATTCCCGCCGGTTGCGATCGCGCGTGTCTTGAAGCCCTCGTCAACCGCTATCTCGACGCGCTGGTCGCGCACGATCCGTCGACACTGCCGCTGGCGGCAGACGTGCGCTACACGGAGAACGAACAACTACTCGACGTCGGCGACGGCTTCTGGAAGACGGTGACCGGCCGCGGCGGCTACAACCACTACATCGCCGACCCGGTGACCGGTCAGGCTGCCTGGATGGGCACGATGAGGGAGAAAGCCGGCACGCTGCTGATGGCGCTCCGCCTGCGCCTGTTCGCCGGCCGCATCGTCGAGATCGAATCGGGATACTTCCGCGCGGGCGGCGGCGGACCGAACAACATCGCGGCGATGGACTCGATGAAGATCCCGGAGGCGTTGTGGTCGCAGCCGATCGCACCGGCGCAGCGCTCGTCGCGGCAGCAACTCATCGAGATCGCCAACGCGTATTTCGCCGGCGTGCAGAAGAACGACGGCAAGGGGTTCTATCCCTTCGCCGACGACTGCGATCGGATCGAGAACGGATCGCACACGACGAACACGCCGAGCCCGCGACCGAACACGCCGGGCGGCTTCAACTACATGGGTCTCGATTGCAAGAAGCAGCTCGAGAGCGGCTACCTGGCCATCGTCAACAACATCCATCACCGGCGCTTCCCGCTCGTCGACGAGGAGCGCGGCATCGTCTGGGCGAACTGCGAGTTCGACATGGATGGCACCGTCGCGACGATCACACTGACCAGCGGCGAAGTAGCGGACATGAGTCAATTCGCGGGACGCGCGTCGAGCATCGACGTGACCGAGGCGTTCCGGATCGAGAACAGCAAGATCCGGCGGGTGGAGATGATCGGGTCGAGCGTGCCATATCACTTCAACTCGCCGTGGCCCGCGGTGAGCGGTCGTTGATTCTGATGCGGAGGTTACGGAGCCAACGGCTTCAACAGGAGGAACGGGGAAACGGAGACGAACGGAGGCGGTTGCCGGCTGGCGCCGCCTTCGGCGGCCTGATCGCGTGAAGCGGTCACACGCAAACCGCTGACGACTCACCGGCGGCTTGCGTGTGGCCGCTTCGCGCGATCAGTTGCGGCCCGCAAACGCGGGTCGCGCCAGCCGGCAACCGCTCGCACGCCACAATCAGCCAAACGCCTCCGTTCGTCTCCGGTGCTCCGTTCCTCCTGTGAACCCGTTCCCTCCGTCCCCTCCGCCGTCTACGGCCGCGGACCGTAGTGCGGTGCCGGCCGTCCGACCTCGTATGCCCCGATGTCTGGCGCGCGGCCGGTAAAGTCATCGTTGATCGACGGCAGCAGCACGCCGGCATCGATCGCTGCCGATCCCGGCCGCAACTGAAAGTCGACCCCGTCTGACGGATAGATCCGCTGCACGTCCGTCTTGTCGGGTGGCATCACATGCACGAACGTGTCGTAGTCCACGAGCACGCTGTGCCTGTCCTGCTTCGTCGCGCTCGAGTACTCCTGCAGCGACTTGTAACGGTGGACCACCGGCGCGGTCTTGTAGTCGGCCGCCGCACCCGCGGGCACGTTCCATTCGAACGCGTCCTCCTTCCCGGGGTTCTGGCGAAACGCGTTGTAGTCGGACGTCGAATACGGCGTGTATGTCCCAACCGCAAACACCGGATCCGCTGCGTCCTGCGAGATGATCAGGTTGTTGCGAAAGTGCACGTTCGACGCCGGACCGCGCGCGATGACCTCGCCGATGAAGGTGTTCTGATACACGAGCACGCCGGCCGGCGTCGCCACAAACTTGATCGCGCCGCTCTGCGGCGAGTTGTACGACACGTTCTGGTAGAAGTAGACCGGTCCGCCGTACATCGGCTGTGCTGAAAACGCCTGCTGCGCCGTGTTGAAGCAGCGATTGCGGAAGACGCGGATGTTGCGGGCACCGCCGTCGCTCTCGATGCAGTTGTCGCCCATGTTGCTCATGTCGTTGCCGTAGAAATCGATCGCCACCGGCAGGCGATCGGCAATCGGATCGGGTGATCCATCGGGATTGCCGTACGTCGCAACGTCGATCGCGTCGTGCCAGTTCGCCAGGTAGTTGTAGGCGACGACATGCCCTTGACCGTACACCTTGATCGCGTATTCCGACGTGAGCAGCTCCGGGTAGCCGGGAAACTTCTCCCACACCGAGCCCGTCCATCCCATCATCCTGTCCGGGTCGTGACGGCCGATGAACGTGTTGTCGGCGATGTAGAAGTTCTTCGATCCCGACCAGTCGCCCTGAATCGCCCGGCCGACGTCCGACAGCTTCGAATGCTTCAGGGTGAAGCCACTCGATCCTGTGATGTTCTTGATCCCGGTGAGAAACGCCACGTTGGTGTTCCGGATCGTCAGCCCTTCGAAGTAGTTGTAGTTGGCTGCCATCACGTTGAACAGGTTCTGCGCTCCGGCGCCGTCGAAGATCGCTTCTCCATCGCCGGCACCCTTGATGACAATCGGCCGGTCCGCCGTCCCGCTGGCAGTCAGGTAATAGGTGCCATCGAAGACGGTGCCGAGCGACAGATATCCCGGTCGCGCCGCCTGGTTCATGTAGTGAAACCGATCGCTGACGTAGAGGCCGGCGTGCACGAGGATGACGTCGCCCGGCTTCACCCGCGCCGGCCAGGCGTTCTCGTAGTCGTAGTGCGACGTCCCCATGTAGTACGCGCTCATCAGGCCGGTGAACGCGGGCTGCTGTTTCGGACCGGTCCAATCGACGGGGTACACGTGATAGGTGCGACCGCCGGCCGCCGGCACCGGTTCCCTGCGCGTGCGCACCGCGACCGTTCGCGTCGCCTGGCCCTGCACACCGTCGGGATCTGAAAGGACGAATCGCGCTTCGTACTCGGTATCGGGTTCCAGGTTGAGCAGGCTGCCCGAGAACATGTTGGGGACGATGTAGTCGAAGGGATAGCGCGGATTGAGCGGATCGTCGGTGGCCTGTGGCGGACCGCCGTTTACCCACTCGTGCTGCAGTCGCAGCAACGGCAGGCCCGGCTTCCACGCCTGCGTGCCCCGCTTTCGATACGTGACGTCCACCTTCGCGTTGCGGTTGTCATCACCGTTGATCGCCCAATCGAATCCGAGCGACAGCAGCGTCGGCGGCTCGATCGAGAGCTCGCCGGCGCGCGTGGCGTTCTGAGCGGCGGCGGGACGAGCGACGGCAAGCAGCAGGAGCAGCGACCACGTGAGGTGCTTCGGCATGCGCGCATTATGGCGGCGCGGAGTGCGCGAGCGACAACTCCCAACGCCCACCTGCGATCCAGAGCCAACTCCCAAGCGGATGCCTCCCAAACGGAGAGTTCTTACGCGTCGACGATGCGATGTCGTAGAGGCCGGCCTTCAGGCCGGCCTTGGGAGTTGGCCGAGCGACAGACGTTGGACGTTGGGAATTACTTCGTCGCAGCCCCGTCGGCTTTCTTGCGCGCTTCGACCGCAGCCACGAATTCCGTCTTGTGCTCCGGCATCGCCGGCACGTGCACGTTGATATAGCGATCGAAATCGAGCTTCAGCTTGTCGAGCACGATCGGCGCGAGCGCCTTCACGTGATCGTTGGCCGGCTGCCCGGCCATCGCCGGCAGCGAGAAGTCACCCTGGAAAAGAATTCTCTCCTTCGGCAGATACGCGATCATCAAACCGTTGGAATGCGGCACGGGCCACACGTGGTACATCTCCACGGTTCGCGTACCATCCGAATAGATCTTCTTCTCCGCCACCGCCTCGATCTTCGCCGGCTTCGGGTTCTTCGCCAGCACGTCGTCGAGCAGGGTGCGCGGCGTGTTCAGCGCGTTCTTCAGGAACGTCTCGTTGTTCTTCTGCGTGATGATCGTCGCGCCCTCGGCGACCAGCGCGGGCAACCCGCCGGTGTGATCGGCATGCGGGTGCGTGTTCATCACGTAGCGAATCGGCTTGTTCGGAATCAGCTTGTGCGTTTCGGCGACGTAGGCCTGCCCACGCGCGATGCTCTGCCCCGCCTCCAGCATCATCACGTAGTCCTTGAACTCGACGATCACGGAGTCGTAGCTGCCGTTGCCCGTCGTCAGCCGGTAAATGCCGTCGGCAAGCTTTTCCGTCTCCACCTTCAGCGCCGGGGCGCCACCGCCCGCTCCCGCCGCCGCACCGCGACCGCCACCGCCGCCACGGCCCGCGGGTGCCGGCGCCGGCGCGATCGTCGCCACGTCGCCCGGGTTCGCGCGCGCGGCGGTGATGTCTGCCTGGAAGAACGGCCAGCCGCCTCGCGTCTGCACGACTCGGGTCGGCGCGATCGCTCCACCGAAGTCCTTCCATCCCGAGTAGGTGGCGACGATCTGCATGTCGCCCATGATGTTCTCGCCCAGCCACGTTTCGACGCGGTCGACCTGGTTCCTGTCGTTGACGTAGCCATTGACGATGTAGCTCTTGCCAGAGATTGCTTTGACCTTGGGACTCCACGACAGCACCGTGTAGTTCTTCCCGTCGACGCGCTTGCGGCTGATCGTCGCGTTGTTTTCCGCCGCACCTTTCAGGAAGCCCCACGGGGTGATGTACAGCTCCAGTGAGTTGTTCCACGGCTGCGAGACGTCGGCCTGCTGCGGCGTGACGACCTGCGAGAACTGCCCGGGCGCGACCGTCGTCGAGCCGCCGGCGCCGATGTTGTTCGTCTTACCGGCCGCGCGTGACGTCGGTCCGGCAAGATCGATGACGCGGACATAGTCCTGAATCGGCCGCATCGGATCGTGAGTGCTGCGGCACTGCATGTCGGCCGCGTTCGCACCGCACTGCTGGAACGAGACGTCCTTCGCGGAACCGGAATACGTGATCGACTTGACATCGCCGAGCGCCTTCTGCGCGGCGGCGATGACAGCGTTCGCGTCCTGCGCCGCTGCCTGAGCCGCGCCGATCGCGAGGCCCGCCACGACCAGGGCAACTGTTTTCGACATGGAGCTGATCTTCATGTGCGATCTCCTCGGCAACATCATTTTGAGCGGGCGATTATGCCCTGAACTGGCGAAGGCTCGCGATCAATTCCGGTCAAATGCTGCGGCTGCGGGGCGCCTCCACGCGGCGGGAGTTGCCGGGCGCGATCACTCCTGGCGAAGCAGCGGTGCCGGGTCAATCGACAGGACGCGCGTGGCAGGCACATAGCACGCAACGATCGCGATTGCCGTAAATACCGCCGCGACCGCCAGCAGTGTCGGGGGATCCAGAGGCGAGATGCCGACCAACAGGCCGCGCAGCACTCCGCCCACGGCATACACACCAGGCGCGCCGATCAACAGACCGATGCAGACCAGCATCGCGCCTTCCCCGACGACGAGACGGAGCAGGCGGCGATGGGTCGCACCGAGCGCAAGTCGAACGGCCAGCTCGCCGCGGCGACGAGTCACCGAGCCGGCGATCACGCCGACCAGTCCCATGGCCACCAACAGCAGGGCGCCGGCGGCGAGCGCACCGATCATCACCGCACTGATCCGCTCGCGGCTCCGGCGTTCGGCAACGATGTCGGTCAACGTCTTCACGCTGGAGATCGGGACGCGCCGATCGAGATCGTGGATCGTCTTCTGCACCACCGGCACGAGCGCACGCGGATCGCCCGCCGTGCGAACCACGAGGTACGAGGGCCGGCGATCATCAAAGTCACCGGCGCGCACGAACACCTGCGGCCGGCCGTCCTTGTGCAGCCAGTACATCCGCGGCTGTTCCACGACGCCAACGATCGTCAGCATCTTGTCCTCGTTGACCAGCGTCGCACCGATCGGACTGCCGGCCGGAAAGAATTGCCGGGCGAGGTACTGATCGATGAGCACTTCACCGTCGCCGCGCCGGACCCGATCGAAGTCGCTGCCGTCGACCAGCCGCATGCCGATCGCCTCGGCGTATCCCGGCCGCACGAAGATGCGATCGACGGCCGGCTCATCGCGATTGCGGTCGCCGGTGTTGCCCGGTGCACCGGGAACGCTCACACCCGCCACGTTCGTGCCCCCGGCCATCGGCAGCGTCGTCGTCATGCCGACGGCGGTGACACCAGGCAGCTTGCGCAGCGCGGTTTCCACGCGATCTTGAAACGCATACACGGCGGTCTCGGCCGGGAACAACCAGCTGCCCTGCGACAGGCTCAGCGTCAGCACGCCGGCGGCGTTGAACCCCGGCCTGGCCATGAGCAATTGCTGAAAGCTGTGCACGAGGAGCCCGGCGACGCTGACCAGTACGAGGCACAACGCGACCTGTACGGTCACGAGACCGCGGCGCAGCCGGCCCGACGTCACGCCGCCGCGGACGGCGCTCGTCGCCAGCAGCGAGCCGAGCGACATGCGCGATGCCCAGACTGCCGGTGCCGCCGCGGCAATCAGCCCCAGCACGGCGCCGGCCGCGATCACCAGCACGGCGAGGCGCCCGTCCAACGCGATGGCGTCGCGCCGAGGCAGGTCGACGGGCGCCATCGCCACGAGCAGTTGCGTCGACCAGTTGCCGAGCAGCGCTCCGATTGCGCCGCCCGCGAGCCCGAGGATCGCCCCCTCGAGCAGCGTCGCCCGGACGACGGCCGATCCGCTGGCGCCCAGTGCACGCGACACGGCGAACTCGCGTTCGCGATCGGTCGCGCGGGTCAGCAGCAGCGACGCGAGATTCAGCGTGAGCACCAGCAGCAGAAAGACGACGGTGAATCCCAGCGCCACGAGCACCGGACGCACATCGTCGACGAGCGACGCCTGGAGTCCGACCGGCTCGAGCGTCATCCCACGGCCGTTATGGTTGTCGAGCGCGGCAAGCGGCCGCGTCACGTTCTGGATGGCAGCGCGCACGGCATCGGGTGACGTGCCACGGCGCACCCGGAGCAGGGCGCGGTAGTCGTGGATGTACGGCTTTTCGGCGGCGAGATCGGCGTAAAGCGGAATATAGGCTTCGACGTCTTCAACCGTGGCGATCGCGCTGAAGCGGAACCCGGGCGGCAGAACGCCGATGACGGTGAACGATCTGGTGCCGATGTTGATGGCGCGTCCGACGAGGGAGCGATCGGCGCCAAGCCGCTGCCACAAGCTGTCGGTGAGCACGATGACGTCCGGTGCCGAGGGCCCGGTTTCGTTTGCGCGCAGGACACGCCCGAGCGCTGGACGCACGCCCAGCAGATCGAACAGGTTCGGCGACGCCTGCATCCCCCTGAAGGTCATCGCCTCGGTGTTCGGGCCCGCCGGCATCGACAATGGATTGGTCTGCATGCCGGCCGCGCCGTCGATGATGCCTCCAGCCTGGCTGAGCGCCGCAACGACGGCACCACTCAGCACCGTCGATCCGGCTTCGCCGCCCACCCGTTCCTGGACGATGTAGAGATCGCGCGAATCCCGATAGGGCAACGGCTCGAGGAGCACCTTGTCGACCGTTGCGGCGACGACCGCGAAGATGCCGAGCCCGATCGCCAGCGTCGCGATCGTGGCGACGACGAACATGGGAGCACGAGCCAGGCGCCGGCGCACGAGCTCGAGATCGCGTCCCCAGTTGCCGCCGCGGCGCCACGATGCGGCCGGCGCGAAGCGCTCGCCCAGCCCGTTGCGGATCGCATCCGACAGCGCGGCGATCCACACGCGCGCGAGCGAACCGGTTCCACGAAGGGCTGCGACGCGCGCGCGATCGAAGTAGGCCTCGACGACGTCGTCTCCAGCCAGCTCGCGGAAGTCCGCCGGGTAGCACCACAGCAGGAGACGGAACCAGGCCGCCGATGCACGCAGCCGGCGATCGGCGGTCACGCCTTCTTCTCCAGCAGTCCGCCGACGCGCGCCGCGCGCATCAGGGCGTCGAGCCGACGTGCCTCCGCCTTCGCGACGCGCAGGCCGAGCGACGTGATGCGGTAGTTGTTGCGGCGCTCGCCGGCCGCCGCCGCTCGGCTGGCCGGCGCCGTGGCAATCAGGCCGTCCTCCACCATCCGCGCCAGCGCGCGATACATCGTCCCGACGTCGGGCACCGGCGCGTCGCCGCGGCTCTCGATGTCCTGGATGATGCCGTAGCCATGGCGCTCACCCGCGGCGAGGCTGAGGAGGATGTGGAACTCCACCGGCCGCAGCGGCAGGTAGGCGTCGAGGCGATCGCGATCTGTCGGCATGGCGTGTATGCGCGGCGCATATATGCACCGCGCATGCCACGCGGATCAGGCCGCGATCGCGGTCACACCGGTTGACCATCGCGCCCGGAGGAGTGTCAGTCGCGGGATGCCACGTCCCGCCAGCGGACACTCATCGGCTCGAGACCTGCGCCTCGAGGCGCATCCATGGATGGATGCAGCACTGGAATCGCACCGTGCCGGTCGTGTTCACGGTTTCGGTGTAGGTGCCGCCCGGCCGCACGAAGTCGTCGGGCTCGAGCGCCGCGCACTCCGGCGCAATCGTCGGGACGCCCGCCGCGTCGTTGAGCGAGGGAACGATGCCGCCACCGAACTGCGCGACTTCGGTGAAGGTATGCGTCTCGCCGCCCTGGTTGAGCGCCAGGAACGCGGTGTCGGCCTGCACGTTGGCGGTGTTCGGCGCAAAGTGCCAGGGCCCGACGAACCCGAGCTTCGTCAGCGTCGCACTGAATTGATCGAACGTCATGCCACCCGTGCGAGTGCATCCGCCGGGACCGAGGACGGCGTTGAAGGTGTCGGGATCGCAGGCGTCCTGCATATCCACGCGTACAGCCGTCGTCCGCCCCACCGAGGACAGGCTGCGCGTTGACGAGGAGGCAAGCACCGAGGGCGCAACTGCGCCCGAGGGATCGGCCGCTGTCGAGGAACGTCCTTCGCACGCAAGCACCAGCGGCAGCGCTGCGCAGACAACCAGATGGAGGGACACAGTCGACTTGGTCATGGATGACCTCTCTTTCCGCGCGCAGCCACGCAACGGCGCTGCCCGGTACCGGCACGAGGAGTCGACGACGATAACGACCGCTTCGACGCGGGGATACGGGAGAATTCGCGGTGGCGTCCCGGCGACGATCAGCCGCAGCAGCTTACGAGTCGAAGAGAGGAGTCCAGGGGGTCGTAAATGGCGGGCATGGTCGGTGGAGGCGACCGTTCGACTCGCTGCGCATCGCTCAGGGGCATTCGACTCGGGCTCTTCGTTGGCTTGCCATGAGCGAGGGCGCGAAGCGCCCGAATCGAATGGCGGGGTCGACGGGACTCGAACCCGCGGCCTCCGGCGTGACAGGCCGGCGTTCTAACCAACTGAACTACGACCCCAAGCGGTGGAACGACGTCCACTTTCGCGCGGCGCGCTACGGCGGACAACCTTCGTCTGGCTCGTCAACCGAAGCTCACGCTTCGGTCACTCGCGTGAGCGAAGATTGGTGGGCGGTGAGGGTATCGAACCCCCGACAGCCGGCGTGTAAAGCCGGTGCTCTACCACTGAGCTAACCGCCCCACCTGCTGCCTGTGAGGCCCGCCCGGCCTCACACAAAGTGGCGATTATAGCAGAAGCTTCGCGGCCAGCAGCGCAAAGCCGATCGTCAGGCCGAGCATCGCGCGATATTCGCGATTCCGCCAGACGCGCGCGGCGCTGAACCGGCGCTGGACGGGTTCGACTTGCGACCGGGCATAGCGGTCGTAGGTCTCGCCGAACGTCCGGCGGAGAAACGCCTCTTCGGTTCGAATCGCCGCGGTCACGGTGCTCACCATATAAACCGCGGTGAGCACGGCCAGCGCCACGCTGCGCGACGCGACGACGATGCCGCCGGCCATCACTGAGGAGCCCACATACAGCGGATGGCGCGTCCAGCGGTACGGGCCTGACTGCGTCACCTCGCGGCTCTTCTCGAGATGACCGGCGGCCCAGATGCGAATCGCTTCTCCGGCGACAGCGATGGCCAGGCCGTACCGCCATGAGGCCCAGGTCGGCGCCGCAAGAACGAGCGCGGCAATCGCGGTGACAAAGCCGAGCGTCACCCGCCGTCGCGCAAGGAATTGGATGGCCGTCGTCACGCGCTCATGGCTGCTGCGCCAGACCGAGGCGGCGTTCGGCGGCGGCGACGACCTCGGTGACCGCGATCGAATCGATGCAGCGCGCACCGGCCGAACACGTCCGCTGGTACGAACACGAACACTGTTCGAAACGCGACACGACGACGTCGCGTGGCGACCACGGTCCGGTGCGCTCGGCACTCGTTGGTCCGAAGAGGCCGACGATCGGCGCGCCGACGGCGGCGGCAATATGCAGCGGGCCGGTGTCGCCGGCGACGACCAGCCGCGCGCTCGCCATGATGACGCAGACGTCGGTGATCGTCGTCGCCGGCGCAGCGGTCGCCGCGCCGCTCGAGGCCGCCGCCGCCGCCGCCGCGATCGCCTCTTCGCCTGGCCCCCACAGCACAAGGGAGCGAAGCCCCGTGCGATCGCGCAATGCCGCAGCCAGCGCGCCAAACTGCTCCGGCGGCCAGCGCTTGTTCGGCCACGCGGCGCCGATGTTCATCACGGCGTAGCCATGACCGTCGAACTCGTTGTCGATGATCCCCATCACCGGCGTGCGCCGCACGACGAGAGGAAACTCCTTCGCCTCAGCACTCACGCCGATCGCGGTCAACAGCGCGAGGTTCTTCCCGATCACGTGACCGGACGCCGGCACGTCGACGGTCTGCGTGTAAAACCCTCGCGCCAGCGGCTCGCGCAGATGCGGCCTGCTGAACCCGACCGTCCTGCCGGCTCCGGCGAGCCGTGCCAGGACAGCAGACTTGAGCAGGCCCTGCAGATCGAACGCCACGGCATAGCGGCGTCGCCGCAGTTCGCGAATCGTGCCGATCACGGCCGCACGACGCGCGCGTGGGTCGAGCGCCACACACCGATCCACGGCGGGAACCAGGCTGAGGAGCTCTACGTACGCGGGATCGACCATCCAGTCGATGCGCGCCTCCGGATAGTGCGCGCGCAGGGCCGCCGCGACCGGAATGCCGTGAATGACGTCGCCCAGCGAACCAAGCCTGACGATCAGATAGCGCGGCCCATACGCGCTCACGTGTCCCCCAGCGGCCGCCCCGACGTGCCGGCGATGCGCGCGAGCAGATCACGCGTCGAATGATCCTTCGGGTCGCCGACGATCGCCGTCCGGCCACCGTACGACTGAACGATCGCGCGCTCGGGAACCGAATCGACGGTGTAATCGGTTCCCTTACAGTGCACGTCCGGCCGCACGGCTTCGAGGAGCGGCCCGACCGTCGGCTCGGGAAAGATGACGACGTAGTCGACGCAGCGTAGCGCCGCGACCAGCATCGCCCGATGATCGGCAGACAAAATCGGCCGGCCCTTCCCCTTCAGCGTCCGCACCGAGGCATCGTCGTTGATCGCGACGATCAGACGGTCGGCTTCCTGCGCGGCCGCTTCGAGATAGCGGACATGGCCGACGTGGAGCAGGTCGAAACAGCCGTTGGCGAACGCGACCGTCCGGCCCGCGGCGCGATCCGCCGCGACCCGCGCGACAAGCGCCTCGCGCGACAGCACTTCGCTCATGCGGGTTCGCGCCGACCCTTACCCGCATCCGAGCGGCCTGCATCCGATCGCACCGCGTCGCGCAGTTCGTGGGCCGTTACCGTCGCGGTGCCTCGTTTCATCACCACGAGGCCGCCGGCATAATTCGCGAGGCGCGCCGCGGCCTCGAAGGTCGCACCGGCGGCGAGCGACAGTGCGAGCGTCGCCATCACGGTGTCGCCGGCGCCGGTGACGTCCGCGATCTCGTCGCTGCCGAAAATCGGAATGTGCACCGTCGGCGTGCGCCGCACGAACAGCGACATGCCGCGACTGCCGCGCGTGACGAGCACCGCCTGCATCCGCGTGCGCTCGAGAATGTCGCGTCCCGCGCGCTCGAGCACGCGCAGGTCGTCGTTGATCCGGACGCCCAGCGCCTGCTCCACCTCCGACTCGTTCGGCGTGCACGCCGTGAGCCCCCGATACTCGAGCAGTTGATAGCGGCTGTCGATCAGGACGGGAATCGGCACGCCTTCGCGTCGCAGCAACGCGCGCAGACGCGAGACGAACGCCGGGGTCACGAGTCCCGATCCGTAATCCGAGACGAGCACGGCATCGGCACGGCCCATCGCCTCGAGCGCCGCGCGCTCGAACCGCTCGCGCGCCTTCTGGTCGGTATCCTGATTGACGCCGCGATCGATCCGGACCACCTGCTGCTTGGCCGAATGAATGCCGCCGGCGAGAATCCGCGTCTTCACCGCCGTTCGACGGCCGGCCAGACGCACCACGCTGCGCGCATCGACGCGCCGGTGCAGCGACTTGATCAGCCGGGCCGCCGGCTCGTCTCGCCCGATCACCGCCGCCAGCGCCGCGACGCCGCCGAGCGCCGCCACGTTGTTGGCCGCGTTGCCGCCGCCACCGGGCAGGATCTCGGTGGAGTCGTACTCGAGGATCAGCACCGGCGCTTCGCGCGAGACGCGCGTCACGCGCCCGTACACGAACTCGTCGGCGACGACGTCGCCGATGACGGCGACGGTGCGCCCCTGCAGCGCCCCGATCAGCGCGACGAGCGGCGAAGAATCCACGCTGCGGCCTCCATCAAATTGTTGAGGATAGCATCCGGCCGCGGCGCTTCTTCCGGTGCGGGCCGGTGTTCCGCGCTCCGGCCGGATCGAACCAGGATCGTCCGGACGCCGGCGCCGACGCCGGCCTGCACGTCGCGCCACCAGTCGCCGACCATCCACGATCGCGGGAGATCGAGCTGCAGGTCGGCGGCCGCCCGCCGCAACATGCCCGGCGCCGGTTTGCGGCAGTCGCACGCGGTCCCGTACCGGGCGTCGGCGGCGTCGGGATGATGCGGACAGTAGTAATACGCGTCGACGCGAGCGCCCTGCGCCGCAAGCTTCGCATCGAGCGCCTGATGGGTCGCCTGCACGTGTGCTTCGTCGAAGTAGCCGCGGCCGACACCGGACTGGTTGGTCACCACCACGACCGCATATCCGCCGTCGTTCAGCAGCTTGATCGCGTCCGCTGACCACGGCAACACGTCGAGCTGCCCGATGTCGCGCAGGAATCCGACGTCCTCGATGATCGTGCCGTCGCGATCGAGAAAGACACACGGACGCATCACGCGGGCTCCCGCCGTGTGCGCCCGGGCGCAGTCGCATCGCGAAGCGCTTCGAGCACGCGCGCCGGCTCGAGATCGCGCATGCACCGGTGGTCGATCGGACATTCGCGCAGCATGCAGGGCCGGCACGAGACCGGATTGAACAGCACGTCGGCACGACCACCGGCGCGGGTCAGCGGCGCCGTTTCGGTGTCGCGCGTCGGGCCGAACAGCGCGACCACCGCCGTGCCGATCGCGCCAGCCAGGTGCATCGCGCCGGAATCGTTCGAAACGCACGCGCTGGAGAGCGCAATCACGCCGGCCAGTTCCTGAAGCGTCGTCTTTCCGCCAAGATCGATCGGCCGCGCGCCCGCGGCAACGGCGCCGGTGGCAATCATCCCAATGGTCCGCGCGTCAGCGGCACTGCCGACCAGCACGGTATGGCAATCGTGTTCGCGCGCGAGTGCGCCGATCGTCGTCGCGAAGTGACGCGGCAGCCATCGCTTCGCGGTCCCGTACGCCGCGCCCGGCGCCATCGTCACCAACGCCTGCCGGCCGTCCCACCCCGCGGCGGTCAGCAACTGGCGGGCACGTTCACGCAACGCGGCGGACACCTCGATTACGGGCTCGAGCAGTCCGTTGGGAATGCCGAGCGCGGCAACGAGATGCTGGTAGTAGCGGCCCTGGTGCATCGAGATGCGCGGCCGCGGAATCGCGCGTGTCAGCAGGATCGATCGGCACTCGTGCGCATAGCCCCATCGCTCGCGAATGCCGGTGCGGCGCAGCCGCCACGCGGATCCGAAGGAATTGGGGAGGAGAATGCCGATGTCAGGTGTCACCGCCGTGCCGCCGGTCACGGGCGGACCATAAAGGTCCGCCCTCCTGGTGCCGGTTACCACCGCATCGATTCCAGGGACCATCTCGAACAACGCGGCGACCGACGGCCGGGCGGCGACGATCAGCCGGGCGTTCGCGAAGTGCCGCCGGACGTCCGCGATCGCAGGCAGCGCCATGACCGCGTCGCCGAGCCAGTTCGGCGCGACGACGAGCACGGACGAGGGATCAGAGATCACCACTCGCCTCGTGCACGGCGAGATCGGCCGTCGGCGCCGGACGCTCGCGCCAGCGGCGATGCATCCACAGCCACAGTTCGGGATGCCGCCGCACGTACATCTCGAGCACGTCGGTGCAGCGCTGCGTGAAGTCGCGAATCGCGTCCGGCGTATCCGCACGCGGCGGATCGACGGCGTGTTCGTAAATCAGGCGGTACCGTCCACCACTGATCGGCAGCGCGAATGCGGGAATCACCGGCGCTCCCGTGCGCAACGCGAGCGCCGCCAGGGCATTCGTCGTCGCCGCGGGACGCCCGAAGAAGTCGACATATACGGCATCGGGCGTGTGCAGGTGCTGATCGATGAGCATCGCGACGCCGTGATTGCCCGCGAGCTCGCGCAGCACCCGGCGGATGGCGCCCTGGCGATAGATGACGGAGTTGCCCGTGCGTGTGCGGATGCGCTCGAGCCGTTGGTGCAGAAACGGATTATCGAGTGGACGCGCGAGCACTGAAATCGGATGCGCGTGCAGCGGATTCATCAGCCCCTGCACTTCCCAATAGCCGAAGTGGCCGGTGAACAGCAGTACACCACGTCCGTGTTGATACGCCTGGTTGAGGCGCTCTTCGCCTTCGACGTCGACAAGACGCTGCATCTGTACCGGCGACAAGGTGCCGAACTTCAGCAGCTCGAACAACACCGCGCCGAAGTGCTCGAACATGCCGCGGGCGATCGCCGCGCGCTCCGCCGGCGTTCTCGACGGAAACGCGTGGGCGAGATTGTCCAGGGCGATACGCCGGTGCAGACGGTCAAGGTGGCAGGCCAGGCGGCCTACCGCGCGGCCGAGATTCCGTGCGCTGCGCATCGGCATCCGACCGACGAATGCCGCCACGATCGCCACGAGCCACGCTTCGAAGCGCAACCTCACGCCGGCATTCCCTGTCGCACGCGCGCCAGCAGCCACTCACGAAACGCGTCCTCTGGCTCCGACGGGACTGCGCGGCTGACGCCGGGCCCTGCGACGCTCGCGCGCATCGGCAGATATGCATAGCGGGTCGATCGCAACGGTTGTGCCTCGAGACGCACCGCGTCCTTCGCTGTCGTCACGATCGTGTCGGCGCCGGTGTCGGTCGCCGCACGCTCGATGCGCGCGATGTCGGCCTGACTGAACCAGTGATGGTCTCGAAACACGATCTCGCGGCTGACCTCGTAGCCGAGCGCTCGCAGCGCGTGGAAAAATCTCTCGGGCCGCGCAATCGCCGCAACCGCGACAACCCGTAGCGGCCGGCCGTCGAGCCGGCCTGCGGCGGGCGCGTTACCAATCGCCTGCAATGCCTCGAATCGGGTGCGCACCGTGAACGCATCCGCGACGCCAACGCGCCGCGCGACTCGCACCGGATCGCCGTCTTCATCGGGGACAAGAATCGCATCCGCCCGGCGCGCCGCTTCGATTGGCTCGCGCAGCCGGCCTGATGGCACCACCGCATCCTCGAGATCGGCGGCTCTCAGCAGCAGCAGATCGACGGTGCGCGCCACCTGCAGATGCTGATAGCCATCGTCGAGAATCAGCACGCTGGCATTGAAGCGACGCCGCGCCAGCGTACCGGACAGAAACCGGTCCGCGGACACGAGCACCGGCACGCCTGACAGTTGCCGCGCGAGCATCTGCGGCTCGTCGCCCGAGGCGCTGACGTCCGCCAGCACCCGAGTGCCGTCGCTCACGACGACCACGCCCTCGCCCGCTGACCGCCGTTTGTAGCCCCGGCTCAGGATCGCCGGCGTGTAGCCTGCATCGCGGAGGAGCTCCGCAATCGACGCGACCACCGGTGTCTTGCCGCTGCCACCGACGACAAGATTGCCGACACTGACCACCGGACAGCCAAGCTGCCGCCGCAGATGCGGGCGCCGCTCGTACCACGCACGCCGGACCCGGGCGACGTGCGCGTACGAGGCGCTGAGCGGATTCACAATCGCGGCGATCAGTGGACGACCCGGAAGGGACGGACGATGCCGCGCGGGCCCTGGCGGGGCGGCAGCAGTTGGGCAATCACCGCGAGCGTCTTGTCGCGCGCGCCGCGGTTGGCATCGACCAGCGCCTTCGCGGCCGCGCCCAGACGGGCGCGCCTCACGGGATCGTTCATCAGGCTCAGCACCGCGTCATCGAACTCCCACTCGCCGCGCACCTGCACCGCCGCGCCGTTGCTGACGAACGCGTCCGCGATCTCGCTGAAGTTCTCCATGTGCGGACCGAAGACGATCGGCTTGCCGTACACCGCGGGCTCGAGGATGTTGTGCCCACCCGTCGGCACCAGGCTGCCGCCGACGAAGACGGCCGTGGCGATCTGATAGAGCTGCGCCAGCTCGCCGATGCTGTCGAGGATGACGACGTGCGCGCGCGGCTCGGCGTCGATCGGCAGCTCGCTGCGGCGGACCGTCGACAACCCTTCCTGCTGGCACAGGCGCTCGACGTCGGCGAACCGCTCGGGATGACGGGCCGCGAGCACCAGCAGCGCGTAACCGCCGGTCGCGGTGGCGCGAAAGCGATTGAACGCGCGGATGACGAATTCCTCTTCGCCCTTCATCGTGCTGCCGGCGACCAGCACGGGACGATTCGGCGACATGCGAAAGAAGCGCAACACGCGTTCGGGGCCGCGGCCCGGCGTCGGCGTGGTGTGCAGCGATTCGAACTTGAGGCTGCCGGTGACGGTGATCTTCGACTCGTCGGCGCCGAGCTCGATCAGCCGGCGCGCGGATTCGTCGCCCTGCACGCAGAAGCGGTCGACGTCGGCCAGCACGCGGCGGAAGAACGGCCGCACCAGGCGATAGCGCGGGAACGATCGATACGAGATGCGACCGTTGACGACCGCGGTCCTGGTTCCGCGGCGCCGGCACTCGCGCAGCAGGTTCGGCCAGATCTCGGTTTCGACCATCAGGAACAATCGCGGCTTGACCAGTTTCAGCGTGCGACGCACGGTGAAGGTCCAGTCGAACGGAAAGTAGAACACCGCATCGACGTCCGACAGGCTGCGGCGCGCCAGTTGCTGTCCCGACAGCGTGGTCGTCGACAGGAACACCTTGAACGATGGATAACGCCGGCGGAGTTCCGAGATCAGCGGTCGCGCCGCCAGCACTTCACCCACCGAGACGGCGTGGACCCAGATGGACTCGTCGCCGTCCAGATTGAACGACACGGGCAGGTAGCCCAGACGCTGGCCGAGGCTGCCGAGGTACTTGTTGTGGCGCAACGCCTGGTACAGGAAGTACGGCGACAGCACCACCAACAGCACCAGGGTGAACACGCTGTAGAGGAGATACACGCTAAACCGTCTGAAATGCGGGCCTTAGGATGGCAAAAAGTATAGCCGCGCGATTGACCCCGCCGAAAGCACGTCACTACAATCGGGGTTTGGCTTCACGGAGGGCTACGCGATGGCGGTGAGAGTCGGGATCAACGGGTTCGGGCGCATCGGGCGCAACATCATGCGCGCCGCACTCGGGTCTCAGGATATCGATTTCGTGGCGGTCAACGACCTCACGAACGCCAAAACGCTCGCCCATCTCCTGAAGTACGACTCGGTCCTCGGCAACCTGCACGCGACCGTGAAGGCCAGCGACAAGGGCATTACGGTGGATGGCGAAGAATTCCAGGTGCTGTCGACGAAGGATCCGGCGCAACTGCCGTGGAAGGAGCTTGGCGTCGACGTCGTCTTCGAATCGACCGGCCTCTTTACCGATCGCGACGGCGCCGCGAAGCATCTTGCCGCCGGCGCGAAGAAGGTGATCGTCACGGCGCCGGCGAAGAAGCCGGACATCACCATCGTCCTGGGCGTCAACGACGAGGAGTACGATCCGTCGACGCATCACATCGTCTCCAACGCGAGCTGCACGACCAACTGCCTGGCGCCGCTCGCCAAGGTGCTGCACGATTCGTTCGGCATCGCGAAGGGGTGGATGACGACCGTCCATTCGTACACGAACGATCAGCAGCTGCTCGATCTGCCGCACAAGGATCTGCGGCGCGCACGTGCGGCAGCGCTGTCGATGATTCCCACCACCACCGGGGCCGCGCTCGCGGTGGGTGAAGTCCTGCCCGAGCTCAAGGGCAAGCTCGATGGCTTTTCCATGCGCGTGCCGACACCCAACGTCTCGGTGGTCGATCTCAGCGCCGTCCTGAAGAAGAAGACGACCGGTGAAGAGGTCAACGCGACGCTCCGGGCGGCGGCCGAAGGCAAGCTGAAGGGCATTCTCGCGATGTCGGACGATCCGCTGGTCTCGATCGATTTCCGGGGCAACCCGAACTCGTCGATCGTCGACTCGGCTTATACGAAAGTCATGGACGGAGATCTGGTCAAGGTCGTCTCGTGGTACGACAACGAGTGGGGCTACTCGAACCGCTGCGTGGACCTGCTGCAGAAGATCGTCGCCGCAGGAGTGTAGAGCGAAATCAACGGAGAGGCCGGAGCGAACGGTTCAACAGGAGAAACGGCGGACCGGAGACGAACGGAGGGTTTAGATTCCGTGATCGTTTGATTTCCGTTCGGCTCCGTTCCTCCGTTCCTCCTGTGAACCCGTTCTCTCCGTAACCCCCGTTATCTCCCGAGAGCAGATGGCCAAGCGATCGATCCGCGACCTCGACGTCACCGGCAAGCGGGTGTTCATCCGCGTCGATTTCAATGTGCCATTGAAGGGTGCCGGGGAACGCCGTGCAGACGTTCCTGCGGACGCCGTCGGCGACGACACGCGCATCCGCGAATCGCTGCCGACGATTCAGTACGCACTCGATCACGGCGCGCGCGTCGTGGTCCTGGCGTCGCATCTCGGCCGGCCCAAGGGAAGACCGAATCCCGAGATGAGCCTGCGGCCGGTGGCCGCGCGGCTGGGCGAGCTGCTGCAGCGGCCGGTGATCTTCGCGGAGGATTGCATCGGATCGGCGGCCGAACAGGCCGTCGCGAGCGCTCCCAACGGCGGCGTCGTGCTGCTCGAGAACCTGCGTTTCCATCCCGAGGAAGAGAAGAACGACGCCGGGTTCGCGACGCGACTTGCCGCACTCGCCGACGTCTACGTGAACGACGCGTTTGGCGCCGCGCATCGCGCGCACGCGTCGGTGGACGCGATCGTGCCTCTGGTGCCTGCTGCGGGCGCCGGCCTGCTGATGGAAAGGGAACTGCGGTATCTTGGCGACGCGATCACCAATCCCGAGCGCCCGTTCGTGGCGGTCATCGGCGGCGCGAAGGTGTCCGACAAGATCGAGGTGATCGAGAACCTGGTTCCGAAAGTCGATCGGCTGCTGATTGGCGGCGCCATGGCGTATACGTTCTTCAAGGCGGAGGGCAAACCGGTCGGGAGGTCGCTGGTGGAGGACGACAAGGTTGACGAGGCGAAGGACATCGTGTCGCGCGCACGGCAGCGCCGCCTGCAGCTGCTGCTTCCAACCGATCACGTCGTCGCTGCTGCGCTTGCCGCGGATGCGCCGGCCGCGACGCTGAGCGTCGACGATCCCGCGATCGGCGATCGCATGGGCGTGGATATCGGCCCGGCGACGATCAAGGCGTACACTGCGGCGCTGAGCGATGCGAAGACGGTCATCTGGAACGGTCCGATGGGCGTGTTCGAGATCGACCGGTTCGCGCAAGGCACGATTGGCGTTGCCCGCGCCGTTGCCGCCGTGAGGGGGACGACGATCATTGGCGGCGGGGATTCGGTGGCCGCGATTCACAAGGCCGGTCTTGCGGACAAGGTCACGCACATCTCGACCGGCGGCGGCGCATCGCTGGAATTCCTGGGCGGCCGCACGCTGCCCGGCGTCGCGGCGCTGCCCGACGCGCTTGGTTCTTGAATCGTGATTCCTGACTCCTGACTCCTGATTCCTGATTCCTGACATGCGCCAGCCGTTCATTGCGGGCAACTGGAAGATGTACAAGACCGTCGCCGAGACGGTGAAGTACGTCCGCGAGTTTCGCGAGCTGGTGAAGGGCGTCGCGGACGTCGAGATCGTGGTGGTGCCGCCGTTCACCGCGCTGGCCGGCGCCGCCGATGCCGCGCGCAACAGCAACGTCGCGATTGCGGCGCAGGATCTGTTCTGGGAGCGCGAGGGCGCGTTCACCGGTGAGGTGAGTGCCGCGATGCTGCGCGAGGCCGGCGCCGAGTACGTGATCGTCGGCCACTCCGAGCGGCGAACGTTGTTCGGTGAGACCGACGCGACCGTGAACCGCAAGCTGCACGCGGCGTTCGCTGCGGGCCTCGGTCCAATCGCCTGCATTGGCGAGACGCTGGACCAGCGGGACCGCGGCGAGACGCTCGACGTCCTCGATCGGCAGATCAAGACCGGGCTGGATGGCCTGACGACCGGGCAGATGGCGCAGCTCGTGATCGCGTACGAACCGGTCTGGGCCATCGGTACCGGGCGGAACGCGACGCCGGCCCAGGCCGCCGAGGCCCACACCCATATCCGGAACCGGCTGCGGCAATGGTTCGGGGCCGAGGCTGCCGACCTCTGCCACGTGATTTACGGTGGCAGCGTGAAGCCTGACAACATCGCGGACCTGGTGTCGCAGGAGCACGTCGACGGGGCCCTGGTCGGCGGCGCCAGCCTGGACGTCCGGTCGTTCTTCGACATCGTCTCGAAAAGCCGGGTATAATCCGCTTTTCCAGGTTAGAAAGAATCTGATGCTGTACTACGTGGTCGCGACTATCTACGTGATCGTCTGCTTCGTGCTGATGCTGGTGATCCTCCTCCAGCAGGGCAAGGGCGGCGACATTGCGAGCGCCTTTGGCGGCGGCAGCAGCCAGGCGGCGTTCGGCGCGCGCAGTGGCGCAACGGTGTTGTCGCGCGCCACGACGATCGGCGCCGTGCTGTTCATCGTCGGCGCGCTGGCGCTCGGGATCATCGGCCAGCGCGGGCCGCGATCGGTGGTCGGCGGCCGCGCCCCGGCGCAGCAAGCGCAACCGGCCAAGGCCCCGGCGCAACCGGCGAAGAAGTAGAAGA
>DATJEU010000026.1:0-59449 GCA_035496255.1 Vicinamibacterales bacterium
ACGTTGGCAATCGCGCCGACGGCAACGCTGGCGGGGGGAGTGCAAGTCGTGGCGCGTGTGATCGAGACCGGCCTGCACAAGATGGAAGCGCTCGGCTTCGATGTGACGCGCGTGATGAGCGCGTCCGGCACCGCGCCCATCCCTCCCAACGCGAAGAGCGACATGCGCGCGATCGGCCGTACGAACGACTGCGTTCTGTACGGCGGCCAGTCACGTTACCTGGTCAACGCGGAAGACGACGAACTCGCCCAGCTTGCCTCCCGCCTGCCCTCGTCCACATCGTCCGACTACGGCACGCCGTTCTACGACATCTTCAAGCGCTACGACAACGACTTCTACAAGATCGACCCGATGCTGTTCAGCCCGGCGGAAGTATTCCTGACCAGCGCGACGAGCGGGCGCACGTTCCACGGCGGATCCGTCAACGCCGACGTGCTCCGCCGATCGCTGATCGAGAGCTGATCGCGTGCGCATTGCGATCCTCAGTGCCCGCACCGGCTGGCACACCGACGAACTCTGTCGCGCGCTCTTGGCACGCGGCCACAGCGGTGAAGTCCTGCGCTACGAGCAACTCCTGGCAACGATGGGCGATGGCGTGGGCCGGGCCTTGCGCTGTCACGTGGGCCGGGCCTGGTCAGGATCGCCCGGCGGACCTGACGAGGGCCGCCCGACGGACCTGCTGGAATTCGATGCCGTGCTCGCGCGGATCATTCCGAATGGATCACTCGAGCAGATCATTTTTCGCGTCGATGCGTTGCACTGGCTCGAGGACCGCGGCGTGCGGGTAATGAACTCGCCAAAAGCGATCGAGCGAACGGTCGACAAGTTCTACACGAGCGCGCTGCTGCATGATGCCGGGCTGCCGACGCCGCAGACGGTGGTGTGCGACGAGCTCGCGACGGCGATGGACGCGGTGCGGCGCATGGGCGACGTGGTGATCAAGCCGATTTTCGGCTCGATGGGACATGGTCTGGTCCGGATCACCGATCCCGAGCTCGCCTTCCGTGTGCTGCGGCCGCTCGAACAGATGCACGCCGTCTTCTACATCCAGCGGACGATCGAACACGACGGCCGCGACATCCGCGTCTTCGTCGTCGGGAATCGGGTGATCGGCGCCATCGAACGGCGAGCGCCAGAGGGTGATTGGCGGACGAACGTCTCGCGCGGCGGCCACGCACGCGCGATCGAACTCTCCGACGCGTATCGCGACCTCGCGCTCCGGGCGGCGCGCGCCGTCGGCACCGAGTACGCCGGCATCGATCTCCTACCGTCGTCCGACGGCCACGTATTCGTGCTCGAAGTGAACGGTATCCCCGGCTGGCAGGGCCTGCAGCGTGCAACCGGAATCGACGTGGCGGGAGCGATCGTCGAACACGCGGTTCGTCCACCTTCGCGCGGGGGCGCGCCTGAAGGACCGCCCCGACGCGACTCCGCTGCCGCCGCCGGCGAGGTTGAAGCCGGGTCCGGACAGCCGATGACGGCGCCAACGGTGACGCGATGACCGCAATAGACATCGCCGCCGCGGCACAACTGGCGTGTCTGCTCGAGGCGAGCGCGCCGAAGCCGGGCAACGTCTCGCCCGGACGCCATTTTGCCGACACCCGCTACGAGCACTTCCTCGCGAGCGCGGCCGCCATCGGCCAGCCACTGGCGCAGGCCGGCACGCAGCCGCTCGGCGCCACGATCCTCCACGCCGCCAAAGCGACGAGCGCCTGGACCCGATCGAACACGAACCTGGGCATCGTGCTGCTGCTGGCGCCAATCGCCCGTGCCGCGTTCCAGGGCGGCGATCTGCGATCGTCGCTGCGCACGGTCCTGGAGGCCACCACCGTCGGCGATACTCGCGCGGTGTACGACGCGATCCGGCTGGCCTCACCGGGTGGCCTCGGCGACGCGAACGATCAGGACGTCGCGGACGAACCGACGGTCACGCTGCTCGAGGCCATGCGGCTTGCCGCCGCCTACGATGGCATCGCGCGCGAATATGCCACCGGCTTCGCAACCACGTTCGATATCGGTGCTCCGGCGCTGCACGCGGCGCGGGCCGCCAGGCTCTCGTGGGACGATGCCGTGGTCGAGACGTTTCTGACGATCCTGGCAGCCGCCCCTGATACGCATATCGCACGGCGTGGTGGAGCTGACCTCGCCGGCGACATTACCCAACGGGCAGGTGAAGTGCTGCGCGCCGGCGGCATACGATCAGAGGAGGGGCGGAAGGCGCTGGTCTATTTCGACCATTCGCTGCGCGACCCGCGGAACATCGGCAACCCGGGCACGACGGCCGATCTGACGGCGGCAGCGATTTTCGTCGCCCTGCTCGAAGGACTCTGGACGTAGATGGAAAGCTACAAGGTCATCGTCACCAAGGACTATCTGGTCTTCTCCTCGGCGCACTTCATCACGTTCGCCGGCCACCGGTGTGAAGGCCTGCACGGCCACAACTACCGCGCCACGGTGACGATCGAAGGCGCCCTCGATCCGAACGCCTGGTTCGTCTTCGACTTCGTCGTGCTGAAGAAGGTGATGAAGCAGTTGTGCGACGACATCGATCACGTCGTGCTGCTGCCGCTCGAGAGCGATCGCATCAAGGTGGCCGTCGAGGGCGACATCGTCAACGTCTCGGTCGACGGGAAGCCGCGGTATGTGTTCCCGAAGAAGGACTGCGCGCTGCTGCCGATTCCGAACACGACGGTGGAGATGATCGCGAGGCTGCTGACAGGGCGGCTGAAGGCGGAAATCGACAGGATCGGCGGTACTCGAGTGACGGCCATCGAGATGGAGGTCGAGGAGAATTTCGGCCAGAGCGCCGTGTATCGCGTCACGTACTGACGTCTCCAACTTGCAAGACTTCCAACTCCCAACGGCCAACGTCTTTCGCTCATCCAACTCCCAAACGCCGAATCGAACGGATTGGGCATTGGGCCATCGTCAGACGTTGGGAATCGGGAGGTTGCCGTTGTGCAGCGCGGTTGCGACCAGGGCGCCATCGCAACCGGTATCCGCCAGCCGGCGCAGGTCCTGGTCATTGCGAACCCCGCCGCCGGCCAGCAGCGTCACGTCAGGGATTGCGGCGCGCACGCGCTCCAGCAGCGCCCAGTCGAGTCCCGTCGCCGAACCGACGCGATCGAGGTCCAGCAGGATGACCGCGGCGACACCGGCGTCAACCGCCTGTCGCACCAGCGCTTCGGCGGCGCGCTCGCGCAGCGTCGCAGTGACCGGTCGCCCATCGCGCAGGTCGAGGCTGAAGACGACGTCCCCACCCGGTCCGGCGGCGCAGATCTCCTCGAGCGTCACGAACGACGGCAGCGTCTCCAGTCCGACGACCACCCTCGAGGCCCCGCGCGACCGCGCACGCTGCGCCTGGGCAGGCGTCGTGACGCCGGCATCAAGCCAGAGAGGCGCACCCAGCGCTGCGACCGCGCGCGTCGCCTCGTCCTGCTCCGCTCCGCCGGCGATCGCGTCCAGATCGGCGAGGTACAGTTCGCGGATCCCGAGGCGATCGACATAGACTCGCGAAAGCGTGACGGGATCACCATCGATTGGCACACGAGCCGCGGTCGACACCGGCCGGTAGCCGTGACGACATCCGCCTTGCGCGTGAACCGCGCGGCCGCCCAGGAGATCGATGACCCCGATGATGTTCATACTGTCCGCCCCGCCGTAATTGGACGTGTTCGCGACTTCGCTATTTTCCATCGAGAGGGATGACGATCATCGGCTGGGACATCGGCGGCGTGAACACCAAGGCTGCGCTCGTGTCCGACGACGGCGTAGACCGCGTGGTAACGCGAGCGTTCGAATTGCAGCGCGCGCCGGATGCGCTGGTCTCACTGTTGAGAGACATTGTCAACGACCTGTCAGAGGGGCAATGCGCAACGGCGATCGTCCACGCGGTGACCATGACCGCGGAACTCTCGCAGATGTTCCGAACCAAGCGCGAGGGTGTGACGTTCGTTCTCGACGCGATGGCGTCGGCGTTTCCTGCGGAACCGGCCTGCATCTACACCACCACCGGTCGATTCGTCACGCCGCGTGAGGCGCGCGAAGTGCCACTCGACGTCGCCGCCGCCAACTGGACCGCCACGGCCCACGTGGTGGCGCGGCATCATCGCGACGCGCTGCTGGTGGACGTCGGCACCACGACGACAGACCTGATTCCCATCGTCGATGGACACGTCGCGGCGATCGGCCGGACCGATCCGGCCCGCCTGGCAGGGGGTGAACTCGTCTACACGGGCGCGGTGCGAACGCCCGTGGAAGCGATCGTGCGTGCCGTGCCCTCGCCCGATGGCGACGCGCTGGTCTCCGCCGAGGGCTTCGCGCTTTCAGGCGACGTCCACGTGTGGCGCGGCGACCTGCTGCCGCCTGACTACGAGGCCGCAACGCCTGATGGCCGGCCGTCGACGCGGGAATTCGCGGGTGAACGGCTCGCGCGAGTCATTTGCGCCGATCGCGAGATGCTGGAACACGCAGCCATCGATGCGATTGCTGCGGCCGTTGCGGACGCGCAGGTGGCGCAGATTGCCGGTGCGATCTGTCGCATCCGGTCACGTCACGCTCGACTGCAGCTGGCCGTCGTGACCGGACTCGGAGCCTTCATCGGCGCGCGGGCCGCGACGGCTGCTGGCCTGGAGGTGGTGCCACTCGCGGACGAACTCGGTGTCGACGGCGCGCGCAGTGCGCCGGCGGCAGCGGTGGCGTTGATGTTGCGTTCTCACCTCGCTTCGCTCGGGGGCGGGTCTGAAGGCCCGCCCCTACGGAGTGAGGCTTCGCTCGGTGGCGGGCCTGAACACCCGCCCCTACAGAGTGAGGCTTCGCTCGCAGGCGGGACTGAAGCGCCGCCCGTACGGGGTGAGGCGGCGCCACGGCGTGAAGCGCCGTTACGACCAGAACCGCGGCAACCCCTTACCATCGTCAAACTCGGTGGCGGATTGCTTGCGGATCGTGAGCAGTGGCTGGCCGCAATCACGGCTATCGCCGATGCCGCGGCCTCGCAGCTATTGGTTGTCGTCCCGGGTGGCGGACCGTTTGCCGATGCCGTGCGCAGCGTCGATGTGCGCGTGGGGCTCTCCGACGAGACGGCCCACTGGATGGCGATTGCGGCGATGGATCAGCACGCGGAAATGATCGCGGCGTCGTTACCCGCGAGCGCGCGCGTCATCGATGCTGCCGCCATTGCCGATGCAATTCGGAGCGGACTGATTCCGGTGCTCGCACCGCTGCAGTGGCTGCGCTCGGTCGATCCGCTTCCGCACTCATGGGACGTGACGAGCGACAGCATCGCGGCCTGGGTAGCGGGCGTGCTCGGCGCGCAGCGGCTGGTGCTGATCAAGCCGGCGGGCGCTTCCGGGCCAGAAGTGGTCGACTCGTACTTCTTGACTGCCGTTCCCGAGAGGGTGGAGTGGCACGCCGTCACGACGATGGACAAGTTGGGTGAGGTCCTCGCCGGGAATTTGCCGGCTCACCGGCCTTCCGCCGGGGCCGAGTCTAAAGACTCGCCCCTACATCGTGTCGCTACTCGTCGTGGCCGCGGGCGAGTCTAAAGATTCGCCCCTACACGTCGCGGTCTTCGTAGGGGCGGGTCTTCAGACCCGACCCCGCGGCCTCGACCAGTGCACGAACCTTCGTCGCGCGGATCGTGCCTAGCCGACCGCCATCGCATGCCGCACCGCGTACGCCGACGACATCCGCTCCGCATGCGGCGACGCGCTGAATATCGTCCAGCGTCAAGCGACCCGCCATCGCGGTCATCAGTCCTGCGGCTCTCGCGGTCCGAATCGATCGCGTGAGCACCTCCGCGGACATCAACCGAAGCAGCGGCTCACCATCCTTGTCCGCGGTGTCGACGAGCACACCGTGCGCACCCGCGCGGACGATTGCCTGAAGCACGCGATCCAGAGAGACGGTGACCGCGTACTGATGATCCGCGTAAGCCACCCCGACGACCTGGCATCGCGCCGGCACGGCGCCGCGAACGGCGGCCGCAACCATCTCCTGGATCACACCAGCGTCTGCAATACCGGCAAAGCCGACTTTGACGAAGGTCGCGCCCGCCGATGCATACGCACGTGCATCCTGCTCGAGACGCTGCGCATTGACGGCATCGCCCAGCGCGGCACTCACCGGCCGACTGCCGTGGACGGCGTCGACGATGGCGCGGAACTCGTCGAGCGCCACCGGCCCGAGCGGACCGGCCGCGGGGTCTTTCGCATCGACGATTGACGCCCCGCCCGCGCTAGCGGCTGCGGCTTCGTGACGATTGCGGACGCTGACCAGCAACTGCATCGATGGTGTATAACCTGCCCCAATCCTCTCATGGCCCAGCCCCCCGGCGACCCGCGCCTCGAGTCCCTCATATCTACGATCGCGGTCACAGGCACCGGCAGCGCTGCGGCGCCACTCGCGTCCGGTCCGGCTCACCGGTTCGCGCCAGGCGCCATCATTGCCGGCCGCTATCGTGTCGTCGCGCTGATCGGACGGGGCGGCATGGGCGAGGTTTATCGCGCGGACGACCTCACGCTCGATCAGCCGGTCGCCCTCAAATTCCTTCCCGGCGCCGTGGCGGCCGGCGATGTGCGGCTCGCGCAGTTCCATAACGAGCTGAAGACCGCACGACAGGTCTCGCACAAGAACGTCGGGCGGCTGTACGACCTCGGCGACGCTGACGGACGCCGTTTCCTGACGATGGAGTATGTGGACGGCGAGGATCTCTCGTCGCTGCTTCGTCGCATTGGACGCATCCCGCACGACAAAGCCGTCGAGATCGCCCGTCAGCTCTGCGCCGGCGTGACTGCGGCGCATGAACGGGGCGTGACTCATCGCGATCTGAAGCCGTCGAACGTGATGATCGACGGCGACGGCAACGTGCGCATCATGGACTTCGGCATCGCCGCCGCGGCAACCGACGACAGCGCCGGCTTCGTGGGGACGCCGCAATACATGGCCCCCGAACAGTTCGCCGGCCAAGGCGCGTCGGTTCAGACCGACATCTATGCTCTCGGTCTGACGCTGTTCGAAGTGTTCACCGGCCGTCGTGCCGTCGATGCCACGACGCTCCAGGATCTGCGCGGCTTCCATGAACGCGGCACCGTCACGACACCGTCGTCGATCGTCCGTGACCTCGATCCCGCCGTCGAACGCGTCATCCTGCGCTGCCTCGATCGCGACCCAGCCCGGCGACCAGTCTCGGCGCTCGTTGTTGCCGCGGCGCTGCCCGGGGCCGATCCGCTCGCGGCCGCGCTTGCGGCTGGCGAAACCCCGTCGCCCGAACTGCTGGCGGCCGCAGCTGAAACGAGTGCGCTGCCGGTTGGAGGCGGTCTGCTCATGGTCGCGATCGCGCTCGGTGGTCTTCTCGCTTTCTCAACGATCTCGTCACAGGTCTCGATCGTCGGCCGCACACCGTTGCCGAAATCGCCGGCCGTGCTCGCCGACCGTGCCGAACAAATCGTCGCGTCGCTCGGATACCGCGATCGTGCCGCCGACCGCGACTTCGGGTTCACCCCGAACGATCCGCTGCTCAACTGGCTGCGCAATCAACGACCCACTCCGGACAAGTGGAACGCGCTCAATGCCGGCGTGCCATCAGGCGTGCTCTTCTGGTATCGCACCAGCCGCCAGCCACTGCGGCCGACGATCGGGATGGCAGTCGAAATGGACGATCCGCCGATGACCGCCAACATGCGCACGGTGGTTCTCGATCCGGCTGGACGTCTGTTGACGTTTCGATCTGTGCCGCCACAGCGGGATCCGGACGCGTCGTCGGGGCCCGACTGGGGTCCGCTCTTCGCGGCAGCAGAACTCGATCGTGCCGCATTCGTCCCGGCCACGCCGCAGTGGACGCCGCGCGACTACGGTGACACGCGCGAGTCGTGGGATGGCCCGCTGGGCCATGGCAGTACCGATCGGATCCACGTCGAAGCCGCCGCATATCACGGCCGGCCCGTGTGGTTCGCGGTGTACGGACCATGGAACCGACCGCAGGCGGTCGCGCAAGGCGGGGCCCCACCCAGCCTGAATACGTTGTTCGAGCGTGGTGCGATCCTCCTCATGATCGCGGTGCTGTTCACGATCATCGGCGCCGCCATCGTGCTGGCGCGGCGCAACCTCCGTCAGAACCGCGCCGATCGCCGCGGTGCCATCCGGGTCGCCGGTGCATTTGCCGCCATGAGCGCTGGCGGATGGCTGCTGGCGGCACATCATCTGGCCGATGTCCCCAGCGAGTTGAACAGTGCCGTCCGCGCCGGCGGTCAAATTGCTCTCCTCGTCCTGATCATCTGGGTTCTCTACGTAGCGCTGGAACCATACGTGCGCCGCTTCTGGCCGGACAGCCTGCTGGGATGGACGCGCCTGGCGAGTGGGCGATTGCGCGATCCGCGGTGCGGCCGCGATCTGCTGATCGGAATCGCAGTCGGCGTGGTCATCGCCCTCATCGAATTGGCGAAGGTGACGGTGCCGCCGCTGCTCGGCGCGATCGCGCCGTACCCGACGATGGGCGATCGACCGCGCTTTCTCTCGAGTGCATTCGGCGTGGCGAACGGCTGGCTGTCGATGGCGATCTCGGGAATCGAGTTCGCGCTGCTTGCCGGAATGATGGTGGTCGTCCTGCGCCTGACGATCCGGTGGAGCTGGCTGCGGGCCATCGTCGCGGCGTGGCTGTTGTCGCTGCTGTGCATCGACGGAATCGGGAGCAATTTCATGCTGCTCCTGGCGCCGCTTGCCGCGGGCGCCGTGCTGGCGTGGCTGCTCCTCCGGCACGGCCTGCTCGCGCTCGCTGTCGCATGGGGCGTGCGGCAGATTCTGATGACGGTCCCCTTCGTACCCGCCGCGGCAGGCTGGTCGGGCGCGGCCGGCGACTGGACGCTGGCCGCCTTGACACTGTTGACGGCATTCGCCTTTTACGCGGCGCGGGCCGGACAGCCGCTGTTCGGAATGATCCTCCGGGACTGATTCGCAAATATCATTGCGGGATGCCCGTTGAGCCCGCGCTGCCGCTGGCCGGTCACATCGTCCTCGTGACCGGTGCCTCGAGCGGCATCGGTCGCGCCATCGCGCTGGCGTGCGCGCGCAGCGGCGCCGACATCGCCATCACGTATCGCGCCAATCGCGCGGGCGCCGACGAGACAGCGGCCGCGATCGCGTCGCTCGGCCGCCGCACGGCCGTCCGCGCGCTCGATCTGGCCAACGAAGACGACATCCGTGCGCTCACCCCATGGGTGGGCGAGAGGTTTGGCCGCGTTGATGCCTGGATCAACAACGCCGGCGCCGACATCGTCACGCCCGGACCTGACTCGATGTCGGCGGTGCAAAAGCTCGATCTCCTGTTGGCCGTCGACCTCCGTGGCACCATCCTCGCGTCGTGGGAAGCCGTGGCGCTCATGAAGACGCAGGACCGCGGCGGCGTGGTGATCAACATGAGTTGGGATCACGTCAGCCAGGGCATGCAGGGGACCAACCCGCAGATGTACGCTGGTGTCAAAGGCGGCATCATGGCGTTCAGCAAGGGACTGGCACGCTCGGTGGCGCCGAAAGTGCGCGTCAACATCCTGGCGCCTGGCTGGATCGAGACGGCATTCGGCGAAGGCGTGGATCAGCAGGTCTACCGCGAAGTCGTCGAATCGACGCCGATGAAACGATGGGGTCGCCCCGAAGACGTCGCCGGTGCAGCGGTCTACCTTGCGTCGCCCGCAGCCGCATTTCTGACCGGTCAGACGATCAACGTCGGCGGCGGCATCGTCATGTAACAGAAGGCCCAAAGCATAAAGCTCAAAGCCAAGTCCCAACCTGAGAGACGAAGACGATGGCCGAAAAAGAAAAGCCGTATGACGACGCCGCAATCGCGGAGAAGCTGAAGGAGCTGCCCGGCTGGTGGTACGAGAACGGCTGGATCCGTCGCAACTACAAGACCGATGGATGGCCGACGACGTTGATGCTGGTCAACACGATCGGGTACCTCGCCGAGGCGGCGTATCATCACCCCGATCTCACGGTGACGTGGGCCAAGGTCACGGTGAAGCTCTCGACCCACAGCGCCGGCGGCATCACCGACAAGGACTTCGAGCTCGCGCGCAAGTTCGACGACGCCGCCCTCTGGCGCCCATCGGGCGGCGGCCTGGGGACCGGCACGCCAAACAAGTTCGTGCGCAGTGCCGACCCACGATAGATGAGCGAGGGTACGGCGCCAGGCCGTGTCCTGTTCGTGACCGGCAAGCTCGCGGAGCCGGCGCTCCGCCGCGTGCTCGCGAACATGGCGCCGCACTTCGCGTACGACGTCGCGGTGATGAAGATCACCGTCGCCGCGTTGATGACGACGGAGTGGATTGGCCGGTTTCTGCGGGTGCCGCAGAACACGGATCTCGTGCTCATTCCCGGCCTGTGCGAAGGCGATCCAGCCGCGCTGGAGGCGGCGATCGGCGTGCCCGTACAGAAAGGGCCGAAGGACCTGCGCGAGATCCCGCAGCACTTCGGCCGTGCCGCGGCGATCCGTGAGTACGGCGCGTGGGACATCGAAATCCTCGCCGAGATCAACAACGCGCCGAAGCTGTCGCGCGGAGCCATCCGTGCGGCATCGGACTACTTCATCGCCGCGGGCGCTGACGTCATCGACATCGGCTGCACGCCCGGCCTTCCCTTCCCGGCGCTCCAAGACATGGTTCGCGAGCTCGTGGATGCGGGGATACGTGTCAGCATCGACAGCTTCGACGCCGACGAGATCCGGACCGCCGTCGACGCCGGGGCGGAACTGGTCCTGAGCGTCAACGGCTCGAACATCGACGTCGCACGAGACCTGGCCGGCAGCGGCGCGCGTGTGGTCGTCCTACCCGATCTCGGCGCCGGCCTCGAGACGATCGATCCAACCATCAGCAGACTCGAAGGCTGGGGCGTCCCGTACCTGATCGATCCGATCCTCGAGCCAATCGGCTTCGGATTCATGGCGTCACTGGAACGCTATGCGGAGGTGCGGCGGCGCTATCCGGACGCCGAAATGCTGATGGGCATCGGCAACCTGACCGAGCTCACCGCCGCGGACAGCACTGGCGTCAACGCGCTGCTGATCGCCGTGTGCCAGGAGCTCGGTGTCCGCGCGGTGCTGACGACAGAAGTCATTCCGTGGGCGCGCGGAGCGATCAAGGAGATCGACGTCGCGCGGCGCCTGATGCACCACGCGATCAGCCACCACACGATCCCGAAGGGCGTCGACGATCGCCTCGTGACCATCAAGGACCCGCTCGTGCTCACCTATTCGCAGGACGAACTGCGCGCACTGCAGTCGGAGATTACCGACCCGAACTTCCGCATCTTCGCCGACGCCGACGGCATCACGGTCCTGAACAACGAGCGTTTCGTTCGAGGAACGAATATCCAGGAGATCTTCGCGCAGCTCGGCGTGAACGAACCGACGCACGCGTTTTATCTGGGCAAGGAACTCGCGCGCGCCAGCCTGGCCATGACGCTCGGCAAGACGTACCGCCAGGAAGGCTCGCTCTCGTGGGGTTATCTCACGCCCCCTGACGACAGGACATCTGAACATGTGAAGCTGACGCAGCCGGGTCCGCGGCACAACGCCAGGCCAATTCGCGGATAGCCGGTCTGCCGATGGCACTCGTCGAAGAACTGACGCCGACGCCCGATCCCGCATCGGCATGTGCGCGACTGCTCGAGCTGCCGTATCTGCTGTTTCTGGACAGCGCCGCTCGCGGGACACGGCTGGGCCGGTACTCCTTCCTCACCGCCGATCCCGCCGTCGTGGTCCGGAGCAAGGGCGGCCGCACCCGCATCATCGATCGGCTCGCAGCTGCCGAACGCGAGAGCGATCACGACGCGCTCGACGTCGTGCGCGCACTCGTCGCCCCTCATCGGGTTGACGGCGTGCCGGGCCTGCCGCCGTTTCAAGGCGGCGCGGCAGGTTACCTGGCCTACGACTGGGGGCTCACCCTCGAGCGCCTGCCCGCGCCGCGCTTCGACGACCTGGCCATGGACGATGTGGTCATCGGGATCTACGACTGGGTGATCGCATGGGATCACGACGCGCAACGCGCGTGGCTGATCTCGACGGGATTGCCGGAAACCGAACGTGACGCGCTGGCGCGGCGAAGCATCGATCGAGCGAAGGCCGTCCGCGCGCGCATCGAAGAAGGTCGAGCCGACGCAACACCTGAAGGCCGACGTGAAGGTCGGCCTCTACGGGCCTCTGTCGTGGAGGCTCCACGGGATCCTCGCGTAGAGGCCGACCTTCAGGTCGGCCCAGGGCTGCATCAATCCGGAGTTCGCCCCGAATCGTTTCGCGTCGAGGGCGGGTGGTGGGAGCGGTCCCTCGACCTTCGCTCGTCGTTCACGCGCGACGGCTACCTTGCGGCCGTGCAGCGCGTCATCGACTACATCTACGCCGGCGACATCTTCCAGGCGAACTTTTCGCAGCGGTTCGAAGCGCCGCTCGCGGACGCGCCGTGGCCACTGTATCAACGGCTGCGTCAGCGCAACGCGGCGCCCTTCGCGGCCTATCTCGACTTTCCCGATGCGGTCGTGCTGAGCGCCTCGCCCGAGCGCTTCCTCCGCGTGAACGCCGCCGGCCACGTCGAGACCCGGCCGATCAAGGGCACGCGGCCGCGAGGTCTCGGGCCGGAACACGATGCGGCGCTTGGACAGGCGCTGACGGAGAGCGCGAAGGATCGGGCAGAAAACCTGATGATTGTCGATCTGCTGCGCAACGATCTGTCACGGGTCTGCCGGCCCGGCACCGTTCGCGTGCCGGAATTGTTCGCACTCGAACGCTACGCGACCGTCCACCATCTGGTCTCGACGGTGGTCGGCGATCTGACGGAAGGCAGTGACGCACTCGACCTGCTGCGCGCGGCGTTTCCCGGCGGTTCGATCACCGGCGCGCCCAAACTGCGCGCCATGGAGATCATTGCGGAACTGGAGCCGTCTCAACGCGGCGTCTACTGTGGCTCGATCGGATACTGGAGCGTGACCGGCGACCTCGACACGAACATCGCCATCCGCACCGCCACCGTGCGCAACGGCCGCGTATACTTCAGTGCGGGCGGCGGCATCGTCGCCGACTCCGTGCCCGAGCAGGAGTATCGCGAGACACTCGACAAGGCCCGCGGGCTCATCGACGCGCTGGTGGGATGATTCTCCTCATCGACAACTATGACTCGTTCGTGCACAACCTCGCGCGGTACGTCCGCGAGCTGGGCGAGGAGGCTGTCGTGGTGCGCAACGATGAGTTGACGCTCGATGCCATCGACACGCTGGCGCCGTCGCACATCATCATTTCGCCCGGCCCCTGTTCGCCGGCCGAGGCCGGGATCTCAACCGAGGTCGTGCGCCACTTCGGTCCGACAACGCCGATTCTCGGCGTCTGCCTCGGCCACCAGTGCATCGGCGCGGCCTACGGCGGCCCGATCCATCGCGCCGGTCGTCCCGTGCACGGGCGCACCTCACTGATGACGCACGACGGCACCAGCGTCTTCACCGGTCTGCCCTCGCCGATCGAGGTCACGCGCTATCACTCGCTGGTCATTCCTCCGGGATCAGTGCCGCATGCACTGCGCGTGCTGGCGACGGCGCGGGACGACGGAGAGATCATGGCCGTCGCGCATCGCGAACATCCCGTCGTCGGTGTGCAGTTCCACCCGGAATCTGCTGCCACGCAGTACGGCTACGCGATGCTCGATCGCTTCCTGCATGGCGAGCAGTCTCATCCGGAGGCGCTGCCGGCCGTCGCCGACGGAGCCCGCGAAGCGACTCCGCCGGTCGCAACACCGTCGGCGATGGAGCGCACACGGTGAAGGTACCGGCGATGACCGTGTCCCTGCCATTCGTGTTAATCAACGGCGAGCCAGCGGGCAGCGACGTACGGACCATTTCAGCGCGGGACCGCGGCCTCACTCTCGCCGACGGTCTGTTCGAAACGATGCTTGTCCGCAACGGCCGCGTCTTCCGCCGTTCGCAACACCTCACCCGGCTGGCGGATGGGCTGCGCAGGCTGGCCATTCCGGAGCCCCGCGAGATCGACGACTGGATCACGGAGGCGCTGCTGCTGTCAGGCGGCCTCGACGCGTCGATCCGGCTGACGGTCACGCGGGGACCGGGACCGGGCGGTCTCCCGCCGCCACCGCGTGCCCACCCGACCGTCATCGTGGCGATCAACCCGATGCCGCGGTTTCCCGCCAGCCTCTACGAGAAAGGACTGCGTGCGATCGTGGCGTCGGGCCGCCGCAATCAACGATCGATCACCGCGGGCCTCAAGACGCTCGCATACACCGATTCGGTGGCCGCGTGGATCGAGGCGCAACAGGCCGGCGCTGACGAGGCTATCTTTCTCGATACCGACGATCACTGTTCAGAGGCGACCGCGGGCAACCTGTTCGCCTGCGAGAACGACGTGCTGCTGACGCCGCCGATCGCCTGCGCCGCGCTGCCCGGGATCACGCGCGCAACCATCGTCGAAGCCGCGGCGACATTCGGCATCACGGTTCGCGAGGAGCCGATCGCGCTGGACCAGCTACGCGCCGCGTCCGAGGTCTTCATCACCAGCTCACTGAGAGGCATCGCGCCGCTGACGTCACTCGATGGGCGTCCGATCGGCACCGGCATGCCGGGCCGCGTCACGCGGCGCCTGTCGACCGCCTATGCCGCGATCGTCGACGAGGAGTGCGCGGCGACAAGGAACCCGGCGTGATCATCGAGACCATCATCACGACCGTTGACGCCGACGGCCGCGTCAACGTGGCGCCGATGGGCGTGGAATGGGACCCCCTCGCCGGCGCCGACCACATCGTCCTCAAACCTTTCCTCGAAACGACAACCTATCGCAACGTCACCGCGACCGGCACCGCCGTCATCAATATCGTTGACGACGTGCGGATCTTCGCGCGGGCGGCGATTTCGAATCCGGAGTACACCACTGTTCCAGCGAACGTCGTTCGTGGTGTAGTGCTCGCCGACTGCTGTTCCTGGCGGGAAATCGAGGTGCGCAGTGTGGACGGCACCCCGCCACGTTCGCGTATCGAGACGGTCGTCGTGCATCGCGGCTCACGACGGGACTTCATCGGTTTCAACCGCGCGCATCATGCGGTGCTCGAAGCGGCGATCTACGCCACGCGTGTGCGCATGCTGCCGCGCGATTTTCTCGAGAGCGAACTGCAGCGCCTGCAGGTCATCGTCGACAAGACGGCCGGCGCGCGTGAATTCGAGGCGATGGGCCTGCTGAGCGACTACATCCGATCGGCGCCGGCGGCGCACGCGACCTCGTGAGCGGGCCGGCGGATACCGTCTTCGTCGAGGCGCACGCGCGGCTGCACTTTGGCGTACTCGATCTGCGGGGTTCACTTGGCCGCTGGTTCGGGGGGATCGGCGCCGCCGCTCCGGCGCCTACACTGCTGCTGTCCGCGACGCGCGCCGACCAGATCGCGGTTACCGGCGAAGATGCGGCACGGGCCGCAGGTTTCGCCCGGCGATTCCTGCAGCATCACCACGTCTCGAGTGGCGCCCGGATCACCCTCGAACGGGCGCTTCCGGCGCACGCCGGGCTCGGTTCCGGAACGCAGCTCGCGCTCTCGATCGCCCGCGCGCTGGCCGAGCTATATGCGCTGCCGACCGATCCTGGCGCGCTGTCGCTGGCGGTGGGACGGGCCCGTCGATCGGCGATCGGGACGTGGACCTTTGCCTACGGCGGCCTGGTCGTCGAAGGGGGCCGTCCGCGTGGGGGCGACGTGTGCGGGCCTCTGATCGCACGTATCGCCCTCCCGGACGCGTGGCAGTGCGTCGTCGCCATTCCCGCTGGCGAACCGTCACTCAGCGGTCCGGCGGAGGCCGACGCCTTCGGCCGCCTTCCCGAACCGCCACAATCAGAGGTCGAACAGGTGGCGCACATCGTGCTCATGGCGCTGCTCCCGGCGGCGGCCGACGGCGATCTCGCCGCGTTCGGGCGCGCGCTCACCCGGATCCAGGAGATCACCGGCCGTTGGTTCGCGGTGGTGCAGGGAGATACGTTCGCCGGGGGACGGACCCGCGAATTGATTGAGCTCCTGGCGGCGCACGGCGCCGCCGGTGTCGGTCAAAGCTCGTGGGGACCGTCGGTGTACGGCATTGTTGACGGCACGGCAACGGCGGTCAGGCTCGCAGAAACGGTACGTGCTTACCTCGGATTGCACGGCGCGGTGTATCACGGACCATTCCCCGCCGAAGGCGCGCGCGTCTGGCGGACCGTGATCTAGAAAAGCGTTACCGCTTTTCGTCCCCCGCTCCCCTCTAATCTCCCGCGCCCGTACTCACTGTCATCGACATCCCGCTTGGCACCCTGCTCGCACTTGCGAGCGCACGCGAGGCTCGGCCTTTGAACGAGCCCGAGGAGAACGGTAGAGATGACGATGCTTCGCACCGTGGCCATGCGCGCACTCATGGCAAGCGCCTTTCTGGTGTTGTTGTGGCCAACCCGCGCGGCGGCGCTCGAGAAACTCTGCGATCCGGCATTCGAAGACTGTCGCGGGCCACTCCTCACTCTGATCAACAGCGAAACGCAGGGGCTCGACGTCGCCTTCTGGTTCATGACGGATACGAAATACAGCAACGCGATCATCGCGCGCTGGAAGGCCGGCGTGCCCGTGCGCATCCTGATGGATACCGATGCCAATGCCGCGCACCCCGACAACGCGACGATCCTCTCGCAGTTGAAGAGCGCCGGCATCCCGATGCGACAGAAGAGCAGCGGCGGGATCCTGCACTGGAAGATGATGATCTTCGCGGGACAACGCACCGTGGAGTGGAGCGGCGCGAACTACAGCACGGTCGCGTTCGGACCGGGAACGCCGTACCAGGACTATGAGGACGAGATCATCCACTTCACCGACGACGACTCCCTCGTCAACAGCTTCGAGCGCAAGTACGACGACGTATGGACGACGACCAGCGGCTATTCGAACTACGCGAACATCACGTCGCTGACGCGTCGCTACCCGACCTACACCATTGACCCCGAGCTCAATTTTCCGCCCTACGAGAGCTATCGCAACCGCGCGGTCGCCCGCTACAACGCGGAAACGTCGTCGATTGACGTGAGCATGTTCCGGATTACCGACATCAACCACACGAACGCGATGATCGCAGCGGAGAAACGTGGCGTGCCGGTTCGCTTGATCGCCGATCCCACCGAGTACCGCAACGGCGACCGGCTATGGGACGCCTACAACGTCGACAAGATGTATGCGGCGGGAGTCCAGATCAGGTTCATCGCCCATGCGGGGATCAGCCACGAGAAGCTCGTACTGCTCGGCAGTCAGAGCATGGCGATCTACGGCTCCTCCAACTGGACATCGCCATCCGATCAATCGCAGCTCGAACACAACCTTTTCACGCAGCGCTCGGATCTCGTCTCGTGGCTGCGGGCCCACTGGAACCGCAAGTGGAATAACACCGGCCCGTCGCCGGAAACGAAAGCGTTCGTACCACTGCCACCGAGCACGCCGACCCTGTATTCGCCGGCAAACGGCGCGACCGGCGTCGCGACGTCGATCACGTTGAAGTGGTGGGCCGGCAAGTGGGCGCACAAGTACGACGTGTTCATCGGCCCCAGTTGCAGCGCGCTGACCAAAGTCGCCAGCGACGTCGAGCTCGGACCCAGCGAGACAGCCACCGACTACGTCACCTATTCGGTGACCCTGTCCGGCGGTACCACGTACTGCTGGAAGATTACCAGCCGGACGATGGCCGGGCTGACCGCAACGAGCGCGACGGCCACTTTCACCACGACCGGATCGGGGGGCGGCGGTGGCGGCAACACCGGACTGCCGAGCGGCTGGTCCGGCAAGGACATCGGCCCGGTCGGCGCCGCCGGCAGCTCCAGTTATTCGGGCAGCACGTACACGATCAAGGCGTCCGGCACCGACATCTGGAACGCAGCGGATGAATTCCGGTTCACCTACAAGACACTGACTGGAGACGGATCGATCATCGCGCGCGTGGGCAGCATCAGCAACGCGGCATCGTGGTCGAAAGCCGGCGTGATGATGCGCGAAACGCTGACCGCGGGCTCGAAACACGCCTCGATGTTCGTCAGCGCCGCCAGAGGCCTGGCGTTCCAGTACCGGAACAAGACCGGAGGAACGTCAGCAAGCGTCGCCGGCGCGGCGGCGTCAGCACCGTATTGGGTCAAGGTGACGCGAAGCGGCGCGACGTTCACCGCGTATCAATCGACCGACGGCTCGACCTGGACGCAGATCGGCAGCGTCACCATGAACATGGTCTCGACGATCTACGTGGGCCTGGCCGTCACGAGCCATAACGACGGCGTGCTGGCGACCGGGACGTTTACGAACGTGCAATAAATGGAGGGGCGGGCCATAAAGGTCCGCCTTCCTGCGGCTGCTAAGGGCAACAGGACGCCGGGCCTATGGCCCGGCACACCTATACGATTTCCACCAGCGCGGCAATCCCCTGCCCGCCGCCGATGCAGGCTGAGGCGACGCCGCGGCTGGCGCCGCGGCGCCGGAGTTCGAGCACCAGCGTCAGAAGCAATCGCGTGCCACTCATCCCGAGCGGATGACCAAGAGCGATGGCGCCGCCGTTCACGTTGACGCGATCGCGATCGAGCCCGAGTTCCTTCTCCACCGACAGATATTGCGCGGCGAAGGCTTCGTTGATCTCGAACAGATCGACGTCGGCCAGCGTCAGTCCGGCGCGCTGCAGCAGCTTGCGGATCGCCGGTGCGGGACCCATGCCCATCATTGCCGGGTCGACACCGACGGTGGCCCAGCCGGTGAGGCGCGCAATCGGCGTCACGCCGCGAGCTTTCACCGCCTCGCCCGACGCCAGCAACAGCGCCGCGCCGCCGTCCACGATCCCGCTCGCGTTGCCCGCCGTGACCGTACCCTCTTTTGAGAACGCCGCAGCAAGCTTCGCAAGCTCTGTCAGCGACGTCTGCTCACGGAAATGGTCGTCACGTTCCACCCGCGTCGTCGCCTTGCGGGAGGTGACGTCGACCGGCACGACTTCATCACTGAATCGTCCCGTGCTCCACGCCGCGGCTGCTGCCTGCTGGCTGCGCAGCGCATACGCATCCTGCGCGGCGCGGGTGATGCCGTATTGGGTCGCGCACCGCTCGGCGGTCTCCGCCATGAACAGGCCGCACATCGGGTCGAGCAACGATTCGTACAGCGCGTCTTCGAGCTTGCCTTGTCCAAGCCTGAGCCCGGTCCGCAGGCCGCGCACGACGTGAGGCGCCTGACTCATGTTCTCGACACCGCCGGTCAGGACGATCGACGCTTCGCCGAGCTGAATCTGCTGGGCGCCCGTAATCGCTGCCTGGATGCCCGAGCCGCACAAGCGATTGACGGTCAGGGCTGGCACCTCGATCGGCACGCCAGCGTTGAGCGCAATATGCCGCGCTCCATAGTGCGCGTCGCTGCTGGTCTGCAGCACATTGCCAAACACGACGTCGTCCACCCATTCGGGACGGATACCGCTCTTCGCGAACGCGCCGCGTGCGGCGACGGCACCGAGCTCGAGGGCCGGGACATCGCGCAGCGCGCCGTTGTATTCGGTCATCGGCGTGCGGGCGCCGCCGACAATGAAGACGTCGGTCATAGTCGCCTCACAATCGCGCGGCCCGCCTCGCGGGTGCCGAGAGTTCCGCCGATGTCCCGGGTCGTCTCACCGGCCTGCACCGTCGCTTCGACCGCGCGCTCGATCCGCCTGGCGTCATCGTCGCGGCCAAGTGTTTCGAGCATCAAGGCGGCCGACAGGATCGCGCCGATCGGGTTGGCGATGTCTCTGCCCGCCAGCAGCGGCGCCGAGCCGTGCACGGGCTCGAACATCGACGTGCGCCCGGGATGCACATTGCCCGAAGCGGCCATGCCAAGCCCGCCCTGTAACGCGCCGCCGATGTCGGTGATGATGTCGCCGAACAGGTTATTGGTGACGATCACCTGGAACTGGCCCGGATCCTGGACCATGAACATCGCCAGCGCATCGATGTAGAGATGCGTCGCCTGGATGTCCGGATACTCAGCTTTCATCTGCGTAAACACGCGCTGCCATAGCGCGTGCCCCTGCTCCATCGCGTTGCTCTTGTCCGCCATGCACACCCTGGTCAGGCCGCGGTGTCGTGCATATTCGAAGGCATAGCGCAGAATGCGATGCACGCCTTTGTAGGTGTTGATCTCTTCCTGCACCGCGACTTCGTCCTCGGTGTCCGTCTTGAAACGACCGCCGACGCCGACATAGAGACCCTCGGTGTTCTCGCGAAAGACGACGAAGTTGACGTCGGCGCGGGTGCGTCCCTTCAGGGGACAGAGACGGTCGTCGAGCAGGCGAACCGGACGGTAGTTGACGTAGAGATCGAGCGCGAACCGTGTGCCGAGCAGGATGTCGCGCGCATGACGGTTATCAGGTACACGTGGATCACCGAGCGCGCCGACCAGAATCGCGTCGAACATCCGCAACGTGTCGTAGCCGTTGGGCGGAATCGTCTCGCCGGTCTGCAGGTAATGATCCGCGCTCCACGGCAGTTCGTGAAGATCGACGTCGCCGATCGCGCGCAGCACGTTCGCGGCTTCGGCGACGACCGCGCGACCGATGCCGTCGCCAGGTATTAGCGCGATCTTGGACGCGGGCCGCGCGCACACGACAGGTATTATGCAACCTGTATGTAGCGGCTCTCGATCGCGGTCGTCACCGCCGCACTCATCGCCGGGCTCGTCTCCGCGCAACCACGGACGGCACCACGACTTGTGGGATTCGGACATGCCGTCGCCGCCGACGGTCGTCAACATCACGGTGAACGGCCGCCGGATTCCGGTCCTCGCCTCGATCGGCAAGACCGGCTGGATGTTCATTCGATCGGACAAATGGCAAGCCTATCTTCGGCGTGGCGGAACGCCGGTGCCGAAGGGCGAGGTGCCCGCCGAGTGGTACCCGCCGACGCAGCCGTTTCCGCTGAAGCCCGGGCCGCTGTCGCGCGTCGAATTCGTCAAGGAACGTCTTCATCGGCGCGACCAACGATCGCCGGTTCCGCGCGTTCGAGATGAAGACGGGCAAGGAGGTCTGGGTGACCAACGTCCCGCAGAACGTCAACGCCAATCCGATGAACTATCGAGGGAAGAACGGCAAGCAGTACGTCGCGGTCATCGCCACCGGCCAGTTGATCTCGTACGCGCTGCCCTGGCATCGATACCTGCAGGGCGCCTCTGAACAAGCACACTGCACCCGGCAGGAGTCAGATCAAAAGCGCACGCCGATATTGAATCGAAACGTCCGCGGGCTCGTGTAGGCGAACCGGTTTGTCGCCTGGCCGAAATTCGACGCCCGCTGATAGTTCACGCCCTCGACGGGAGCGGTCGTGAACGGGTTGAACGGCTGCAGGCTGGCGGTGGTCGATGCCGTCAACACGTTCGTGCTGATGTTTCGCACGTCGCTGCCGCCGCCATTGTCAAACACCGTGCCGCCGCAGCCACAGAGCTGAAATTGATTGAAGATGTTCAACACGTCGCCGTGGAAGAACGCCTGCACTCCACCGGCGAAGCGGAAGCTGTAGTTCATCGAGACGTCGGTCCGGTACTGCGCTTCGGTGCGGAATCGATCGCGCGGGAAGAAGAAGTCGTCGATCGTCGTCGCCGTACCGAGCGGCTTTGCGTATCCGGGATTGACGACGTACGGCCGTGGATCGATCTGTCCGACCGCCAGTCCGGCACCACCGAGCGGTACGCCTGAAGCGGCCGTGAACAGAAGCCCGAGGTCCGCGCTGCCGTGGGGTTCCGCCATAGGCACCCGGTAGATTCCCCACGCGCGGCCGCGATGCCGTTGATCGCCGAACAGATCACCGGTCGGCTGGTTCCAGCTCGTCTCGCGATATTCGGGATACGACAGCAGACCGGCGGTCACCGGACCACTGGCCGACGTCTCGCCGTCGAAGTTTCCCCACAGTCTCGACAGCGTATAGCTGCTTCCAAGTTCGGCGCTGTCACCCAGCCGATAGACGCCCTGAGCGGTTACGCCTTGATAGCGCCGCGTCAACAGATCCGAGTTGCCAATCAAGTTCACGTCGAAATCGACGCCGAGCGAGTTCGTGACACGCCCCGATGTCAGGTCGGTGCGGGTGGCGTAGAAGTCCTTGAAGTCGCGGAACACGTAGTCCGCTCGCACCGAACCGCGAGAAAACGACCGGCTCACGCCTGCCGCGTATTCGTACGAGCTTGGCGACTCGAGGGTTGTGTCGACGAAGGTATTGACGCCGGGCACGTCGGCGGTTGTGAACGTGCGGCTGGTGCCGCCATTCGCGTCGAGCCAGTCGAACACCTGCTTGATTGCCGCCTCCGGACCAACGAGCGGACCTGACGTGTCCACGTTCACCGATGGCCCCTGGTAGAACCAGGTGTATGTCGCCGGGTTCCCTGCTGGTGAGTTCTCGGCAATCGCCGAGTTCAGCGCGCTGACGTACCGCGCAAAGCTGCTGGTGATGGCCCACTTCTGATCGCCGCGCGGATCCCACACCACGCCGAGTCGTGGACTGAATGCGCTGGAAGTGGACGTCTGGTTGTTCGCGGCATCCTCACCGGCATTGCGGTCGAATCGCAGTCCGAGATTCAGCGTGACACGGCTGCCGGCTCGCCACGAGTCGTTGACGAACACGCTGTGCGTCAGCAGATCGGTGCCGTTGCTCGACATGGCGATCGGATTCCACTGGACGATCGTGGAGTTGTTCGTCCCGTTGAAGACGGGATAGATCGTCGCGCCATCGACGATGGTGGACGTGCCGAGGATCCGGAAGTCGCTGCCGGACTGGTGGTTGTTGGCGAAGCGATGATCGTTGTAACCGTCGTAGCCGAAGACGATCGTGTGCGTGCCCAGGCGATCGCTCGAGAGGAAGTAGGTAGCCTTCGCGAGCGCTTCGGTGTTGTCGCGATGCTCGTCGCCGCAGACGGCGCAGAAGGTTGGCGCCCAGTATCGGAACGCGCTGCCGCGCGACCGATCGACGAGCAGGGTCCCCTCGACCAAATCCGTTGAGGGCGCCCCGGCTCCGCTGATCGCGAAGTGCCGACTCGAATACTGCCCCTCGATGGTCAACGACCGCCCGAAGATTCCGTTGTAGTTCAACGAGAGCAGGTCCTGCGGCTGTCCCTGGTTGAACAGACTGCGAAGATCCATCCCGTTCTGAAAGATGTTGTTGACGACGAGCTGTGTGATCTTCAGGTAGGAGCCGCGCACGCTGTGGTTGGGCGTGAGTGAAGACGTGATCTTGCCCTCGAATCGCTTCTCCTCGTTGCGGCGCGGGTACGAGATGTTCGTGACAAACGTCTGCCTCGCATCCTCGCTGTTGCGGATTCGGCCGGCGGTGAAGAACCAGATCCGATCGCGGGCGACCGGCCCCCCGAGCGTGTACTCGTAGGTCGGAATCGTCTTATCCAGCCTGGTCTCCTTGAACGGCGTCGTCGTCCGCCAGCTGTCATTGTTGAAGGAGTCGCGGAACGAGCCGCTGAAACGATTGCCGCCGGACTTGGTGATGGCATTGACGATGCCGCCGCCGAAGCGACCGTATTCGGCCGAGACCCCGGCCGTCGCCACCGTCGTTTCCTGCAACGCGTCTTCGATGAACAGGTTGAACGGCTGGCCGCGCAGGTTCTCGGTGACGGCCACGCCGTTGATCATGTAGATGCTGTCGAACGACATCGCACCCGAGATCGCCAGCGCGCCGTCGGCACCCTGCGTACCGCCAGGACCGCTCGCTTTGACATTCGGCGCAAGCAGCACGGAAGCCACCATCGATCGGCTGGTCGGCAGCGTCGCAGCCAGGTCCTGGTTGATGTTCGTCGCCACCTGCGCGGTCTGGACGAACGGCGATGCCTCCGCGGTGACCGTGACCGCTTCCCCCACGCGCGCGACCGCGAGCGCCACGTCCATCGGAACCGCCTGCGTCGCCGCGACAGCGATCATGCGGGTCACGGTTTCAAAGCCGGTGAGTTCGTAGCGAACCGTGTACGCGCCTGGCGGCAGCAGCGGCAGCAGGTAATCGCCGGCGGCGGTGGTGACTGCATCGCGAGCGCCCTGTAACGCGGGCGAGGTGGCGGTCACGGTCACGCCGGGAACGGCCTGACCCGATTGATCGAGCACCCGGCCTGAGATGGTGCCGATCGGCACCTGGGCGACGGCGATCTGAATGGTCACGAGGACGCACGCCACAGCCAGCAGCACCTTCAGTCGCATCAAGACTCCTTTGGTGAGCGCCTGCATCGAACCACTCGCGCTCGGACGCTGCAATAGCTCGGTGCACGTGCCGTGTGTGTGGGCCCATCGTGCATAAAAGTGGGATCGACTGCGCTGCGTGTGCCACGAACGCGAGCCATGCGGTGACGCCGATACGCGTCACATCCCGTTCACGTCGTCATTCGTCACCGGGAAAACTGGTGCGGAACTACGGATGGGATAGCCGACACGGTTGGTCGCAATTGCAGTCAGGGTGTGATAGATAGTTATCCAAGCATTACGAATTGCCGCGGATCCATGATTTTGGTCCTCAGAGATGTCGTTCATGGATCGATTCGTCCCAACCAAGGCGGACGTCAGACCCAACTCGTTGAATTGGCATTAGTTACAGGTGGATGGCGATTTGGTACGCCTTTTCCTGTATCGGCGCCGAGTACGAAGAGTAAGACGGCGATTTCGAAGGAGAAAGCGATGTGCGCACGCATAAGTGCCTTCCTCGTCGCGCTGACCCTTGCGACAACTGGTCTCGCGGCGCAGGAACGGTTCGGCACCTTGCAAGGCCATGTGACCGACGACCAGGGCGCAGCAGTTCCAGGTGTCACGGTCACCCTTACCGACATTCAGACCGGCGCGATCAGGACTTTCGTCACCGACGCGAACGGCCAGTACGTGGCTCCAGACCTCAATCCGGGTCGCTACAACATCGCGTTCGAGCTGACCGGTTTCACGAAGGTTGAGCGGAACGACATCAGCGTCGCACTCGGTCGCGCTTTCGAACTCGATGCCCGGATGCGCGTCGGAGCGGTGACCGAAACAGTCCAGGTCACCGCTGAAGCCCCGCTGGTTGATACGCGCAGCACGCTCATTGCGCACAACGTCAGCGCCGAGGAGTTCGACCGGTTGCCGAAGCAACGTTCGTTTCAGTCGATTGCCCTGACCGCGCCGTCTGTGAACGTAGCGCTGCCCGGAGATGCCCTGTCGGGCATCCAGGTGAACGGCGCGAGCGCGTCGGAGAACATGTTCACGGTCGACGGCATCGTCACCAATTCGCTCGTCAACGGTCAGTCCCGCCAGAACACGGTGTTCGAGTACCTGCAGGAAGTCCAGGTGAAGACGAGCGGCATTTCCGCTGAATACGGTGGCGCCCTCGGCGGGGTGGTGAGCGCGGTCACGAAGAGCGGCGGCAACCAGTTCCACGGCGAGACCCACTACTACTTCCAAGGCAGCCCGCTCGCGGCGGCGCCGGTCAAGCGGCTGGTGCTCGATCCCGTCACCGAGGCCACGGCATCGTACGTCCAGGACCAGGAGTCTCCGTCGCGATTCAACGAGTTCGGCGGCTCCCTCGGTGGTCCGATTGTGAAGGGGAAAGTGTTCTTCTACGGGTCGTACTCGCCACGCAATGAACGCACGACCAACACCTACAATTTCACGCAGGGCGGCTCCAGCGACATCCTGCGGGACATCTGGTATCAGCAGACGTTCGGCAAGGCGTCGACGACTTCGCGCCGCGTGAACGCGACCTACTCCGTCCTGTGGACGCCGACGAAGGCGACGGGCACGCTCGCCACGTACAACTCGACGACGCCAAACAGCTACGTCGGCTCGCCGGCGTCGCTGGCGCCGAACGCGGCCCGCGGCTACGAGATTCAGCAGGTGAATCAGAGCGCCACTGCCGACGTCACGTTGACCAATCGGGCGTTTCTGAGCTTCCGCGGGGGCGCGTTCCACGATCGCTATTCCGATACGGGCATTCCGAACACGACGCCGTTCACATATCAGGCGACCACCGAAGGCGTGCCGGGGATTCCCGCGAACCTGCAGGGCGCCACGGGCACCGCCAATACGCCGCGAGCGCAGATCACCGGCTTCGACACGACGAACCGATACACGTTCAACGCCGACTACAACCACGTCGTGAACGCCGCGGGCTTCCACACCTTCAAAGCGGGCTACGGCTTCCAGCACGTCGTCAATGACATCGACACCTTCTACCCAGGGGGGTATGTGTTCCTCTGGTGGGGCCAGACGTTCACGTCGGTGGACGGGCAGATCTACAACGGGGGCCGCGGCACCTACGGGTATTACGAGGTGAACGACCGCAGGATCGCCGGGAAGGCGGGCAGTGACATTCACTCGCTATATGCCCAGGATCAGTGGACCATCGGGTCGCATCTGACGTTGAACTTGGGGATCCGGACAGAGAACGAGAAAGTGCCGACCTTCCGCCCCGACTACCAGAAATACGCGTTCCAGTTCGGATGGGGGGACAAGCTGGCGCCTCGGCTCGGTGCCGCGTATGACATCTTCGGCGACGGCCGGGTCAAGGCGTTTGGCAGCTGGGGCCGCTACTTTGATTGGACGAAATTCGAGTTGCCGCGCGGCGGCTTCGGCGCTGAGACCTGGTGCATCTACTATCGCGGGCTGGATACGCTCGACATCAGCAACCTGAACCTGTCGAACATGCCGGGCGCTGACCTGTGGCAGACGCAGGGCAGCTGCCGCGATCGCCGCGTGCCGTCGTTCGGCAGCAGCATCGATCCCAGCGCCAAGCCGATGTCGCAGGACAGCACCAGCGGCGGCATCGAATATCAGGTCAATCGCGACAGCGTGTTCTCGATCCGCTACATCCACAACCACCTGCGCCGGACACTCGAGGACATCGGCGCGGTCGACGCGCAGGGCAATGAGGTGTACGTGATCGGCAACCCTGGAGAGGGTAACGCGGTGTTGCAGGATCCGTCGGGCCTGACGCCGATCGGCCAGCCGTTGCCGAAACCGAAGCGCCAGTACGACGCACTCGAAATCGGCTACAACCGCCGCTTTACCTCCAACTACTTCTTCAGCGCGAACTACACGTGGAGCCGGCTGTACGGCAACTACTCTGGTCTGGCGAGTTCCGATGAGATTTCGCTGCCAACCACGGGCGTCGGCTCGACGACGCCGCAGCAACAGGCGGCGGGAATTCAGCGATCGGGCGGCAATGAGAACCGCGCCTTCGACCTCGACGAGCTGCTCTACGACTCACACGGCAACATCGTCTACGGGCGTCTGGCGACGGATCGTCCGCACGCAGTGAAGCTGTATGGCGCCTATACGACGAAGTGGGGCACCCAGGTGGGCGCGCTGTTCTACGGGGCCAGCGGAACGCCGATGACCACCTATCTGGAGACGGCCAATACGTCCAGCGGGATGGGACCGATGATCAACGGGCGCGGCGACCTGGGCCGAACGCCGGTGCTCACGCGGACGGACCTGCTGATCAACCACGACGTGCCGTTCGGCGGCTCACGCCGACTGCGATTCGAGTTGAACGTGACCAACCTGTTCAATCAGAAGACGACCACGTACATCTTCAACTCGATCAATCGCGGCGCCGGCGTCGCGCGGCAGAGCTCGGCAGCCAATCTGTCACAGGTCAACCTGCTGAATGGCTATGACCCCAATGCGCTGATCCTGGCAACGCCAGAGGGCGCGTTCGCCTTTGATCCGCGCTACAAGATGCCCGCGCTGTTCCAGGTGGGCACGCAGGCGTTCTTCGACATCAAGTACATCTTCTAGGCGGGACGCGGTCGCCACCGCGAGTCTGTAACACCATGAGAGGGGGCTTCGGCCCCCTTTCTGATTTCACGAACGACCGCCGAGTCCGTCGCCTGCTACTCCGTGTCGATCTGCGCCCGCTGTAACCGCCCGCTGAAGTCCACGTAGATCGATTTCCACTCCGAGAACACGTCGAGAGCGGCCGTTCCGGCTTCGCGATGACCGTTGCCGGTTGCCTTCGTCCCGCCAAACGGCAGATGCACCTCTGCGCCGATCGTTGGCGCGTTGACGTAGAAGATGCCCGTGTAGAGATCGCGCATCGCGCGGAACGCCACGTTGATGTCGCGCGTGTAAATCGAGGCCGACAGGCCGTAGGGCACGTCGTTGGCGATCGAGATCGCTTCGTCAAGCGAGCGGCAGCGCATCACCGACACGACCGGGCCGAAGATCTCTTCCTGTGCGATTCGCATGCGCGGATCCGCGTCCGCAAAGATCGTCGGCTCGTGGAACCATCCCCGGCCGAACTCGCCCTGGTCGAGCCGATGACCACCGGTCACGAGCCGCGCGCCCTCCTGCACGCCGATGTCGACGTACTTCATCACCGTCTCGAGCTGCGCTTCGCTCACCAATGGTCCCACCTGCGCGCCGTCGCCGAGGCCATTCCCGACCCGCAGGGACTTCGCCCCTCGCGTGAACGCGTCGAGAAAGGCGTCATATACCTTCTCGTGCACAACCACTCGGCTGGCGGCGGTGCACCGCTGTCCGGTCGTCCCGAACCCGCCCCATAGACAGCCTTCTACCGCCAGCTCGATCTGCGCATCCTCCATGACCACGACGATGTTCTTGCCGCCCATCTCCAGGTGAACCTTCTTGAAGGATGGAGCAGCGTTCTGATTCACCAGCCGTCCGACGGCCGTGGACCCGGTGAATGACACCACCTTCACGGCCTCGTGGGTACACATCCGCATGCCGACGTCCGCGCTGCCGGTCACGAGGTTGACGACGCCAGGCGGGACGCCCGCTTCCTCGAGCACGCGCACGAAATTCACGGCAGAGAGCGGTGTCAATGTCGCTGGCTTGAGCACGACAGTGTTGCCGCACACGAGCGCGGGCGCGATCTTCCACGAAGGGATCGCCATCGGAAAGTTCCAGGGGGTGATCAGCGAACAGACGCCGAGCGGCTGACGGACCGACATCGCGAACTTGTCACGCAGCTCCGAGGGCACCGTCTGCCCATACTGGCGGCGCCCCTCACCCGCCATGAACGATGTCATGTCGATGGCTTCCTGCACGTCGCCGCGTGTCTCCTCGAGAACCTTCCCCATTTCGCGCGTCATGTCGCGCGCGAACTCCTCCTTGCGTTCAGCGATCAACCGGGCGGCGCTCAGGACGACCTCGGCGCGACGTGGAGCCGGCACGAGACGCCACGATTCGTATGCACGTGCTGCGGCCGCGATCGCGTCGGCCGCATCGTCGGGTGTCGAGTCCTGGAAGACACCCAGCACGTCATCGTGATCGGCAGGATTGCGGTTCTCAAATGTGCGGCCTGATCGGGAAGGCACCCAGTTGCCGTCGATGAAATTACGAAATGTGCGTACATCCACAGCGGTCGTCGTCGTCATTACCTGCACAGCGTGCCGAATCCCTTCACCGGCCGCAAGCACCGCTGCACGCCATCGCGCTGAGCTGCCTGGCCCGACAAAATGCCGTCTCTCTTGTCAGCGTCGACCGACGTCGTGAAGAACTTCCGACTCCAGAACACCTTACGGACGCAGCCGCGGTTGGCCCGCGACGACCATAGTCGAGGACACGGTCGCAGCGACGGCGCCTTCGCCCTGGATCGGTGAACATCTCCTAACGAAATTGCATGGCACGGTTCCTGAAAGAGAGACGGCAGGAAGGCGGATACCATGGCGAATGCGAATCCCCTCGGCGCCACAACGGCGAGCGGCACGACGCAGGCAGCGGAGTCCGGTAACACCGTGCGCCCAGAAAACTCTGCGCAGCAGGGAAACCCCGTCCAGGCCGGAAAGCGTGCGCATGCGGCGAGCGCGGTGCAGAAGGTGGTCGTCGTCAACGGCAACACCGAAGTCCTCGGCATGCTCGAAACGGTGCTCGACGCCGGCCGCTACGATATGGTGTTCGTCGAGTCGGGAGATCGCGCCTACTCGCAAATCAAGAAGGTGCTGCCAAACCTGGTCATTCTGTGCACGCGGATCGAGGAACTCGACGGCTTCCATCTGTTGACGATGCTGAAGCTGGATCCGGACACACGCGATATTCCTGTCCTGACGTACACGACCGAGTACGAAGGTCAGGACTTCGATGAAGCGATCTCCCAGATCGCCGAAGACGAAGAGGACATGCTGCCGGCAGCGCGCCCGGTACTGCGAATGAACTAAGCGGTTCGGCCCCGTGCGGCGGGACAGCCGCGTGCTATAGTCCCGCCCACATGGAGCCGGAGAAGCGCGACACAGACCGCGTTCCCATCCTTGGCGATCTTCCCGGCGAGGTCATGGTCTTCCAGCCGATGCTAATCAGAGAGCTCGGGTGCGTCGGCGCCACCGTTGAAACCCGGTTTCCCCTGCATCTCGATTCACTTCACGATTTGCGGCTCGAACTCGGAACGACGAATGTCGTGGTCAAGGGCCGGGTGGTGCATTCCCGGATCAGTGACGTCGACCAGGACATCGTCACCTATCGGAACGGGCTGGAGTTCGTGGAGCCGTCGGAACGCATCACCAGCGCGATCGCCGAGTTCCTGCAAACCCTGAAAGCCCACCGCACCGGGGTCTGATCAGCGCACCTTCAGGTGTTCGAGATAGTCGCCGGACTCGATGCGCTCGGCACGGCCGAGCGGGGCGTTGTAGAAGTACGCCCACGCCTGCACCCGGGTCCCCTCGGCCATGGCGACAGGTACGAGGTCGCGGATATAAAGGCTCGTTGCCGGATCGCCCGGGCGATATCCCTCGATCTCGTCGAGCGCGTGCAGGACGCGCTCGCGATTCGTCATTTCGTAGACTTCTCCGCACACACGGCTATCGGGTGCGGGAACGGCGGCTGGATAGATTCCGAGATCGAAGAGTGCGGCGGCGATGGTGCCGCGGCCGCGAAAGACAAGGTCGTGGTCGATGCGCAGTTGCGCCGTCCGATTGAACGGCGTCATCAACGTGCCATAGAAGAAGACCAGTTCAGCCACGCCACGCCTGTAACCGGTCTTTACGCCCTCGAGGGGCGGGCTGTTTACGCGCCTGGGGTGGACGGTACCTGACGAGCCGGCTGGTCAGGCGTACCGTTCCGGTTCGGCTCCTGCGACCGGCGATGCTGCGCGCTCAGCGCACCGAGCGTGTCGATCAGATTCGCGGGGACCGAGAATTCGAGCGAGACCGTCTTGCCCTGCCCGCCCAATTCAAGCGAGTTTACGAGATCCGAGAATTGCGCCTTGTCGCCGGCCTGCAGCCTGGCGAGCGCCATGAAGCCGCGAACAACTTCGCGAAGATCCTGGGCTGACTTCTCGTCCTTCGCTTCGGCGCGAATGGTGCCGCGGATACCTCCGTCAACGTAACCGCTTGCGGAGAACCAATTGATCGGAGGAAGTTGCTGGGCGAGTTGAGGAGGAAGTGAGCGGGCGGTCAGGCTGTCGAACCGCGCGACGGCCCAGGTCGTTCCACCCTGAGCTTCTTGGATCAGATTCATCACCTCGGCGTTGCTGGTGACAGATGCGGCATTCGATTCCTTGGTGTCGATGGCCTGGTGAATCGCCATCGAGGTGCCCGCCGCGATCAGACCCGGTTCGATGAAGCCGATGGCGATTTTCTGTGGCTGACCGTCGATAATCACGAGCCGCTTGCCCTTGTAGTCTTCGACTTGACCGCCGTGCTCACGCGCAATGCCTTCGATGTGAACGGTGTCGAAGCGGCCGCGAGCCAACAGCAGGGGCTGACCCTCAGGGGTGCTATTCGCGTCGGACGGCCATCCCGCCACCAGCACCTGATCGACGTCTCGCTCGATGTCGACCCCTGTTTCCTTCTCGAACTGGTTCCGGGCGTCGGCGTTCGGCTCGAAGCCCCGCATCTTCTGTCGGAGCTCTGAGGTGGCGAGATCGTGAACATTGGCAAAGGCCACCATATGGGCCTGCGCCGGAATGTAGGTGAGGTCGTCAGGCGTCCCGCCGCCAAGGAGGCCGATGTTGGTGAGGCCATATGAGGCCAGGAGGCCGGTGCCCAGGCCAAGGACCAGAACCCCAATCGCTACAACAAGAAACAGTCGAGTCCGATTCTTCATCGACGCCCCCAGACAGGTGATTATACGGAGCACCTGACTTTATTGTTCGAGAACGTACTCACGCCGCTCGATAGCCCTGGCGCCCAGGAAAAGTGACGCGATGATGGCGACGGCCAGCCAGATCAGGCAGGTTGACACCGTCGGGGTCTCCGACACCACGGCCTGCAGGATGGAGGTGACGCCGCCGCCGCTGGGCATGGCGTGCGGCACCAGGCCCTGCAGGTAGAACGCCAGGGTGAAGCGGTGCAGATACCCCGGCATCAGCATCGCGAGTTGTTCCCACCCGAACGCGAATACCAGCCCCACGACGAGCGGCCGCTTCAACACGGTGCCGACCAGCGCGAACAGCGCACCGTACGCCGCCAGCCCGAGCGCCATGATGCCGAGGTCCATGAGCAGCAGCCGGAAACTCGTACCGATTTCGGCGAACGGGACGATCAGGAAGTACACGACCATGATCGAGGGCAGCACCACGAGGATCGTGCACACCAGATACGCGAGGTACTTGCCCATGAGGACAGCGCCGCGCTGGACGGGACGAGTGAAGAGATAGGTCACCGTCTTATCGTCCACTTCATCGGCGATGAGCGACGTCCCATAGAACACGCCCAGCACCGGAATCGTGAAGCGGATGAAGAGCAGCCACACAATCGCGCCAAAAATACCCGTACCGCCGATCCGCACGCCCTCGACGCGCAGGGGCGCCACGCCGAATGACTGCACGATCCGGGACACCAGGGCCAGAATCACCGGCGCCATCATGACCAGCGCCATGAAGATCGTCCGCCGCGACCAGAGCATCTCGCCAAGCGACAGTTCGTACACGCGAACGGCGCTCGTGGCGAACGAAGGTGCGCGGGGCTCAAGCGGGGAGGCGATCGCAGCGTCGCTCATGGTTCAACCTACTGCTTCACAAGGTATTTGAAGACCGCCTGCAGGTTGTCATCCGGCGATGTGATTTCGTCAATCACGCCGGCTTCAGCGGTCGCAGCCATGTCGGTGACGCGGGCGTAGAACGCATCCGGCCGTGCGGTTTCGATGATGACACTGCCCGGCTCGAAGCGAAGACTGATCACGCCGTCCTCGGCGAGCAGACTGCGCGCGAGCTCGCGCGGCGCCTCGGCGCGAATCGACACGGTGTGCGGATGAGTGTCGATCAGTTCGCGAATCTGGTGCACGTTGCCTTCGGCCAGAATCCGGCCGTTGTTGATCAGCAGGATGTTCGACGTCATCGACTCGATCTCGTGCAGCACGTGGCTCGAAACCAGCACGCTCTTGCCCGCCTTCGCCCAATCCCGAATCAGGCGAATCGTGCGGCGCCGCATCAGCGGATCCATTCCGGTCAGCGGCTCATCGAGAATCAACAGTTCCGGATCGTGCACGATCGCCTGGGCCAGCTTCACCCGCTGCCGCATGCCCTTGCTGTACGCGCCAATCTTCTTGTTGGCGGCATCCATCAGGTCGACGATGTCGAGTGCGCGCGTCGCCGCGGCGGTCGCATCCGCCATCGACAGCCCATTCAGGCGCACCAGCGACGTCACCCAGTCAAGACCGGTCATGCGCTCGTAGAACGCGTCCTGCTCCGGACAGAAGCCGATGCGGAAATACAGCGCCGGGTTGCCCCAGATCGGCGCGCCGAGCACTCTGACCTGGCCTTTGCTCGGCTTCAACTGACCGGTGATCAGCTTCATGAACGTCGACTTGCCGGCCCCGTTCGGTCCAAGCAGCCCGGTGATCCCCGGCGGCACCTGCACGGTGACGTCGTTGAGACCCGACACCTGCCCGTACCACTTCGAGAGCTGACGCGTCTCGACAATCATCGGCGGCGCCTCACCGGCATCGCCCGGGGCCGGCATTACGTGATCACCTCGACACCGCGCACGCGGCGTTCGAGCACCAGCATCGCCGCGACGATCAGCACGATGACGGCGACGACAGCGGCGGCAACAGGAATCGGACGCGGCGCGTTGGCGATGCGGAAGATGCCATCGGCGATCACGTTCATCGTGTCGCGCGGCGAAATCGCCGCCCACGCCGTACTGCCCGTGATCTGGCGCAGCGCCTGATACATCGCGGCAGTGAAGAACAGGATCCCCGCGTACATGATGGCTACGAACCGGCGGCTCTTCGACAGCGAGGAGAGTGCGAGCATCGCGAACGACCAGACGAACACCTGCGTCGCGGCAAACAACGTGACCGCCGGGATCAGGAACAGATGCTCGCGGAGGAACTTCGTGCTGCCGGCGAACAGCATCTGCAGTACCAGCAGCAGCATCGCCGGCAGCCAGGTGACGAAGGCCAGCAGTATCGCCAGCGTCGCCAGCTTGCCGGCGATGTATTCGACGCGCGTCAACGGCTTCGACAGGTAGATCTGCAGCGCGTTGGCGCGTCGATCGTCGGCGATCAGGCCGGCGCCGATGATGATGCAGACGATGAAGATGAAGATGTTCTGCTGATCGAGGAACTCGCGGAACATTTCCGGCGTCGGCGCGAGGAAGGCCACCTGCTCGAAGTTGGCCGACGCGTAGATCTGGATCGCGCGGATCAGAAACGGCGCCCAGGCGAACAGCAGCACCACGATCACGCGCTTCTCGCGAATGCGGGAGAGGATGCCGGCCCGCGTGATCACCCACCAGCGGCGGCCGTGCGGCTCGCGCTGTCCACCGTAGCGGCGGTACCCCTGATCGTGAATCGGGCTCATACCTCACCCACCGCCTTGGCAAAGACGTCCTCGAGCGTCGGCACGCTCGCGCGCAGATGCCGGACCTGCACGTGCTGCTCTGCGGCGATGCGGAACAGGAACGTCGCGCCGCGTTCGTCCGGGACGAAGGCCCGCATCAGATCCTCCTCCGAGTCGTGACACTCGATCCCCGATGCGCGCAGCGCGGCGACGAACGCCGAACGGTCCCCCTTGACGCGGATCTCGAACACGCGCCCCCCCTGGCCCTTGAGCGCATCGATCGGTCCCGAGGTCGCCACCTGACCCTTGTCCATTACGACGACGTGGTCGCACGTGTACTCGACGTCCGGCAACAGGTGCGAGGACAGGATCAGGTTCATGCCCTTGTTGTGCGCGATGTCACGGACCAGTTCGAGCATCTCGTCGCGCCCCTTCGGGTCCATGCCGTTGGTCGGCTCGTCGAGAAACAGAAGATCGGGATCGTGCACGAGGGCTTGCGCCAGCTTGATCCGCTGTTTCATCCCGGTGGAATACGTCTCGAGGTTGCGGTACCGTGCCTCGCCGAGACCGACGTAGTACAGCACTTCGTGCGCCCGCTGCATCGCGTCGGCACGCGGCAGGCCCGCGAGTTCGCCGCAGTAGGCGACAAACGACACGGCATTCATCCCTGGAATGTGGGAATCGCTCTCCGGCATGTACCCGATACGCGCCCGGATCGACAGCGGCGACCGCTTCACGTCCAGATCGAGCACCTTCATCTCCCCCTGATCGGGATGGAGGAAACCAAGGAGCGCCTTGATCATCGTGCTCTTACCGGCCCCGTTCGGGCCGAGCAAGCCGACCGCGCCAGCCGGGAAAGCGGCGGTCACGTCGCGCAGGGCAAACTGCCTGCCGTAGCGGACGCTGACGCGGTCGAGAGTGACAACCGTGGACATTGGCGCGTTATACGGTCCTGTTGGGTGTTTCGTTCGGGTTGCGGCAGCGGCAGAATGGCCGAAGGTCGAGAGGGTAGCACGGCCTCCACCGCTGATGGCAGCGCCTCTCCCACGTTGACACGATGGTCTGGCCGCGGCCCGCCGCTCCAAGATCGGTGCGCCTTCCGCCAACCGGACCGTGCGCAGACATCACCTGACGGCGCTCTCTGCATTTGCCCTCGTCTTCGTCACGTGGCAGATGGCGCGGAGCACGCACCGCTCGGCCACGTGGGACGAGCCCGTGCACCTGACGGCAGGCTATGCCGCGCTGACGGCGCGCGACTTTCGGATGGACTTCTCCCACCCGCCGTTGAGCCGTGCCTGGGCCGCCATTCCGCTGGCCATGGCCGGACGACCGCCGGCCGATCTATCGATCATCGATCGGACGTCACCAGGTGACTGGGTGCCACGGGCGTACGACTTCGCGCGCCGATTCGTCTTCGCCGACGCTGGTGGCGACGGGATGCTGCAGACCGCGCGGGCAATGATGGTCGTGTGGGGTCTGCTTCTCGGCGTGCTGGTCTACGCCTGGGCCAACGAGTGGCTGGGGGCGAGAGGAGCCCTCGTCGCGCTCACCCTCTACACCCTGGAACCGAACCTCGGGGCGCACGGGACACTGGTGACGACCGATTTCGCCGTCACCACCCTCACATTCGGCGCGGTCTATTTCCTGTGGCGGATGTGCCAGCGGACGAACAGACTCGACCTCGCGGGCCTGGCGGTCTGCGTGGCGCTGGCGGCTGTCGCCAAGTTCTCGACGCTCATTCTCATCCCGATCGGCGGCACGCTGCTCGCCGTCGCCGTCGCCCGCCGAAGACTCACAGTGCGACAGGCTTCTTTCGCGGTCGCGGCGACCACCGCGACAACCGTGTTGGCCATCTGGGCCGCCTACGGATTCCGCTATGCGCCCTCGTCCGATCCGCGCTGGCTGTTTCCCCCCACCAGTGGAGGCGTCGGCGTTCCAGGAATGGCCCCACTGCTCAATTGGATGGATCGCCTTCACCTCGTCCCCAACGCCTTCGCGCAGGGTGTGCTCTTCAGCATCAGTTCCGCGCGTGCCCTGCCGGCCTTCCTTGCCGGTGAGGTGAAGACCGGCGGTTGGTGGTACTACTTCCCGGTGGCGGTTGCCCTGAAAACGCCGGTCGCGATGCTGGCCCTTGCCACGATCGGCGTTGCTGCCTGCGCGTCCCGGCGCGCGGGCCTCACACTGACGTTCCTGCTCGCACCGGTCGCCATCTGGATGACGGCGGCCGCGGCCAGCGGCGTCAACCTCGGTGTGCGGCATGTGCTGCCGATCTTTCCGTTTCTCGTGCTGCTCGCGGCCGCCGGCGCCTCGATGCTCCTGGCGCGCGGTGGGCTGCGCCGGACACTCGCCGTGGCGGCTATGCTCACCATCGCAATCGAGGTGGGACGCAGCGAACCCTATCCCCTCTCGTTCTTTAACACGCTTGCCGGCGGCCCCGCCCACGGCGGCCGTTACCTCGCCGACTCGAACCTCGCCTGGGGCGGCAGTCTGAAAGCCCTGCGGCGCTGGATGGACCGCCACGACATCGAGACGGTCAACCTTGCGTATTTCGGCAGCGTGGATCCCGCGGCGTACGGCGTGCGGGCCATCTATCTGCCATCGTCGGCCACCTTTCTGGGCGACCGCCTCGGCAAACCGCAACTTCCGGGCTACGTCGCGATCAGCGGAACGACGCTCGACGGGGTGTACCTTCCACGCTGGTGGCGGCGCTTTTACTCGGGCTTCCGCGACCGCGAGCCGGCCGCGGTCATCGCCAATTCGATGCGGGTGTATTGGGTCAACCGCTGGCCAGACGTGGAAACGGCCTCACTCGATGCCGACGCGCTCCACACGCTCGCCGACGGCCTGCTGTTCGGTATGCATTGGCCCGAACGTGCCGTCGGCCGCTACCGCGCCGTCCTCGACCGCGAGCCGCGCGACGCAGACGCGTGGAACGGCCTGTCGCTCGCGCTCGCGCAGACCGGACGGACCGCCGAAGCGCTCGAAGGCTTTCGGCGTGTCCTCGCCTTGGCACCGGATGATCCAGACGTCCGGCGCAATATCTCGCTGCTCGATCAGCAGCTCCGACAGGTCCGATCGAAGCGATGGCCCTGACGTCAACGCGGGTACGGCCCGCGTTGCTCGCAGTCCTCGGTGTGCTCGTCTACTGGAATGCTCTGTCGTCGCCGCTGCTGCTCGACGACTTCACCTCGATCACGACCAACCACTCGATTGAAACGTTGAGGCTGCCGGGGCCGCTGGTGACGCCCGCCGACACGCCGGTCGCGCGGCGGCCGCTGGTCAATCTGTCCTTCGCGCTCAACTACGCGATCCACCGCCATGACGTGCGCGGGTATCACGCCGTCAACTTGTTGGTGCACATCCTGGCCGCCCTGACGCTCTTTGGCATCGTCCGACGCACGCCGGGCCTGCCGTCACTCGCCTCTCGCGTCGGTGCGGCAGCCGATGACGTCGCCTTCGCCTGCGCGGCGATCTGGCTGCTGCACCCGCTGAACAGCGAGATCGTGGATTACGTGACGCAGCGCTCACAGGGCCTGCTCGGGCTGTTCTACCTGCTGACCCTCTATTGCGCGCTGCGAGCGTCATCGCCGCATCGCAGCAGTGGCCGGTGGACCGCGGCGACAATCGGTTGCTGCCTCGCCGGGATGCTGTGCAAGGAGTCGATGGTCACGGCGCCGCTGGCGGTGATCCTCTACGACCGCGTCTTCTTGTTCGAGCGCTGGCCTGACCTCGCGCGCCGCCGCGGCCGCCTGTATGGCGGCCTCGCGGCCTGCTGGGGGGTGCTGGTGGCGCTGATGCAGACCTCGGCGCGCACGTCAGCGGGATTCGGCACCGGCGCGTCACCGTGGCAGTACCTGCTCAATCAGGCCCTGATCATCCCTCGCTATCTTCTGCTCGCGGTGTGGCCGCAGGCGCTGGTCGTCGACTACGGGCGTATGCATCCGGTCGCGCTTACCGCGGCGATCGTTCCCGGTGCCCTGCTGCTGCTGGCGCTGGCCGCCACGCTGGCTGCACTCGTCTGGCGTCCCCGGGCCGCCTTTGGCGCGGCCTGGTTCTTCCTCACGCTTGCACCGGCATCGAGCATCGTTCCGGTCGTGACGGAAGTCGCGGCCGAGCGCCGCATGTACTTGCCGCTCGCCGGCCTCGTCGTGCTTGCCATGACGGTCGTCATCCACCTCTCGGAGCGGCTGCCACGAATGCGCGCCGCACTTCCGGGGATCTGCGGCGTCCTCTGCCTGCTGCTGGCCGCGAGGACCGTCCTGAGAAACCGGGAGTATCAGAATCCCGTACGCCTGGCGCAGACGGTCATCGAGCGGTATCCCTCCGGTCGCGGCCACGTCACGCTCGGCACCCTTTATTTGGACCGCGGCCAGCCCGCGGCCGCGATCCACGAGTTTCGCCAGGCGACGGCCACCTACCCGGCGGGCCACTACGCTCTCGGCGTGGCGCTGGTCGAACGCAACCGGGTGAGCGAAGGCCTCGCCGAGCTCACCACCTTCGTGCGACTCGATCCTACGAATGACGCCGTCACCGGGGCGCGGGATCTCATCGGACGGATTCTGCTGAAGCGCGGTGACCTCCCCGGCGCCAGCCGGCAGTTCGAGCGGCTGCTCGCCGAGCACCCCGGTAACGTCAGGGCCATGATTCTGCTGGCGGAGGTACGCCTGGCGCAGGGGCGCGCGGCAGACGCCGTCGTCCTGTACGAACGCGGGTACCGGCGCGATGCCGGGGTGGGACGCGACCCGGCCGCGATGCAGGATTTCGGCCGCGCACTCGGGATGCTGAATCGAATGGCGGAAGCCGAGCGCGTCTTCGCCGCAGGCGCCGCCGCCAATCCTCAGGACGTGCCGCTGCAGAAGTTCTGGGGCCGCGCGCTCGCGGCGATGGGCCGATACGGCGCCGCCGCCGACCATTTCCGCCGGGCACTCATGCTGGCGCCCGACGACGTCGAGGCGCGGCAGCTGCTCGCGGCGGTCGAGCGGCGGCTTGGCGCGGTCGAGCGCTAGACTAGCCGAGACCCAGTGGGCAGGCGCTCCCACGGAGGAACGTCATCACGTTGCGCACATGTTCCTCGATCGGCAGGCCGAGCTCGTCGGCCCCCTTGCGCAGGTCGTCTCGCGATACGGCGCGGGCAAAGTCCTTGTCCCTCATCCGCTTCAGCACGGACGCCGGCTCCAGATCCATCACGCTGCGGCTGGGACGTACGAGCGCGGCCGCCGTCACGAATCCCGCCACCTCGTCGCACGCGAACAGCGTCTTCTCCAAATGGCTCTCGCGTGGCACGCCCGAGTACTCGGCATGCGACAGAATCGCGCGGATCACCCACTCGGGATACCCGCGGCGCCTCAGCTCCTCGCAACCGTGAAATGGATGATCGGCGGCGGTGGGATACCGTTCGTCATCGAAGTCGTGCAGCAGCGCGCCACGCCCCAGTCGCCTTCGTCCTCGCCACACTGGCGGGCGTAGCCGCATAGGGCCGCTTCGACAGCGAGCACATGCTCGCGCAGGCCCTCGCCCCTTGTCCACTCGCGCGCGAGGTCCCAGGCCGGCACACGATCAAGCTTTGGCATCCGCCAATTCCCGCCCACGCCGGATTATGGTCGTCGCCTTTTTGGGCAAACGGTACTCGGCGAGATCGGACATCGATACCCACTTCGCCGCATCGACGTCTGATCCTCCGCGTAGCGCACCGGCGGTCGCGCGACAGAGATAGTCCACGAGCACGTAGTGATACTCCACTCTGCCCGCAGCGTCATGCGTAATGCGATCGAACACTTCGATCACCGAGCCCACGTCTACGTGCAGTCCCGTTTCTTCGAGCAGTTCGCGCGCGACGCAGGCCTCGAGCGTCTCGCCGACCTCGACGATGCCACCGGGCAGGCTCCACTCACCGGCTAACGGTGGAAAACGGCGCCTGATCAGCACGACGCGCTCGCCATCGAGGATCACGCCGCCGACACCGACGAATGGACGATCGGGGTACTGACGCGGACCGTTCATCACTCGCCCATGACCTTCACAACCACACGCTTCTTTCGTTGCCCGTCGAATTCCGCGTAGAAGACCTGTTCCCAGGGACCGAGATCGAGCTGACCGGCGGTGATCGGCAGCATCACCTGGTGGCCCATCAGGGTTCGCTTGAGGTGAGCATCGGCGTTATCTTCGCCGGTCTGGTGATGGCGGTAGTCGAGTCCTGATGGCGCGAGCTTCTCAAGCCATACCTGGAAATCGTGAAGCAGGCCGTTCTCCCAGTCGTTCACGTACACAGCGGCCGTGATGTGCATCGCGGAGACGAGGACCATTCCCTCCCTGACTCCGCTCTTCGCGACGATCTTCGCGACATCGTCGGTGATCCGGATGAATTCCTGCCGCTGCTTGGTGTTGAACCAGAGATATTCGGTGGTGACGTTCATCGTCTCTCCTGGCCGACGCGCTTACCTGGTCGGCCTCTGCGCGCTCATGAAGGCGGACTCGCCAACGCGAGCGAGGCCTCGGCATTCAGATCGAAGCCGCCACGTACGCCCGCGCGGAATCGTCTGAGGCCCGCAGCGGCAATCATCGCAGCGTTGTCCGTGGAGAGCGCCATGCCGGGAATGAAGACCGGAATTTCGCGCGCATCACCACGGCGCTGCACTTCAGCGCGAAGGCGACGGTTCGCCGAGACGCCGCCCGCGATCGCGACGCTGCGCGCCCCGTACTCGCGTGCAGCCTCGAACAGCCGCTCGACCAGCGTCTCGACAACCACCCGCTGAAAGCTGGCGCAGATGTCGCGGATCTCTGCGTTCGGCAGCGTCGCGTTTCCGGCAAGACCGAGGGCAACGCGGCGTACGGTGACATGACGCAGCACCGATGTCTTGAGTCCGCTGAAGCTGAAGTCGCGACGGCCGGGAACGTGCGGCGCATTGCGGTCCGCATGCGTCAACCGCGTCTTCGGGAACGGGATTGCACGATCGTTGCCCTCGGCAGCCAGGCGATCGATGACCGGTCCGCCAGGATATCCGAGCCCGAGGAGCTTCGCGACCTTGTCGTAGGCTTCGCCGGCAGCGTCATCGCGCGTGCGTCCGAGCAACTCGTACCCGCCGGGTGTGGTGATGCGATACAGGCTGGTATGGCCGCCAGACACCACGAGCACGATCGCCGGCAGCGGCATCTCGCCGTTCTCCAGCACCACTGACTCGATGTGCCCGGCCAGGTGATGAACAGGAACGATCGGTACGCGTCGCGCCCACGCCAGAGATTTCGCGAACGACAGCCCGACGAGCAGCGAACCGACAAGACCTGGGCCTTGGGTGACGGCGATTGCGTCGAACACCGGATTACCGCCCTCGCGCAGGGCGCGCTCGACGACGGCGCAGATGTCCCGCACGTGCTGCCGGGCCGAGAGCTCCGGCACGACGCCGCCCCACTGGCGATGCAGGTCGATCTGCGAGGCGACGACGCTCGAGCGCACGCGCCACGGACGCGCGGGCTCGCCGGTCTCATCGACCAGTGCCGCCGCTGTTTCGTCGCATGACGTCTCGATGCCGAGGATGATCAAGCCGTTATCGCGCCCCGTTCACAAGTCGCGCCAGCGATTCATCGTACGGTGCCCGCGCGATGCCGCGCTCGGTGATGATGGCGGTGACGTACTTCGACGGCGTCACGTCGAACGCGGGATTGCGGATCCGCGCGCCTTCGGGTGTCAGTCGCGACGAACCCACGTGGGTGACCTCGCGATCGTTGCGCTCCTCGATCGGGATGGCGCTGCCGTCCGGCGTCTTCAGATCCACCGTCGAAATCGGCGCCGCCACATAGAACGGAATGCCGTGCTCCTTTGCCAGCACCGCCACCCCGTAGGTGCCGATCTTGTTGGCGACGTCGCCGTTGGCCGCGATGCGATCGGCGCCAACGACGACGAGATCAACGTTGCCGAGGCGCATCATCGCGCCGGCCATGTTGTCGGTGATGACGGTCGTGTCGATGCCGTCCTTCACCAGCTCCCACGCGGTCAGCCTCGCGCCCTGCAGGAATGGCCGCGTCTCGTCGGCGAGCACCGCAACCTTCTTCCCCGCTTCCGCGGCCGCGCGAATCACGCCGAGCGCCGTTCCGTAGCCGGCAGTCGCCAGCGCGCCGGCGTTGCAGTGCGTCAGGATCCGTGCCTCCTCGGGCACCAGCGTCGCGCCGTGCGCGCCCATCGTGCGGCAGCTCTCGACATCCTCGGCTTCGATCCGGACGGCCTCCGCCTCGAGACGGTTCTTGATCTCCTCGACGCTGCAGCCACCATGCGCCGCGTCGGCGAACGTCTTCTTCATCCGCTCGATGGCCCAGAACAGGTTCACCGCGGTCGGCCGCGTCGCCGCCATCAGGTCACAGAGCTTCTGGAACTCGGTCGTGAACTGCTTCGTTCCTGTCGCCGTGCTGCGCCGCATCCCGAGCGCGAGGCCCATCGCCGCAGCCACGCCGATCGCCGGCGCGCCGCGGATCACCATCGTCTTGATCGCTTTGGCGACTTCCTGCGCCGTCTTGCAGGTGACATACACCTCAGTCGCCGGAAGCCTGCGCTGGTCGATCATCACGACCGCGCCGTCCTTCATCTCGATTGTTGGCAGCATGAGACCCTGACTACGTTAACTCCCAACTCCCAACCCTGCGCTGTCCCAACTCCCAATGGCACTGGGAGTTGGCGAAGCGTCAGTCGTTGGGCGTTGGCTAGAACAAGCCGACCGTCTTGCCGGTGTCGTCGATGTCGATGTTGTGGAACGCCGGTGTCTTGCCGAGGCCGGGCATCCGCGAAATTTCGCCGCACAGCGCCACGACGAAGCCGGCGCCGACGCTCGGCACCAGTCCGCGCACCGGGAGGATGAAACCGGTCGGGCGATTCAGCAGCGCCGGATCGTGCGACAACGAGTTCTGCGTCTTCGCCATGCACACCGGCGCGGTGCCGAGGCCGAACTTCTCGATCTTCTGCAGGTCCTTCTGGGCCTGGATCTGCAGGTCGATGCCGGCCGCGCCATACAACTTGGTCGCGATCGCCTCGATCTGCTTCACTACCGGCGTGCCAGACGGCGTCAGGAAGTTGAAGTTGTTCGGCTTCTCGCACGCCGCGACCACCGCATCCGCGAGGTCGGTTGCGCCATCCCCGCCATTGGCGAAGCCCGAATGAACAACCACGGATTCCGCGCCGGCCTTGATCGCCAGCTCCTGCAGCAACGCAATCTCGGCCTTCGTGTCGGTCGGGAAGCTGTTGATCGCCACCACACATGGCAGCCCGTACTGCCGAACGATGGCGATGTGGGCGCCGAGGTTGTCGATGCCCCGGCGCACGGCATCCAGATCTTCCTGGCCGAGTTCCTTGAAGATGCGTCCGCCATGCAGCTTCGTCGACCGCACCGTCGTCACGAGTACTGCCGCGCTCGGCTTGAACCCGCCGACGCGGCAGACGATGTCGCAGAACTTCTGGAAGCCGAGATCGCTGGCGAAACCAGCCTCGGTCACGACGTAATCGGCGAGCTTCAGCGCCACGCGGTCGGCGATGAGCGAGTTGGCGCCGTGCGCGATGTTGCCGAACGGGCCGGCGTGCACGAGCGCCGGCTGTCCCTCCATCGTCTGCACCAGGTTCGGCTTGACCGCATCCTTGAGGATCACGGTCATCGCTCCGGTGGCCTTCAGGTCGTTGGCGGTCACCGGCTCGCCGTCGACGTTGTTGGCCACCACGATGCGGCCGATGCGCGCCTTCAGATCCTGCAGATCGTTGGCGAGCGCGAGAATCGCCATGATTTCAGACGCGGCGGTGATGATGAAGCCGCCTTCGCGCGGGTGGCCGTTCGCCTTGCCGCCGAGCCCGCTGACCAGGAACCGGAGCTGCCGGTCGTTCATGTCAACCGTACGCGGCCACATCACGCTGGCCGGATCGATGCGGAGCGGGTTGCCGTTGTAAGTGGAGGCGTCGATGGCCGCCGCGAGCAGGTTGTGCGCCGCCGAGACCGCCGGAAAATCGCCGTTGAAGAGCAGGTTGATCTCTTCCATCGGCTGCACCAGCGCTTTGCCGCCGCCAGTGCCGCCGCCCTTCACGCCGAACACCGGACCCATCGACGGCTCGCGCAGGCAGAGCATCACCTTCTTCTGCCGCTTCCCGAGGCCCATCGTCAGCGAAATGCTGGTGGTGGTCTTACCCTCGCCTGCCTTGGTCGGCGTGACCGCCGTGACGATGACGAGTTTGCCGTCCGGCCTGGTCTTCAGCCGATCGAGAACCGAGAGCTTAATCTTGCCGCGCGACTCCCCGTAGAGTTCGAGTTCCTCGGGCAGGAGTCCGGCGGTCGCACCAACATGAGCAATTGGGAACATCTGTTTACAAAAGCCTCGCATCGAATGGGAGTGGAAGAAGATCGGCCAAGCGGTAGATCCCGGCCGTACGCCGCAGGTTCGCCAGGATCACTTCAAGATCGCCGCCGAACTCCCACAGGATCTGCCGGCAGGCGCCGCAGGGTGGCGTCGGCGCGTCGGTATCGGCGACGACGACGATGCGGCGAAAGCGCGTGAATCCTTCGGACAGCGCCTTGAACATGGCGACCCGCTCGGCGCAGATCGTCAGACCGTAGGTCGCATTCTCGATGTTGCAACCTGTGATGATAGTTCCGTCGGTGGCCTCGAGGGCAGCCCCTACCTTGAAATCGGAAAATCGGGCCTGGGCATGATGCCGGGCCTGCCGGGCCGCACGGACCAATTCCCGCGATGCATCAGCCCCTGGCATTGCCGGAGCCGCATCCGCGCGGCGTGTGCTTTTAGATGCGCTCAATGATCCCCTCGAGCAGTGAGATGAACGAACCGCGGACGCGGCGCGCAGTCGCCATCACGTCGTCGTGGACCAGCGGCTGCGGCAGGACTCCGGCGGCCATGTTGGTGATGCAGGAAATCCCGAGCACCTCGAGGCCCATATGCCTTGCCGCGATCGCTTCCGGCACCGTCGACATGCCCACCGCATCGGCGCCAATGGTCCGGAAGTACCTGATTTCCGCGGGCGTTTCGTAGCTCGGGCCGTGCACGGCGACATACACGCCGTGGGAGACCGGAATGCCGCGGGCACGGGCAGCGTCATCGGCGGCGCGCCGCAGCCGCGCCGAATACACCTCGCTCATGTCGGGAAACCGCGGGCCGAAGCGTTCGTCGTTCGACCCGACGAGCGGGTTCGTTCCGATCATGTTGATGTGATCGTCGATGATCATCAACGCGCCCTGGGCGAAACCGGTGTTGATGCCACCCGCGGCGTTGGTGAGGATGACACGCTTCACGCCGAGGCGGCCCATGACGCGGACGCCGAACACGACCGTGCCGATGTCGTGCCCTTCGTAGAAATGCGCGCGGCCGCTCAGCGCGGCGATGCGCTTCGATCCGACAGTGCCGACCACGAGCCGGCCGGCGTGGCCAATGACCTTCGACGCTGGCCAGTGCGGCAGCTCGGTGTAGGGCGTGGCGATGGCGTCGGGCAGCGTGTCGGCGAAATCACCAAGGCCCGAGCCGAGGACGATCGCCGTTTCCGGCAGCGTGCCGCAGCGCGCGCGAATTACAGACGCGGCTTGCTCGACGCGGGTGTACGTGTCGCTCGTGTTCACGCTTCTCCGTGCGCCGTTCTACGTTCGTGTTCAGGTTCGATCCCGACACGACCGTCCGGCGCGTTTTGGGCCAACCTGCGCACACGCGGCGCCGGCGGCTCGATCGAACCCCGCACCTGAACATGGCCACGAACGGAGCACTCAGAACGGAGAAGGGCGAACCCCATGACTTACAGCAACATCCCCGCGATCGTCGCCGTGAGGAAATTCGCGAAGGTGCCGGCGAGCATCGCACGCAATCCGAGCCGCGCGAGGTCGTGGCGCCGCTCGGGCGCCAGCGCGCCGATGCCACCGATCTGAATGCCGATCGAGCTGAAGTTGGCGAAGCCGCACAGCGCGAACGTCGCGATCGTGAACGACTTCGGATCCAGCATCGGTTTGAGCGGACCGAGCTGGGAGTAGGCAACGAACTCGTTGAGCACCATGCGCGTCCCGAGCAGGTTGCCGATGGTCGCGGCGTCGCGCCACGGCACGCCAAGACTCCAGGCAATCGGTGAGAACACCCAGCCGAGGATCTGCTGCATGCTCAACCCGGCGAGACCGAGGATCGCGTTGATCAGTGCAACCAGCGCGAGGAACGAGATCAGCATCGCGCCGACGTTGAGCGCCAGGTGCAGCCCCTCACCGGTTCCACGCCCTGCCGCGTCGATGACGTTGACGTCGGGCCGCTCGACCTCGAGACGCACCGTTCCCATCGTCTCCGGCACGCGCGTTTCCGGCACGAACAGCTTGGCCATCAACACTGTGCCCGGCGCGGTCATGATCACCGCCGTGAGCAGGTGCTTCGCCTCGACGCCGAACAGGATGTACGCGGCCATCACGCCGCCGGAGATGTGCGCCATCCCGGACGTCATCACCGTCATCAATTCCGATTCGGTCATCCGTGGCAGGAATGGACGAATCGTGAGCGGCGCTTCCGTCTGCCCCATGAAGATGCTGGCCGCCACGTTCAGCGACTCGGCGCCGCTGGCGCGCATGAAGCGCCGCATGATGACCGCGAACAGCCGGACGATCACCTGCATGACGCCGAAGTAGTAGAGGATCGCGAAGAGGGCGGCGATGAAGATGATCGTCGGCAGCACCATGAACGCGAACACGTTCGCGTATTGACTGCCCTCGGGGCCGAGCACGTTGGTCATGATCTTCGGCCACACGTCGGGATTTCCGAGCGGGCCGAACACGAACGACGAGCCGACGTAGGTGAAGTTCAGGAGCTTTGTGATGTAGCCGCCGAGCGTCTGGAAGACCTGTTGTCCCACGGCCGTCTTCAAGACGATCACCGCGAACAGAAACTGAAGTCCGAGACCCCAGCCGATCGTGCGGTAGTCGATCGCCCGCCGCGCCGAGGACAAACAGTAGGCGATCGCCAGGATGACGGCGAGGCCGGCAATCGGCTGGATGCGGCTCATGCCCGCGAACCCGAGACCGACGGCGGCTCCTCCGACGGCAATCAGGCCGCCGAGCACCATCGCATCATGACGAGTCCACTCCTGGCGTCCGAGCTGCGGCGCCTCAGTCACAGTCTGCATGGGTCCTCACTGGCGAGCCTGACGCGCGGGAGCGTTGGCAGACGTTGGCCGAGGCCTCGGGAGGGCTCGGACTTCGTCGAGCACGTGCGCGCGCCGCCCGGGGGGGACGTCGGCGATCTGGACCGCCGCGGCACAGAATCGCTGTGCTTCCTCGAGACCGCGACCGTCCCGGTGGTGCAACTGCAGCAGATCATCTCCCGGCTGCACCTGGTCGCCCACGTCGATCAGCGTGACCACACCGACAGCATGGTCCACGGCATCGCCGATCCGTGCGCGCCCGGCACCGAGCACGTTGCTCGCCATGCCGATGGCGTGCGCATGCAGGGACGCAACGTATCCGCTTCGCGACGCCTTCCACGTCGCGCGTGAGGGAGCAATCGGCAACCGCGTGTAATCGTCGACCACGCGCGGGTTGCCACCCTGGCGTTCGATCATCTCGGCGAGCTTTGCCAGCGCGCGCCCGGACCCAAGGGCATCGTCCACCCTCGCCGATGCTGATTCGCCATCAGCAACGCCACCGAGCACCACCATGCGCGCGGCGAGCTGCCGGACGACGCCGGTCAGTTCCGATGGACCGCGTCCTTTCAGCGTCTCGAGACACTCGATGATCTCCACCGCGTTGCCGACGGCATGCCCGAGCGGCGCGTCCATCTCGGTGATGAAGGCTTCGGTCGCCACGCCGGCACGCGTGCCGGTATCCACCATCGACTGCGCCAGCGCCCGTGCTTCGGGCAGCGTCTTCATGAACGCGCCGTCACCGCATTTCACGTCGAGCACCAGCGCGTTGCTCCCCTCCGCCAGCTTCTTGCTCATGACCGACGCGGAAATCAACGGAATGCTTTCGACCGTCCCGGTGACATCTCGAAGCGCGTAGAGCTTCTTGTCCGCCGGTGCGAGGGCCGCGGTTTGTCCGACGATCGCGGTACCGATGTCGCGCAACTGCTGCTTGAACTGGTCGATGCTCAGGTCGACGCGCAAACCGGGAATCGACTCGAGCTTGTCGAGCGTCCCGCCCGTATGTCCAAGTCCGCGCCCGGACATTTTCGGGACGACGACGCCGCAGGCAGCGACGAGCGGAGCGAGAACGATGGACACCTTGTCGCCGACGCCACCGGTGCTGTGTTTGCCCACCTTGACGCCCGGTACGTCGGACAGATCCACCAGCTCGCCCGAGTGCTGCATCGCCGTCGTCAGCCAGGCGGTCTCCTCATCCGTCATACCGTTCAGGACGATGGCCATCAGGAGCGCGGAAAGCTGGTACTCGGGGACGCTGCCGTCGGTCGCGCCGTGCACGAACGCGGCGACTTCGTCGCGCGTCAGGGCATACCCGTCGCGCTTGCGGGCGATCACGTCGACAAACCGCATGCGGGAGCGGTCAGTATACCCGCCCGTCGAAGACGAAAGACTGGATACGAGCGAGGACAAGCCGGATAATTTTTCGCGACAGGCACACCGCCCGGTCCGTGTCACCGGCCCTCGCCCCGGGCCGTGGCGGCAGTCCCGGCCCCGTGTGAGCGCAGCGCCGATCCGCGCTCTGGAGAGCCACAAATGCGAGTAAGCTGACCGGCACCGGACTCACGTTCATGACGCGATACGTAGTCGATGGCGCGCACATCGCGCGGCGGACGCTCGAAACGGCGGTGCGATAGCGAATGCCTTCGAGCGCGACCGAGCCGATGAGCGTGGAACAGGCAACCGCGCTGGCCGAGTTCGCGCGTGCCTGCAAAGGGGCCGCGCGTGCCGTGTCGCTCTACCCGGACACTCACCCCGCGATCGCCAGCTCGCTTGCCCGCGTGACGTCCACCGGCGCCCGCCTGGTGAATGGCACCGACGTCACCCTGACGGTCCATCCGGAAATGATCGTGATCGACGGCCGCAGTGCCGCGCGTCCCGACGCGGTGCTCGCGGAACTCGCCGGCCTGCTGCACGACCGGCTGGTCGGTGAGCTGCGGATCGAGCGCGACGCGACCGCGACCGACTGGCATGCGTTCCTGCTGCTGCTGTCGCGGCCGCGCGAGGAACTGCTGGCCGAAGGCGGCATCAGCCAGGCCTGGACCAAGACCGGCCGGGAACACTTCTCGATCCGCGAAATCGACTACGCCGAAGTCCTCCGCGAGCGCAGCGGCGGCACGGCGGCCGAATGGGATCGGATCGTCGCCAGCTGCCTGGCCGGCGACACCGCGTCACTGGACGAGCGCCAGGTGGCGACGTTGATCGCCGCCGTGTCGGACCCGAAGCAGTTCCAGGAGCTGTTCGATCGCCTGCGCGAGGCGGCGGGCGCCGACGCGCAGACGATCAGCGTGAGCGCCGGGGCGCTCCTGCAGATGATGCGCGGGGCCATGGCGGCCAACGCCATGCCGAGCGAGGACGCGAACCGCGCGATCGACGGCGCCATCGCCGGCTTCGTCGCCGCGTCGGTGACCGCCGAGCGCGGCGCCACGGAACGGCTGGCGCAGGCGTTCGAGGCACTGGTCCCCGACGACGACCAGAAGGGCCGGCTGCTGGACCTCGCGCACGATCAGGCGCAGCAGACCGGGATCGGACAGGAGGCCGGCTTCGAAGAGCTCTGGCAGGGCGCGCAGAACATGCTGCTCTCGTACTCGGACACCAACTATGTCTCGGACGAGTACGCACGCGAACTCTCGACGGCGCGCCGCCAGGCCATCGACGTCGAACGGGTCTCGGACGATCCGCCGGAACGCATCCAGACGTGGCTGGCGTCCGTTTCCGATGCCGCGCTCCGCGACCTCGACCTGGCGCTGCTCCGCGATCTGCTGCGGGTCGAAGCCAATCCCGAGAAGTGGTCGGGCATCGCGGCGGTCGTCGTGCGGGAGATCGAGCGCCGCACGCTGACCGACGAAGCGGAGGCCGCCGCGTCGCTTGCGGAACTGCTCGCGACTGAAGCGCGGCCGCACGGACGCGCCGGACTCGCTCCCGAAGCCGGCAAGGCACTCGAGCGGCTGGCCACCGGCGCACTCGCCCGCTCGGTGGTGCTGCAGTTGCGGAAAGTCGAAGACAGCGCCGTCCAGCCGCTCGTCCGGCTGTGCCACGCCGTCGGACCCGTGATGGTCCGGCCACTGGCGGAGGCGCTGGCGGTCGAGGAAAACAGCAAGGCGATTCGCCGCCTGCGCGAGTTGTTGCTCGGGTTTGGCGCCGCCGGGCGGCAGTCGGTCGAACAGCTCAAGACGTCCTCCAATCCCGCCGTGCGGCGCACCGCGATCGACCTGCTGCGCGTCTTCGGCGGCAGCGAGGCGCTCCCGGAACTCGCCTCGATGCTGAGCGACAGCGACCCGCAGGTGCAGCGCGAGTCGATTCGCGCGATCGTGCAGATCGGGACGGCTGATGCCCATGCCGTCCTGCAGCGCGCCCTCCTGGCCGGCGGTGATGCCCGCCAGACCCTGATCAAGGAATTGATCGATCTGCGCGATGAACGGGCGATTCCAGTGCTCTGCTACGCGATCGATCACACCAGGCCACGAGGCAGGCTGGCGCAGATGCACGCGGACATCATCGACGCGCTCGGCGGCCTGCACGCGCATGCCGACTCGCTGCGGACGCTGCGCCGTGTGCTCTACGCCGGCGAGTGGTGGGCGCCGGTGCGCACGGCGGCACTGCGCCGCGCCGCTTCCGACGCGCTGCGTCGCATCGGCACCCGGGAAGCCGCGGCGATCCTGCAGGAGGCGGCCGCCAAGGGCAGCCGCGGCGTGCGCAACGCGGCGCGCGTGAACGCGGCCGCCGCGACCAGACGGGAACGGACATGACCCGCGCAGGAGTTTCCCGGTGAACACGATGCAGCGCGCCCGCATCGCCGAAGACCTCGTGCGCAAGTTCGCCGCCGCGGTCAGGGGGGCACAGCTCTATGCGCCCGGTCATCCGCTGGTCACGCGCAGCATCAGCCTCCTCGTCGACACGCTCACGCTCGTGCACGCCAACGCTCCCTCGATCGCCATCGGCATCGTCGGCGAGAACCTGGTCGTCGGTGATCTGCCGATTGCGCGCGCGATGGAGACCTTCGGCGAATTGATGCGGCGTCTCGAACAGCTCGGCATCGAGCGCATCGTCATCGACCGTGGCGTGGAGCATGACGAGCTCGTGCGCCTGGTGCGCGCGCTGGCCAAGGCCGACTCGGGGTCGGCCGGCGACCTGGAGAAGCTGCCGCATGTCCGCGTCGGTCGCCTGCAGGTCGAAGAACGCGTCGACGCGCCGGGCGACATGGGGACCTTCAAGCGCCTGTACGACGACGCGGTGAGCGTGGCCAGCACGCTGTGGGAAAGCGCCGACGTCGAAGGCATGCCTGACGCCGACGCCGCCCGCGGCATGGTCGACTCGCTGGCGCAGGCGGTCGCGCAGAATCGCACCGCGCTCCTCGCCCTCACGGCACTCAAGAACTACGACAACTACACGTTCACCCACATGGTGAACGTCTCGATCCTGACGATGGGCCAGGCGCGCGGACTGGGCATCGAGGGCGCGTTGCTGCGCGAGTTCGGCCTGGCCGCGCTGATGCACGACATCGGCAAGGTCCGCACACCGGCCGAAATCCTGAACAAGCCAGACAAGCTCACGGACAGCGAGTTCGACATCCTGAAACGCCACACCGTGGACGGCGCGGAGATCCTGCGCAACACGCCGGAGATGCCGGCGCTGGCACCGGTCGTCGCGTTCGAACACCACCTCCGCGCCGATGGCACCGGCTACCCGCTCGGCGTCAACCGCCCCGTGCTCAACCTGGGAACGATCCTCTGCGGCATTGCCGACGTCTACGACGCGATGCGCTCGCAGCGCGTCTACCAGCAGGCGTTTCCAAGCGAACGCATCCTCGCGGTGCTGCAGCGCAACGATGGCACGCAGTTCGATCAGCACCTGGTGCGGCGCTTCTCGCAACTGGTGGGCATCTTCCCCGCCGGCAACATCGTCCGCCTGGATTCAGGCGAGGTGGCCGTCGTCCTCAAGCCGTACGCCGCGGATCCGTACCGCCCACGCGTGCGCCTCGTGATCGCCGCCGATGGAACGAAACTCGAGAGTCATCAGGATGTGAATCTGTGGGAACCCACGGAGGCGGCCGGACGATCGATCGTCAGGCCGCTCGATCCGGCGGACTTCGATTTCGATCCGTTGTCACACCTTTAGGCCAAGGCCGACCTGGATCGGGTTCGGCAACGACGACACACCTGCGGCGCGGAACGTGCATCCGCGCGGCGCCGTGTCCACTCGCGGTTACAATCCAGCACTCGTGCCAAAACATCTTCCGCTCATGCTCGCTCTGGGCGCCGCGGTCATGCTGTGGGCGCCCTCCCGCATGCACGCGCAACAGGCGTCGAACGGCTACTCCTTTCTGAAATCCGCGGCGCAGGTGCGCGGATTCGTCGCCGCCTCGAAGAACGGCGGCGGCTATGTCCCGGGTGAGACGCTCGTGAAATTCCGAGACGGCTACTCACCCGCGGAACAAACGCGCGCCCTGTCGGCGGTCCGCCGTAACACCGACGGCGCGTCAACCGAGTGGATCGGCGACGCGCTGCTGGTGAAAACGCCGGCCAATCCCGATGCGGCGGCAATTGCCGACACGCTGGCCCGGCAACCGGAAGTGGAATGGGCGCAGCCGAATTACATCCGTCGCCAGAAGGCGCGGCCGAACGACCCGCAGTACTCGCTGCAGTGGAACTTCGACCTGCTCGACCTGCCGCGCGCGTGGGACATCAACGACGGCGGCGCATCAACGGTCACCGTGGCGGTCGTCGATTCCGGCGTCACCACGACCAACGACACGTTCGCCTTCACGCTCTGGACCGGATCGCAATTCGAAACGGTGAATGTGCCGTTCCGCATCAACCCGGACATCGCCGCAAGCCGCATCAAGCCGGGACGGGACTTCGCGTTCTGGAACGGGCCGGTGGTCGATACAGATGGACATGGCACACACGTCGCCGGCACGGCACTTCAGGATACGAACAACAACTTCGGCGTGGCCGGGATCGCGTATCGAGCAACACTGCTGCCGGTCAAAGCCTGTCTGAGCTACTGGGATCTGCAGTACCTGATGTCGGCGTTCGGCCAGCCCGGATTCCTCGATCCCGACATCACCGGTTTCTGTGACGATGCGGACCTCGCGGCGGGCATCCGGTACGCGGCGGATTCGTCGGCCCAGGTGATCAACCTGAGTCTCGGCAGCGCGGATCCGGCGCCGCTGCTCCGCGACGCGATCACCTACGCCGTGTCGCGCGGATCGGTGGTCGCGATCGCCGTCGGCAATGAATTCCAGGAAGGCAACCCGGTCGAGTATCCGGCGGCCTATGCGCAACAGATCGACGGCGCGATCGCGGTCGGCGCGGTGGGGCGATCGTCGAAGCGCGCGTTCTATTCGAACACCGGTCCGCATGTCGAGATCGTCGCGCCAGGCGGTGACGACACCGACGGCGGCACCAGCGGCATGATCGCGCAATACGCGTTGCTCTTCACCGATTTCACACCCGGCGTGATCAGGCGACCGCGATTCGATCGCTATGCGGTGATCCTCTCCGAGGGCACCTCGATGGCGACGCCGCATGTGTCCGGCGTCGCCGCACTGCTCATTTCTCAGGGCATTACCAAGCCGGCCGCCATCGAATCGGCGATCGAAAAGTTCGCCACAGACCTCGGCACCAAGGGACGCGACAACGAGTACGGGTTCGGCCTGGTCAACGCCCGCGCGGCATTGCGCGGCATGGGGTTGATCAAGTGAGCGGCGTGCTGAGGATTCGACGAGTCGTCCTGGCGGGCGTCGTGACGCTGACTATGACATCGGTGGCGCATGCCCAGTCGGTGCAGGTCCGCGGCTTCTTCGACGTCGGCGGCATCTCCTTCACCGCGAACGACACGTTCAAAGCCATCCTCGGATCATCCACCGGCATCGTCTTCGGCGGCGGCGGTGGGGTCGTACTGCCCAACAACGTCTTTGCCAGCGTCCGTGCATCGCGGTTCCGGAAGAACGGAGAGCGCGTGTTCGTGCAGGACGGCGAGGTCTTCGACCTGGGCATCGCCAACACCATCACGATCACGCCGCTGGAAATCACGGGAGGATACCGCTTCGCTCCAAAACCGAACCGGACACGCCGGCCGCCGGCCCGCACCCCGCATTCGATCGTGCCTTACGTGGGCGGTGGCGTGAGCTGGTATCGCTACCAGGAAACCGACGAATTCGCGACCTCGGGCGACGAGACCGCCCAGCGCTTCACCGGTTACCACCTGATGGGCGGCGTCGATATTCCGATCGCGAAGTGGCTGGGCGCCGCGGGTGAAGTGCAGTGGACCTCGGTGCCCAACGCGCTGGGCGCAAATCCGAGTAGTGCCGCCGCGGCGTTCGGCGAAACGAATCTGGGCGGCACGACGTTCCGGGTGAAGGTCGTGATCGGCCGCTGAGCCATGGCGGGGCCATCGGCATTCGCGCGGCGTGTGCTCGCGGCGGTGCGGCGCATCCCGCCCGGACGCGTCGCGACCTACGGCGACATCGCCGCGCTGGCGGGCTCGCCGCGGGCACATCGCGCCGTCGGCAGCATCCTGCGCGGCTGCCGCGACCCCATAACGCCCTGCCATCGCGTCATCTCCGCCGGTGGGGCGATCGGCGGATACGGCAGCAACCTGAACGTCAAACGCGAGCTCCTTCGCGCGGAAGGACATGAGGTCGGATTGCGGCGTGTCCGTGGTTTTGCCGCGGTCCGCTGGAGCGGCCCGCGAACTCCATCCCGGCGCCGTTCGTCTTGATCGCCCGTGGCCGTCATCGCCGGGCAACCCCTTGCTTCGCCACTCCCGTCTAAGCCGGCAGGAGACGTGAGATCGGCCGACCTGGAACTGGCCAGGCGCTGCCAGGAGGGCGACGCGGCGGCCTTCGAAGAGCTCTATCGCGCGCACGCCGGCCGCTTGTACAACCTGCTGGTGCGGATGGCGGGGTCGGTGCAGGACGCCGAGGATCTATTGCAGGACGTGTTTCTGCACGCGCATCGCAAGCTCGCCAGCTTTCGCGGCGACTCGAGCCTGGGCACCTGGTTGTACCGCCTGACCGTCAATCATTGTCTTGACGTTCTTCGCGGCCGGCAGACGAAGATGCGGCGGGCCACCGACTCGCTCGACGATGACGCGGCCCCGGAGCCGGCGGCCGCGATGCCGCGGATACCGAGCGCGATCAGCCGGATGGATCTGGATCGTGCCATCGCGAAGCTGCCCGACGGATGCCGTGCCGCGTTCGTCCTGCACGACGTCGAGGGATTCGAGCACCACGAGGTCGCACAGTTCCTCGGCATCTCCACCGGAACGTCGAAGTCGCAAGTACACAAGGCACGGATGAAATTGAGGGCGCTGCTGGATCCGGCCGCACCGCGTGCGGACGGGCGAACAGGCGCAACCGAATGAACGGCCACGGTTTCGAGCTCGAGCTCGGGGATTACGTCGACGGCACGCTCGCGCCCGATCGCCAGGCGGCGGTCGAGGCGCACCTGCTGTCCTGCCACACCTGCCGGGCAACCGTAGCCGACTTCACGAGTATTCGAAGCATGGCGCGAACACTCGAACCACATGTACCGGCAGCAGCAGCCTGGACCCGCTTGTCGGCGTCGCTGGAACGCGAGCACAAGCGACCGGCCGCGTGGTGGCGGCTGACGACCGGCGGATTCGCGTGGCGGGCCATCGCGGCCGCGGCAGTGATGATCGTGCTGCTCGCAGGCGGCAGTTGGCTGGCCTGGCGCGATGCAGGTGCGACGCGCACCGCCACGAATGCGTCCACGAATGCGGCAACCCATGGAGGGCCAACTGTCGTCAATGCTGATGTGCAGTTGGCCGAACGCGACCTGACGGACGCGATCACGAGCCTGGAACAGGTGACGAAGGCGCAGACCGATTCGCTGGATCCGGGCACCGTCCGCGTCGTACAGGCGAATCTCGAGGTGCTCGATCAGGCGATCGGCCAGAGCCGCGATGCACTGAAGACACAGCCGGCGAATACGGCGGCACAGGAGAGCCTCTTCGACGCGCTGCGCAGCAAGGTGCAACTGCTGCAGGACGTCGTCGCGCTCATCAACGAGATGCGCAAGGGCAATCCCGACGGGGCCGCGCGCATCATCTCGGGCATGAACCCATGAAAACGATCACAGGGCTACTCATTACCGGGGCGCTGCTCGTGCCGACCGCGCCCGCGGCGGCACAGTCGCACGACCTGCAACACGACATCGACCACATCGTCGACGCGTCGATTGCGCTCGCGGCTGACGCGCTCGATCAGCTCGCCGCGGCGCGCGCGCAATCGTCGGTGGAACGCGATCGCTCACGCGAACGTGCGCGCCAGGCCCGCGATCGGGCGCGCGCCCGGCAGGACCGCGAGACCCTTCCCGAGTACACGGACGTGTTCTCGAAGACGGTGAAGCTCGGACGCAACGGCCGGCTCGAGCTCGATAGCGTGGCGGGCAACGTCCAGATCACCGGCGACGACGGCGACGAGGTCAGGATCACCGCGACCAAGAAGGCGCATGCGCCGACTGAGGCCGCGGCCCGCGACCAGTTGCGCGCGACCGACATCGTCGTTACCGAGCGAACCGGAAACGTGTCGATCCAGGCGGAAGCCACGCGCGGGCGACAGGGGCTGGCGGCGGTCGATTACGTGATTACGGTGCCGTCGGGAACGGACCTGCTGCTGAACACCATCGCCGGCGATGTCACGCTCAAGAACACATCCGGCGACATCCGCATCGACAGCAAGGCGGGTGACATCAGGATCACCGACACGAAGTCGCGCGACGTCGACGTGAAGACCGTCAGTGGTGATGTCCAGCTCCAGCAAGTGGAAGCCGAGCGTGTCACGGTCGAGTCCACGGCGGGCGACATCGAGTACCGCGGCCGGCTGATGAAAAACGGCCACTACGAATTCAGGACCACCGGCGGAGACGTCCATATCGTGCCGGACGCGTCCGCATTCGACGTCGAAGCCAGCACGTTCAGCGGCGACTTCTCCTCGGACTTCGCGCTGAAGCTTCAGGGCACGACCACACGAAACAGCTTTGGTGGCAATGGCGGCCGCGGCATCCTCGGACTGCCGGGCGGACGCGGCACCCTGCGTGGGACCTACAATGAGGGCGGACCGGTGCTGTCGATCCGTTCCCTCAGCGGTGACATCTCAATCACGAAGAAATAAGGTCGTTCCTGCACTCCTGCTTGCTGTCGTCGCGGTTCACGCGGCGCCGGCCGCGGCGCCGCGCGTCGATCGCGACGAGCTGATGCGGGTAGTCCGGACGCTCTCGTCGCCCGCTTTCGAAGGTCGCCGAACCAGCACCGGCGGCGGGCTGGCCGCCCGCCGGTTCATTCGCGATGCGTTTACGACGATCGGCGTGGCGCCGGCCGTGGCCAATTACCTGCAGCCGTTCTCGTTCGTCTCTCGCGGCCGCGACCGCGGCGACCGGCGCAGTCAAACCGAATTCAAGGACGCCGCAAACGTCATCGCGATGGAGCGCGGCACGACGGCCGACGACCGCGCCATCATCGTCTCCGCGCACTACGACCATCTTGGGATACGCAACGGCGCGATGTATCCAGGGGCGGACGATAACGCCTCAGGTGTGGCAGCGTTGCTCGCGGTCGCGCGGTACGTGCACGCGCACCCGCTGACCCATCGCATCGTCTTTGCCGCCTTCGACGCCGAGGAACTCGACCTGGAAGGAGCGAAGGCCTTCCTGCGTGCACCGCCGGTCCCGGTGTCGGCAATGGTCCTCGACATCAACTTCGATATGGTGTCGCGCAGCGCGCGCAACGAGATCTACGCCGCCGGCACGTATCAGACACCAGCGTTGAAGCCGATCGTCGACGCTGTTCAGCAACGAACGAACGTCGTGATCCGGTTCGGCCACGATCGGCCGGCATCAAGAAGCCGGGACGACTGGACGCTGCAGTCAGATCACGGCGTGTTCCACCAGGCCGGCGTGCCCTTCCTCTATTTCGGCGTAGAGGATCATCCGGACTACCACCAGCCGACCGACACCGCGGACAAGATCGACCCGCGATTTTTCGGGAACGTCGCCGACATGCTGCTCGATGTGGTGATCACCGCCGACGCGCGCGTTCATTAGGCCGGTCGCTTTCAGGCCTCTTCCTCGCTACTGTCCCGGCGCCGGATCGAGCGTGAAGTTCACCGTCACCGTCATGATGACCGGCACCGGCATACCGTTCAGCAAGGTCGGCGTGTATTCCCACTGCTTCTCCGCGTCGAGCGCCGCCTGATCGAGCAGCGGAATTGACCGCAGAATCCGCGCTTCGGCGATGCGACCCTGCTCGTCGATCGTCGCCTCGACGATGACAATGCCCTGAACCCGTGAGCTCTGTGCAATCGCGGGGTATTCCGGCGCGACGTTTTTCGTCCTGGTCGGGGCACGCACGGCGCCGCCGACGCGAATCGGAGTCTGGGTCGTGAAGCCTGGACCGATCGACCTGGTGGTGCCGCCATTGACCAGCGTGGCCTTGACGCGATCGATCGCCGCTTCGAGCTCGGCGATCTGTTGCTGGTTGCGGAGACGGTCTGGATGGCGTTCGTTCAGGCGCTGGGCCAACGATTCCTGCTCGGCGCGGAGTACGGCCAGACGAGCCTGCAGCGCAACGAGGTCGAGGGGCCTTGGCGATGCGCC
>DATJEU010000027.1:0-4949 GCA_035496255.1 Vicinamibacterales bacterium
AAGCGCATCAGAACCTCCGCGTCATTGCGAGTACCTTGCGGCGCTGCTACGTTTCAGGCTCACGTCCATGACGACCAACCCGGTGTAGATCGATGTCGCACGTAGCGGTACGACCCGGGTGACATTGTGCGGCCCGCGAACATCTGACGCACGATGTTTTCGAGAGACGCCGCGTGTCGGCCCGAAGCCCGAAGCCCGAGTGACAGGCCGATTCGCTCGGCCAGGCACGAGTTACGTCGACGACCCGCGATAGTCCGGATTGACGTACAGAGCGTTGGCAAAGCCGACGTACTGCTTGCGATCTCCCCACCGAAACGGCTCGTACAGTCCGCAGAACCAGAAGCCGTGCTGTTCCAGGAACGTACGTAGCGCACGGCCTGGTTCGCGAACAGCGTTGACGCGCCCTGCAGGATGTCGAGTTCCGATCCCTGCACGTCCATCTGAGAATGTCGATCGGGCCGATCGAGCGGGATTCGCAGAAGCGATCGAGCGGCGATTCTACTGCCGAGGTTTTTCGATCGTCGTGCTCGTCGTGAGCGTCGTGGCCTTTTTTGAGGAATGCCCGACCTGAGGTCCGTAGGCCGGAGTCCTGACCGTCGCCACCGACCGTTACGCGGCGACGACTCTCGAAACAGGCGTGATCTGGCGTGAGGAGGTCGGCAGGAACTGGCGGATGACGAGATCGTCCTCGCTGAACTGCGTGCGTACGCGCGGCACCTTCAGCGGTTCCACGCGGCATGACGCGTCGCCGGCGATGGGCTGCGGATGCAGCACCTCGGTATAGCGCTGCGGATACGACGGGAACGATCGGAACGTCGTCCCGCTCACACCGCCGTGCCGTTCGGTGAGCTCGGCGAGGTTGTACTGCAGGAAATCGTAGACCTCGGGATCGGGACGGGTGTCGAGGTACTGGTTCACCATCTCGACGACATTCTCGAAGAAGCGCTGGCCGTGACAGTTGGCCGAGTAGGTGCCGTCGGCCTTTTCCATGCGGCGGATGCCGGGACGCTCGGGATCGATGTGATAGAGCTCGTGCACGATCGTGTCGAGCTTCGCGATCCAGTTCGGCTGGCCCTGGTAGTGAACCTGCTTGCGCGAGCGCGACAGCAGTTGATCGCAGAAACGCGGCAGCGCGAACGAGACCATGTAGTCGACGGACGTGTCGTTGAGCGTCACCACCGGAGACTTGGTCACAAACCATTCCGAGCGCCGCGTCAGCTTGCCCGTGCTGCGATCGCGCCAGAAGTAGTAACCGGGCTCGCTCGCCGGCAGGCAGATGCAATGACAGGTCGCGTAGGCACCTTCCGCGTCGGCGCGGCCAGCCCGTGCAAAAACGAGCACCTTGTTCATGTCGATGAACGAGAGCGTGGGCACGCGCGCCACGAGGTCTTGCATGAGCCGGGAGATGCGCTCGGTGTAATTGATCATCTGCTCTCCGCGGACACGAAGACACGTACCGTGCCCGCGAGCTTCCTCAACGTTTTCGGTTGTGGGGGTGTCGAGCCGCGACGATTATCCGCCGCGAATTTCCGAGGCGTCAAGCTGAAGAAAGCCACTCCCCTCACCGCTCTTACGCGTCTCCCATGATCTCGGTTCGATATGTGCGCGACTGCACTGAACCGTAAGCGAAAGGAAAAATCTGTTCAGCGTCTGCTCAGGACGTTGCCGACTCAACCGTGTCGCTCGACGACGATGACGGAGCCTGCTGAGTGCCTTCATCCGGCGGCGGTGGCTCTTCCGGTGGCGTGATCCCTTCGACTGGCGGCACCACGTCCAGCGGCGACGGCAGATCCGCGGGCGCCTGCGGTACGGGAGCCGGTGCAGGTGGCGGTGGTTCGTAGCCACCCATGCGCGTGAGGATGATGTGCTGGCGCCGCACCAGTCGCGCGGGCGGATGTGCAGGACTGTAAAGCCGGGGATTGATGATTGCCCCGGCAAGCAGCGCCGCCTGCTCGCGCGACAGCGACGCGGCCGACGTGCGGAAGTAGGTGCGCGAGGCCGCCTCGGCACCCCAGACGCCGTCGCCCCACTCGATCACGTTCAGGTAGAGCTCGAAGATGCGCGCCTTGGTCAACGCGACTTCGAGACGACGCGCGATGATCAGCTCGCGCAGCTTGCGCAGCGGATCCTTCGACGGCGACAGGTACAGGTTCTTTGCCAGTTGCTGCGTGATGGTGCTGCCGCCGCGGCTGATCTTCCCGTTCTTCAGGTCCTCTTCGAACGACCGCCGCATCTGCTCGAGATCGACGCCTTCATGCTCGAAAAACGCATCGTCTTCAGCCGCGAGCACGGCGCGTTTGAGGTTCTGTGAGATGCGCGTGTACGGCACCCACTGCTGCACGTGACGAAGACGCTTGCCGGCGGCCGCGGCTTCGCTTGTGCGCAGCTCCATCCACGCCGTGTCTCCGGGATTCACGGTCGCGAGCGGACGGACGTCCGGCAACGTCAGGTAGACGTAAGCCAGCACGCCGAACGCGCTCGCGGCGATGCCCGCCAGGATGCGTAGAAATCTCTTCACGCGATCAATGGCGCGGATGGGTTGGTCCGCGCAGCGCGAAGCTTGGCAAGCCTCGCGCCACGTCAGGTGGCTCTGTCCGAACTATGCAGAAACGGGAACCTGTCGCAGAGCGGCCGCCGCTGCCGCGACGCCGGCGCCTCCGCGCGAGGGATAACCGTGCGCGTCGAGCGCGCTTTCGAACGCTGCGAGCAGTTGCAGCAGCGTCTGTGGCGTCGAGCCGGCACCCATTAAACCGATGCGCCAGATCTTGCCGGCCAGCGGGCCGAGGCCCGCGCCAACTTCGATGTTGAACATTGTCAGCAGCGTCTTGCGCACGGCGGCTTCGTCGACACCACCCGGCACCTTCACCGTGTTCAGCGTCCACAGCCGCTCGCCCGCCGGCGGCAGCACAGACATGCCCATCGCCTCGAGACCGGCGAGGAACGCCTGATGATGCCGCTCGTGACGCGCCCAGCGCGCCTGCAGTCCTTCTTCCTCGATCATCAGCAGCGCTTCACGCAGCGCGTAGATGAGCGACGAACACATCGTGTGGTGATATTTGCGGTTGACCCAGTAGTCCTCGAGCAGTTTCAGGTCGAGATAGAAGGAGCGGCACGGCACCAGCCGCTCGCGCGCCTGCCCGGAGACGGCGATCGGCGCCACGCCCGACGGCGCGCCAATGCACTTCTGCGCGCACGAGTAGGCGACGTCCACGCCCCAGGCGGCGAGATCCACTTCGTGACCGCCGAGCGACGTCACCATGTCGACGATGGTCAGCGCGCCATGCTCGCGGGCAATCGCCGCCAGTTCCTTGATCGGATTGCGCACGCCGGTGGAGGTTTCGGCGTGCACCATGCCGACCACATCGGCCGCGCCCTTCTTCAGTTCGTCGCGCAGGCGCTGCGGGTCGCAGGCGCGTCCCCACTCGACGTCGACGCGGCGCACCGACGCGCCGTAGCGCTCGAACATCTGCACGAGCCGCTCACCGAAGTAGCCGGTGACGACGACGATGGCGCGCGTGCCGTTGGTGATGGTGTTGGCGACGGCCGCTTCCATCGCGGACGTGCCGGTTCCCGACGTGGCCAGCGTCAGTGCCTTCGCATCGGCGCGGAACACGCGCTGCAGCAACTGTCGCGTGTCGTCCATCACCGGCACGAACGCCGGGTCGAGGTGACTGAGCGTGGGCGCCGCCAGTGCGCCGATCACGCGTGGAGGAATGAGGCTGGGTCCGGGGCCGAGCAGGAGACGTTCCGTTGCAGGCAAAGGTGCGGGCATTTCGATTTCAGGTCCTCGTGGTTGCGTATAAGGCGTCAATCTCACGCGTGATCGCGTCGATGACAGATTGAGATGCGGGTCGAAGCGGCGGACGCGGCAGCCCGCCTTCGTAGCCGAGTACATCGAGCGCGGCCTTCAACCCGGCCACGCCGTACGTGGCGCCGACCAGTTTCGCGATCGGCAGCAACTGCTGCTGCAGCGCCATCGCCTCGTCGAGCCGCCGTTCCGACACGAGCGCGCGCATCCGCACGCACTCGTCCGGGAACAACATCGCCAGCGCCAGCACGGCGCCATCACAGCCGGCACACAGCGCGGGATACAGCGTCGTCGCCGACCCGGCGAGCACCGTGAAGTCGTCCGGCGTACGCGCGACGTACTCGGCGATCTGCGCGATGTCGCCACCGGATTCCTTCAGGCCAACGATGTTCGGATGCATTGCCAGCCGCTCCACTGCGTCCGGTTGCATGTTCACGCCGGTGAACATCGTCACGTTGTAGAGCAGGATCGGGATCGGCGAGGCGTCGGCCACCTCGCGGTAATGGCGAACGAAGATGTCGCTGGTCATCTGCGACTTGAAGAACGACGGCGTGCGGGCCAGCGCGGCGTCAACGCCCGCACGCGCAGCGCGCTTCGTCGCCTCGATCGTCGCCTTCGTCGATTCGCGGCCGGTCCCGGCGAGGAGCGGCCTGGTTGACGGCACGCCTTCGCGCACGATGTCGATGACGCGATCCGCTTCCGCCTCCTCGAGCTGCGGCGCTTCGCCGTTGGAGCCAAGGACGACCAGACCGGTCAGCGGCGTCTGCATCCAGCGCGCGACATTGCGGCGCAGCGCGCCTTCGTCAACCGTGTCGTCGGCGGTGAATGGGGTCGCGATCGGCGAGAAGATCCCGGCGAACGGCTTCTGGGGCGCTCGATTGCTCGAGGTCATCCTTCCAATTGTACAGGGGCGCGTCCGGTTCCATGAACCACCAGATTTATCGCGAGAACCGTGAGAAAAATCGCGGCCGCCGGCGCCAGCAGCCACGGCGCGTCCGCCAGCAGCAGCACGTTGGCCGTGTCCTGCAGCATCGTTCCCCAGGTCGCCGTCTCGGCCGGAAAGCCGAAGCCGATGTACGAGAGCGTCGCCTCCGCCAGGATGAACGCCGGGACGAGCAGCGTGAATTGCGTGCCGAGATAC
>DATJEU010000028.1:0-2761 GCA_035496255.1 Vicinamibacterales bacterium
GGCAATCGTCGACACGAGGGTCGCGGCGGCGACGACGCCGTCGATCGTGAGCACGCGCGACAGGACCGGTGACAGCGTGCCGCACCCGCCATGACGGGAGAGGTTGGTCACGTATTCGCGCCAGTCGTGGAGCGTTGCCCCCGGACCGATCGGTCCCGCATTCTGTTCGTAGCTCTCGTACAGCAGTTCGCTGGTGGCGTCGATATCCGACTCCGACCAGTCGCGCAGCAGACCCGGCAAACGAAGCGGTGGACGGCCGCCGGCCATCGGTGACGACGGAGCGTCGTCCAGCCGCAGCAGGCGGTACGAATAACGCTGGTGGAAAACGTCACGCGACGCAAGTATCGAGGCGAGGTCCGCTGCCGTCGCGAACACGAGCCCGCCGAGACGCTGTGGGGAACCCGCGCGCTCGATCAACGCGTCAACGAGAATCGCCGTCCCTTCAGAGGAGTCTGAGACGAATCCACCGACGTCGAGCCGCCCCTCGACGGGCAGATAGAAGGTCCAGCCGCGGACCCGCCCCGTCACATCCACGCACACCAGACCCGGCAAGCCCCACGTCGTGCGCGCGAGTTCGACGGCGGCCCATGCCGGAGCGGAATCCCAGGCCAGTTCTCGAAGCCACCGTCCGGTCTCTGTCGCATACAACGGCGCCATCTCGGTGGCGTCGAGGGTGCGCCAGTCGCAGGCGATCATTTCAGGCGGGCGATCAGTTGCGCTTCGAGCGCGGCTCGACGTTCGGCATCGGCGGCATCGGACGTCGCCGCCGCCCGGTTCGCCGCACAGATCTGCTCGTAGATTTCCTGCCGGTGCACCGGCACATTGTCAGGGGCGGCCACGCCGATGCGAACACCGTCCCGGCCGATCCGCAGTACATGGATCTCGATACCGTCGCCGATGACGATCGCTTCCCCACGCCGGCGTGTGAACACGAGCACGTCGGACCTTCAGACCGCCGGTGCGGAAATGACGTGGCGGACCGGATACAGGCTGCGCTGCGGCATGACCTGGCAGCCGATCATGGTTTCGGGATTGATGACGATAGGGGCGCGCAGGTTCACCGCGATGGTCCCGTCGGCCTCGACGAGCACGATGGCCAGCCACAGCAGCGGTGTGTCCTCGGTCGCGCGGAGCCGGACCAGATCAGCGGGCGCGAGCGCATAGCGAAGCGCCGGCACGACGCGACGCGGATCGACGGTCAGAAACGAGGCCGCCGGTCCTTCGAGCGAGGTGAGCCATTGGAACTCGCCGGTCTCGGCGGCGAATACGACGAACGTCCGGCAGTCGGCAAAGCCTGGCAGCCCCTGCGGGAAGGTCACCATGGCGCGTTCGGAATCGGGTCGCTCGCCGGTTTCGTTCATCGCGGCGGCAGCAGTCAGAGATCGTGGCGTCATTTCAGGTAATCCATCAGCGAGGGCCGCGAGTTCTGGGCGGCCGCCCCGAGCGCCGCCTTGTAGACCGTCTCGGCCTGGGTCATGCCACTGATCGCAGTCGCCATGTTGGCGTCTTCGAGGGCGGCGATGCGGGCCTTCGCCGAGCGCGAGGCCTCGCCGATCCGCGTACCGGCATCCTCGATGGACCGGAGCGAGGTGCCCACGCGACTCTGCGTCAACGTCACCCGATCGAACGCCCGCTGCAGTGCGGCATCCACCGTGTCCATCCCTGCTGCATCGCCGTTCCGGACCGCGGTAATCGCGCGATCCAGTTCTACGAAGACGTCGTCGGTGTCGGAGCCGCGCGCGATCGAGTCGCCGTTCAGCGCGATCGCGACATCGACCCCGTCGTCGATGCCCACGGACATTTCGCCGCCGGCGCCCTGGTAGGCCGACACGACGTTGCCGTTCTTCGCGAAAGGAACGGTCGTGCTCTTGACGCCCGAGAACAGGTACGTGCCCTCGAAGGACGAGTTCATGTCGCGGAGGATCGCGTCGCGCAGGCCTTCGAGCTCCTGTGCACGCGCCTCGCGCTGCGCCGCTGTCACGCTCGATCCACGTGCTCCCGCCAGGGACACCTGCGCAGCATTCAGCTGCTGGCCGAGATCGGAGAGCACCGTGTCCACCACCATCAGTCTCGACTGGGCGGAGTCACCAGAGGCTGTATAGACGTCGGTGGCGGCCAGGCGGCCACGCTCGGCGATTGCAGCGGCGGCGGCAGCGGGGTCGTCGCTACCCCGTTCGACGCGCTTGCCACTCGCGACCTGGCGCTGCATCTCGGCCAGCCGCTCGGTGGCTGTCTCGATCGCGGCCGCGGCGTTGCGATTGAACGATTCGAAGGTCACTCGCATGGGTTACCTGCCGATGGTGTCGAACAACACCTGAATCGCGTCGTTCACGGCCTGGAACATGCGCGCGTTGGCTTCGTACGCGCGCTGGAACTTCGTCAGGTTCAACGCCTCTTCGTCGAGGGAAACGCCTGACACCTGGTCGCGCAGCGACTGGAGCTGTCCGACGATCTCGGTGCGCACGTCGCGCTCCTGTGACGCCCCCTGGATGTCGCGTCCGGCCGTGGCCACGAACTGTGCCCACGACTGAACCAGCGTTGCCGTCCCGTTCCCCATCAACGGCGCATCGCGCAGCGCTGCAAGAGCGCGAGCGTTCTGGTTGTCGCCAGGGGCCGCCGCACCCGCGGCTGCGAGGAGCCGGCTGTTGCCGGCCACGGCCGCGTTGACCTGCAGCGCCGACGCGGCGCCAGTCGTGCCCTGCGGCGCCGTCGAGAACGTGAACAACGCCTGGCCGGCGTTGCCATCGAGATCGTAGCCGGC
>DATJEU010000029.1:0-17702 GCA_035496255.1 Vicinamibacterales bacterium
TGGCCCGGGCAGTCCACGTGCGCGTAGTGCCGGTTCGCCGTCGCATACTCGACGTGCGACGACGCAATCGTCAGGATCTTCGTGTCGTCGCGCCGCCCCTGCGATTCCGACGCCTTCGCCACCTCGTCATACGGCACGAACTTCGCCCACCCCTTGTCCGCCGCCACCTTCGTCAGCGCCGCCGTCAGCGTCGTCTTGCCGTGGTCGATGTGCCCGATCGTCCCCACGTTCACGTGCGGTTTGGATCGATCGAATTTTTCTTTGGCCATATGCGTGTGCGCTCTGAAGTGATGTCGTTCGCGTCGTTAGGTCTTGCCTGTTACCCGATGTCGTTCCGTCCAAGTCGCCGTTCGTGGGCAACCGTCGTGGCTCGCCAGCCCGTCCGCCTTCGCTCGCTTCGCGAGACTGCAGCGGACAACCTTCGCAACCATACGGGCGAAGGATGGCCTGCCAGCCGGAGTCCCGTTCACGCTCGCCGGGCCTCTCGATGCGAGCTCACCGGGCGAAGGGTGGAGCCGATGAGCAGGATCGAACTGCTGACCTCGTCCTTACCAAGGACGCGCTCTGCCAACTGAGCTACATCGGCCCTCAAACAGAGGAATCAGGTATCAGGGTTCAGGAATCAGGAATCAGCGGATCAGGAATCAGCGGATCGGCTGAACCCTTGCCAAGCCCTGATGCCTGAATCCTGATTCCTGATTCCTGACGCCTGATTCCTGATGCCTGACGCCTGATACCCGATTCCTCAATCTTGGAGCGGGAGACGGGGATCGAACCCGCGACCAACAGCTTGGAAGGCTGTGACTCTACCACTGAGTTACTCCCGCCTTCGCGCTTCGCGCTCCGGCGGGCACGCCCGCCAAAGTACTCTGCGGCAACCATTTATCAACCGCTCGTCGTACTCGCCACCCGCCTCACGCCCGGCGGACCGCTCCTCACCAACCTTCTCACCCGCGAAGCCGCGGACATCCTGAAGCGGCCTCACCGACACCGCGGCGCCGCGCGAGCGCGGCCGGTCGTCGCGCGCCAGCGCGACGACCAAACAAGCACTGGTGGGGAGGGGAGGGTTCGAACCTCCGTAGCCACATGGGCGGCAGATTTACAGTCTGCTGCGATTGACCGCTCCGCCACCTCCCCGATCCTTTCGTCCGTCAGGCATCAGGACTCAGGTATCAGGAGTCAGCAGTCAGCGCTGCTTCCTGATACCTGCACCCTGAATCCTGTTTTTCTCGTGTGGAATCTGTGGTGTTCGGTTCCCTGCGAGTGTGGCGTGTCCATTCGATGGAGCTGGCGGAGGGATTTGAACCCCCGACCGGCTGATTACAAATCAGCTGCTCTACCGGACTGAGCTACGCCAGCCAGACAAAGAGCGAATAATAGCAGGTACCGTGCCAGTCAAGCAACCATCCGTCGTCCCTTTGGGGCTTCGGCGCGGCACGCCCACACGAATTTTCACCGACCCTCTCGCCTTCTTTCCTTCTTCGTGCGCAGGCGGCGCCGAGGCTCGCCATCGCGCGGCTCCTCCTATCCTTGCTGCCCGGCGCGAAGGCGGCGTTGCCGCACCGCCTCGAACAGCGTCACGCCCGCGGCGACGGAAACGTTCAGGCTGTCCACGTGCCCGAACATTGGAATGGCCGCGACGAAATCACACCGCTCGCGCACCAGCCGCCGCAGGCCGGCGCCCTCCGCGCCAAGCACGATCGCCGTCGGGGCGGTGAAGTCGATCGCGTCGTAACTCTGCGTCGCTTCGCCGGCCAGACCGACCGTCCACACGTTGAGGGTCTTCAACTCCTCGATCGCGCGTGCGATGTTCACCACCTCGGCGATCTTCACGTGCGACACCGCACCCGCCGACGCCTTCGCCGCCGCACCGCCAAGCGCCGCCGCCCGCCGCGTCTGCATCACCACGCCGTCGACCCCGGCCGCATCGCACGTCCGCAGGATCGCGCCGAGGTTGTGCGGATCCTCGATGCCATCGAGGACGACGATGAACGGCGCCGCCTTCGCGCCGCGCACCAGCTCCTCGACGCTGAACTCCTCCACGTCGTCGACGTCGGCGACGACGCCTTGATGCACGCCGCCGTGCGCCTGCCGCGCGAGCGCGTCCTGCGACAGCCGCTTCACCGGCACGTGCCGCTCGTGGGCGGTCGCCAGGAGTTCGCGCAGCCGATCGCCGCCGCGCTCGCTGACACGCAGCTCCTTCACGCGCCCCGCGCGCAAGGCTTCGAGCACGGGATTGATCCCGTAAACGATCATCGTGAGGGGAACAGCCCTTAAGTCTAACGACAGGGACCGGCCGCGTAAAACTCAGCCGAGCGCCGCGCGGAAGGCCCGCGCCCGCTCCGCGGCGCTCAGAATGCGGCGGATCCCCGACGGGCCGACCTGACCGTCGGCCTCTACGTGAGGTTCGGGACCCACCTGACCATCGGTTTCTGAGCGAGAGTCTGCGCCAGCCTGGCGGAAATCCGCGTGACTTCGGAGAGGCCGACCTTCAAGCCGGCCTAACAACGCGCCGCGCTCAATCGCCGGCACCGCCAGATCCAGCTCCAATCCCTCGGGCTCGCCGGTCAACGCCAGTCGAATCGGATGGAAGAGGGCCTTGCCCTTTTGACCGCAGCGTTCACGGACACGCATTGCCATCGCCCTGAACGCGTCCCTGTCGACCATTGGCGGGGTCGCTTCCAGCTCGTCCGCGAGCGCTTCGATTACCGGTCTCGCCGCCAGCGCTTCCGCCTTCACGGCGTCGTTCGCGAGTGCACCGGCCGCCGAGTAGTCGAACAGGAACGCGAGCCGCGGCGGCACCAACTCGAGTCGATCGACGGCTGCCGCCGCCGCGGGCACGATCGTTTCCAGGAAGGCGAGTCCAGCCGCATCCGGTTCGGCCACCCATTGAGACGCCTGCAAGTACGGAATGGTGACGGTGGTGAGGCGTTGCGGCTCCGCCATCTTCAGGTAGTGCCGGTTGACCCACGCCAGCTTGTCGACGTCGAAGATGCCGGCCGCATGGCCGACGTCCTCGAGCCGGAACCGCCGCGCCAGCTCGTCGAGCGGCAACAACTCTTCGCCCTGGCCCGGTGACCACCCGAGCAGCGCCATGTAGTTGACCAGCGCTTCCGGCAGGTAGCCGCGCGCCCGGAACTCCGCCACCGACGTCGCACCGTGCCGCTTCGACAGCGGACTATGGTCCGGCCCCATCACCAGCGAGACGTGCGCGAACTGCGGCGGCTTCCACCCGAAGGCTTCGTACAAAAGGAGCTGTCGCGGCGTGTTCGAGATGTGATCCTCGCCCCGGATCACATGCGTAATCCCCATCAGCGCATCGTCGACGACCACGGCGTAGTTGTAGGCCGGGATGCCGTCCGATCGCACGAGCACCGGATCGCCGATCACGTCGGTCGAGAAACGGACCTCACCACGAACGATGTCGTGGAACACGATCTCGCGATGGTCCGGTACACGGAAACGCACCACCGCGGCGTCGCCGTTGTCGATACGCCGGCGCGCGTCCTGCTTCGAAATGCCGCGGCAGCGGCCCACGTACTTCGGCGGCTGGCCGGCGGCGAGAGCCGCTTCGCGATCCTGCGCGAGCTGCGCCTCGGAGCAGAAACAGTGATAGGCGTGTCCCCCGGCCATCAGCTCGACGATGTGCGCACGGTAGATGTGCAGCCGCTCGGACTGCCGGTACGGACCGCAGTCGCCACCCACTTCAACGCCCTCATCCCACGTCAGCCCCATCCATCGCAGGTCGTCGAGGATCGTGCTCGCCGACTGCGCGGTCGACCGCTCGAAGTCGGTGTCCTCGATGCGGAGGATGAACGTGCCGCCATTTCCGCGCGCCAGCAGCCAGTTGAAGAGCGCCGTACGCGCGTTGCCGACGTGCAGCTGACCGGTGGGAGAAGGCGCGAAGCGAAGTCTCACGATCTAACTACGATAAAGCAGCGCGACCGCATGGACGGCAATCGACTCGCCCGCACCCATCGAGTCGACGCCCTCATTCGTCTTGCCCTTGACGCTGATCTGATCAGGAGCGACGCCGAGCGCCACGGCGAGGTTCTGCTGCATCGCGGGCGCATGCGGTGAAAGCTTCGGCTGCTGCGCGATCACGGTGACGTCGACGTTGACGATCGTGTAACCGGCGGCGCGAACGATGCCGTGGGCGCGGCGCAGCAGCTCGATGCTGTCGGCATCCTTCCAGGCTGGATCGGTATCCGGGAAGTGACGGCCGATATCGCCGGCGCCGGCGGCACCGAGAATCGCGTCGGTCACGGCGTGACAGACCGCATCGGCATCCGAATGTCCCTGCAGGCCCTTGTCGAACGGAATGGCCACACCACCCAGGATCAACGGCCGCCCCGCGACCAGGCGATGCAGGTCGTAACCGTTGCCGATGCGCACCGGCGCCGCTCCGGCGCCGCCGAGCAACCGCTCGGCGATCGCAAGATCGTCCGGCGTCGTTACCTTGAGATTGCGAACGTCGCCATCGACCACCCTCACCGGATGTCCCGCCCGCTCGGCGAGAGCCGCTTCGTCGGTCGCGTCACCCGCAACGGCCAGCGCGGCACGGAGAACGTCAACGCGAAACGCCTGCGGCGTCTGCGCGAGGAAGATCTCTTCGCGCGGCAGCGTCGCCACAATGACGCCATCGGCGCCGGCGCGCTTGACGGTGTCGTGCGCACGGACAGCGGCAATGGCCGCGCCGGACGCCACGGCGCCATCGATCGTCCGGGCGATCACCTCATCGCTGACCATCGGACGCGCCGCATCGTGGATGACGATGACCTCGGACCTGGCCGACACACGGGCAAACGCATTGGCCACCGAATCCTGGCGGCGGACACCGCCGGATACCACGTGCAGCGGCTTGCCCGCGGCGCGCAGATAGGCTGGCGGATCGGCCACGAGGTCCTCAGGGAGCGCGACGACGACTTCGCTTACCCGGTCACTCTCGAGAAATGCCGTGACGCTGTACTGGAGAATCGGCCGGCCGGCAAGCAGTGACAACTGTTTGGGCTGGGAGCCGCCGAAGCGGGCGCCTCGCCCGCCGGCGGCAATGATCGCGGACACGAACACAGTTCAGGATGGTAGTGCACCGTGCGGTCCGCGGGCTATGGACGGCGGAACCTAGTCTTTCAGGTTCTCGCCGATGTCTTCAATGGTTTCGCCCACCTTGCGGCGCGCCTTGCCGAGGCCTTCGCGCACGTTACCGACCGCTTCATCGCCGCGCCCTTCGTCGCGAAGCCGTTCGTCGTTGGTCAGATCCCCGGTCGCCTGCTTCACGCGACCCTTCACCTGCTCCATCTTGCCGCGGAGTTCGTCGTTGTTCTTCATGGGTTCGCCTCCTCGTCCGGTCAAAGCCGTCCGCTGTGTGGCCCGGCTGAAAGCCGGGCGGACACCCTCGAGAAGAGCGAAAGTTGTGCCGCAGGCAGCCGGCCCTCGCTCAGCGGGCCCGGCGAGAAACCGCGCAGGCGTCGATTAAAGGATGAGGCGCGACGTTTCAGCGGAACCCGTGAACTCGTGCATGCGTTGCGACGTGAGGTCGAGCACGTGCGTGAGCCGAACGGTATCGAACCCGGCGGGCGCGAACACGACTAGCAGTGCCCGCGTCGTGGCGGTCGTCACCATCGTCCGCGCCGAATCCGACGTCGGATTGCCGAATGGTCCGCGCGCATCGACCAGCGCGATCCGCCCGGTCACGTGAACGTCGTCCTTGCGGATGCCCGCGTACGACTCGCCGTCGCGACCGATCCGCATTTCGACGTCGCCGTCGATATGGGCCGCGTCGTACAGGCCGTACGGAAGCTGGAACTCGAACGAGCACCAGTTGCAGACGTCCACCATCGAATTGATGCGCGGCAACGGATCGCCCTTGCGCACGCGCCGCAGCAACGCCTCGGAGGACGGCCGCGTCTTCGTCGGATCGATGCCGACGCGCTTGTACATCGTCCGCACCGCGGTCACTTCCGCCGGAGGGTTGATCCGGACAGCCGCCTCCGCCGCGGCAAGCGGCGCATCCATCCGATGTTCCCGCTCGACAACCGTGGCTCCTTCGAGCCACAGCACACCGGGACGGACGATGTGGGCGAGGCCGGGTGAGAGGGTGAAGGGCATGTCCGGAGTGGGGCGAGCCTTGTCAGGCTCGCCCGGCGGAGCCGACAAGGTCCGCCCCACGAATGTCCGGCGGCGTCACGTCGACGTCGGATTCGGCGAGCGGCGCGATGATCTGACGGACGCGCTCCGCGAACTGGCGGGCATCGCGGCTCGACATACCCATCGTTTCGATCGGCGGATGCACCACCAGCATCACGCGACCGGGATACGTCGCCAGCCGTCCTTTCAGCATGACGTGACGGCTGCCGACGATCGACAGCGGCACCACGCGCAGGTGGGCGTCGAGAGCCAGAAAGAACGTTCCGGCCTTGAACCTGGCGACGCGGCCATCACGGCTGCGCGTGCCTTCGGGAAACAGAATCAGCGACAGCCCGTTCTGCGTCAGCCGTCCCGCCCAGCCGAACACCTTCGCGCGATCCGGCCGGCTTCGATCGATGAGCATGTGACCGGTCCGCCGCAGATGCCAGCCGATCATCGGAAACCGGCCGAGCGAGTCCTTGGCGATGATGCGGAGCTGGTGCGGCAGCGACCAGAAGAGGATCGGGATGTCGTAGATGCTCTGGTGATTGGCGACGAAGACGTAGGTGCCGTTCGGGTCAAGCTGCTCGAGGCCGGTCACCTCGACCTGCACGCCGGTGGTCGCGAGGATGAATCGCGACCACGTGCGCGCGCACCAGTGCGCAAAGTAGCCAGTCGTCTCGACAAAGCTCGAGGCGATGGACATCGCTCCGAACACGATCGTGTAGAGGCCGATCGCCGGGATGAGAAAGAACACCGTGCGCCAGAAGTGGACGCTGGAGAGCCGTGATCTCAAGGTTCGAAGCAGGTCTACTTCGAGCTTACTCCTTCGACCTTTTATTTGCCCGCCGCCACCGTGGGCGCCATGTGCGCGCGCGGGCGCCGCGGCGCATCGCTCTCGACCACGGCAATCGGCGCCGCCTGTGCCGCCACCGCGGCGTCGATGAAGCGGCCGAAGATCATCTTTCCCGCGGTCGTCTGCAGCACGCTGGTGACCACGACGTCGATGGTCTTGCCGATCATCTTGCGCGCGTTGTCGACCACCACCATCGTGCCGTCGTCCAGGTAGGCGACGCCCTGGTTGTACTCCTTGCCTTCCTTGAGGATGAACACCTTCATGATCTCGCCCGGCAGCACCACCGGCTTGAGCGAGTTCGCGAGCTCGTTGATGTTCAGCACCTCGACGCCGCGGAGCTGCGCCACCTTGTTCAGATTGAAGTCGTTGGTGACGATTTTTCCCTGAAGCGTCCGCGCCAGCTCGATCAGTTTCAGGTCGACCTCGCGGACGTCCGGAAAGTCCATGTCCGAGATCATCACGTCGACGCCGGCCATCTTCTGAATCTTCTGCAGGATGTCGAGACCGCGGCGGCCGCGGTTGCGCTTCATCGAATCAGAAGAATCCGCCACGAGCTGCAGTTCCTTGAGCACGAACTGCGGAATCACCAGCGTCCCATCCATGAAGCCGGTTTCGCAGATGTCGGCGATGCGGCCGTCGATGATCACGCTCGTGTCGAGGATGCGATAGCGCTTGCGTGGCCCCGATGTGCGAAACAGCGCTACCAGATTGGCCGGCTCGAGCCATTCGCCGCGGCGCGCGCCGAGCACCAGTCCAAGATACGGCAGTCCCAGCAGGATCAGGCTGTGGAGGAAGACAACGCGGCCGTCACTGAGATTGGCCCAGTACATCGCGGCGCCAATCGTCTTGGCCGCGGCCAGACCGATCGCCCCGCCAAGCAGCGCACCGATCATGTGCGTGACCGACGTGTTCTTCAGACGCACTTCGAACGCGACCACGAGCAGGCCGAGTACGAGTCCGAAGGCGATGTTCGGAAGTTCGCCCGCCGTCAGCGGGTGCAACTGGTAGGCGGAGTAGCCGACCGCAGCGACGAAAACGGCTCGCGCGAGGATGAACCAAGCCATGAATCAGGTCCCCCGGGGTCCTCATAACGAATGTTAAGACAAGGTTAAGAACGTTAAGAGGTGGAGAACCTTAAAACTGCTGGGGCCGAAAATCAAGGCCCAAATCAGGCAATTAGCTGATCGAGGGCTTCGTTAACAGTCTTAACACCAACCAATTCGATTCCCGCAATTGCGGCCTCGGCCGGGTCGAGATTGGCCAGCGGCAGGATGATCCGGGTAAATCCCATTTGCATCGCCTCGCGCACCCGCAGGGCGGCCTGCGGGATGCCGCGGATTTCGCCGCTGAGCCCAACTTCGCCGAAGATGGCGGTCGCCGGTGCCAGCCCGCGATTGCGAACGCTCGACGCGACGGCCGCCACCACACTCAGGTCGGCCGCCGGTTCGTCCACCGTCATTCCGCCCGCGATGTTCACGTAGACGTCGTCGCCCGCCAGCGAGAGGCCCGCGCGCTTCTCCAGCACCGCCAGCAGCAGCGCTAACCGGTTCTGATCGACGCCGATCGCCATGCGACGCGCGTTGCCGTACGTGCTCGTGCTGACGAGCGCCTGCACTTCCACGAGAATCGGCCGCGAGCCTTCGACGCAGCACAGGACCGCCGACCCGGGCGTTCCGGAGGCGCGCTCCGAGAGAAACAACTTCGATGGATTCGGCACCGGCTTCAGGCCGGCGCCGGTCATCTCGAACACGCCCAGCTCGCTGACGGCGCCGAAGCGGTTCTTCACCGCGCGGACGACGCGATGCGAGTGATGGCGCTCGCCCTCGAAATACAGCACCGTGTCGACGACGTGTTCGAGCACCTTCGGCCCGGCAAGGCTGCCGTCCTTGGTGACGTGTCCGACGAGCACGGTTGGAATGTTCTGGCCTTTCGCCGCGAACAGAAACTGCGTCGCCGCTTCGCGCACCTGGCCGATGCTGCCCGGCGCCGACTGGAACTTCAGCGAGAAGACCGTCTGGACCGAATCGATGATCACCAGCGAGGGCTTGAGCCGCGCGATCTCCTCGAGGATCCGCTCCATGCAGGTCTCGGAGAGGAGGTAGAGCGGCGCCGCGCCAACACCCAGCCGATCGCCGCGGCTCTTGATCTGGTGCTCCGACTCTTCTCCCGACGCATAGAGGACCGGACCCACTTCATGGGCAAAGTGCGCCGCCGCCTGCAGCAGCAACGTCGACTTGCCGATGCCCGGCTCTCCACCGAGCAGGACCAGCGAGCCCGGGACGACGCCGCCGCCGAGCACGCGATCGAATTCGCCGATGCCGGTCGACAGCCGCATCGCGTCGGCCAGTTCGACTTCGCCATAGAGCTTGGCCCCCGACGCCGCGCCGAACTGCGCATACCGGTTATCGGCCCTGCCCGCCGTAGCGGCGTCAGCCGCGAAGGTGGGACGCTCTTCGACGAGCGAGTTCCACGCCCCGCACTCGCCGCAGCGGCCAACCCACTTCGGCGCCTGCGCGCCGCACTCCTGGCAGACGAAGACGGTTTTGGCAGATTTCATCTCTGTGTCTGGCGGGTCTAAAGACGCGCCTGTTCTCAATACACGCGCTCGATCCGGCTCCCGAGACGGCACACGACTTCCCACGGGATCATGCCGACCGACGCAGCCAGCTCGCGCGCGTCGATCTGCTGCCAACTCTCCTCGCCCTGCGTCCCGAGGATCACCACCTCGTCTCCCGGTTGTACATCGTCGAGGCCGGTAACATCGATGGTGATCATGTCCATCGATACCGCTCCGACAATCGGTACGCGCTTTCCGCGTACCAGAACGTGCCCGCGTCCCGAGAGCCGCGTGTCGAGGCCGTCGGCATACCCGGCCGGCACCACGGCAATCGTTCGCGGCGCGTCAGCGGTGAAACGCCAGCCGTAGCCGACGCCTTCGCCCGGACGGATGCCCTTCACCGCGACCACGCGCGATGTGAGCGACATTACCGGCTGCAACGGGATCGTCGACGCCAGCGGCGGCGGTACGATCCCGTACAGCAAGAGGCCCGGCCGCACGGCGTCGTACCACGTGCGCGAGTCGCGCAGCGTCGCCGCGCTGTTCGCCGCGTGACGGATGAATGCCGTGGGGCGAGCCGTGTCGTCCCTCGACTGCGATCGGGATGACCCTGAGCGTGTTGCAAGGTCAGGCTCGCCTCGCGGACCTGACAAGGTCCGCGCCACTGATGATGCCGCCCCATCGTGACAGAGCAGGTCATCGACCACGCGCCATGCCGCCTCGTAATTCTGGCGCTGCTGCTCGAGGAGCGGACTCTCGGGCACGTCGGCCGACGCGAAGTGCGTGTAGACGGCGTCGAGCCGCAGGTTGGCGCTCGCGAGGACCTGCGGCAGTGTCCGCCGCAGATTGTCGTGACGGAAGCCGAGCCGGTTCATCCCGGTATCGATCTTCAGGTGATACCCGATCGTCGTCTGCCGGCGTGCCGCCGCGGCCTGCACCGCGCGTGCAGCGGAAGGCGTGGAGATCGTCGGCGTCAACGCGAACTCGAACAGGCCGTCCAGATCGCTCACGCTGAGCGCACCGAACACGAGGATCGGCACGCGCACGCCGGCGCGGCGCAGCACCACGCCCTCTTCGATGTCGGCACACGCCAGCAGCGTCACACCCGCCTGCTCGAGCGCCAGCGCGACGGGGGCAGCGCCATGGCCATACGCATTGGCTTTGACGACGGCAATGATTTCTGGGCCCGCCGCGGGCGGGTCTGACGACCCGCCCCTGCGAGACGGCGCACTGGGCGGAGGCGAGGCCCCGTCCCTGCGAGGTCCGGCCAGGAACTGGCGAATCGCGGCGAAATTGTTCTTCAGGGCGTCGAGGTCGACGCGCGCGACGGTGCTTCGGACCACGAAGGGATTCTATTGCGCGAGGTTGGCGAAGCGCGTCTGCTCGCGCAGGAACGCGAGTCTCACGGTACCGGTCGGACCATTACGCTGCTTCGCGATGATCAACTCCGCAATGCCGGCATCGGGATTGTTCGGATCCCTGTTGTAGACGTCGTCGCGATAAATCAACCCGACGAGGTCGGCGTCCTGTTCGAGTGCGCCGGATTCGCGCAGGTCCGAGAGCTGCGGACGATGATCGGATCGTGACTCGGGACCGCGCGAGAGCTGCGACAGCACGACGATCGGCACGTTCAGTTCCTTGGCGAGGCCTTTCAGCGATCGCGAGATCGACGCGAGCTCGAGCGTGCGATTTTCGAAGCGGCCGCGGCCCGACATCAACTGGATGTAATCCACGACGATCAGGCTGAGGCCGTGCTCGGCCTGCAGCCGGCGGCACTTGGCGCGCATTTCGAGCACGCCGATGTTCGAGGAGTCGTCGATGAACAGGCGCATCGCGCTGAGGGTCTCGAGCGCGTGCGAGATGCGGCCGTAGTCCTTCTGCCCGAGCGCGCCGCTCATCAGGCGATGGCTGTCGATCTCCGCCACCGACGTCAACAGGCGGATGAACAACGATTCCTTCGACATTTCCAGGCTGAAGAAGCCGACCGTCATGTCCGGCTGGGTCGCAACATGCTGCGACATGTTGAGCACCAGGCTCGTCTTCCCCATCGACGGCCGGGCGGCCACGATGATCAGGTCGCCGCCTTGCAGCCCCCGCGTCATCTCGTCGAGATCGTAGAAGCCGGTCGGCACGCCGGTGATCAGGCGCTTCTGCTCGAACAGTTGCTCGATCTTCGGGAAGCTTTCCTTGACCAGATCGCGCATCGCGACGAAGCCGGCTTTCAACCGGTCGTCGGCAACGGAGAAAATCGCGCTCTCGGCCTCGTCGAGAATCAGGTCCGATTCCTGGTCTGCCTCGTACGCGTTAGTCAGAATCTTGTTGGCGGCGTAGATCAGATTGCGAAGGGTGGCCTTCTCCTTGACGATCTTCGCGTAGTGCTCGATGTTGGTCGCGCGCGGCACGCCGTCCGCCAGCGACGCGATGTACGCCGGCCCGCCCACTTCGTCGAGTTCGCCGGCGCGCGCGAGTTCTTCCTTCAGCGTGATGAAATCGATCGCGTGATTGCGCTCGTTGAGCGCGATCATCTTGTCGAAGATGCGCCGGTGCGCATCGCGATAGAAATCACCCGGCTCGATCACCTGCGCCGCCAGGTTGAACGCGTCGTTGTGCACCAGGATGGCGCCAAGCACGGAACGCTCAGCCTCGAGATTGTGCGGAAGCGTTCGCTCCGCTGCTGCGACGGCAGTGTCGGCCATGGACTGTGATGAAGAAGGAACCCTGGAGGCGAGGATCCTAACACGCGGTGCGTGCCTCGCGGACCTGACACGGTCCGCGCCGCAGGCCGCGCGGGCTCACGGACCGGAGAGAAGGTCCGCGCCACTCACGAGGATACGGTCCGCGCCGCTTGGGCGCGGACCCAAAGCGCTACTTCGCTGCGGAAACGGCGGCTCGCACCTTTCCGTAATCCGGTTCGTTGCGCGCATCCTCGAGCACTTCGCGGTGACGGACGACGCCGTTGCGATCGATGACGAAGACGGCGCGCTTGGCGATGTCCTTGAGTCCGATCATGTCGGGATTCGCCACGCCGTACTGCCGAATGACGTCCTTGTTGTAGTCGCTGAGCAGCGTGAACGGGATCTTCTGCGCGTCGGCCCACGCCTTGAGCGAGAAGAACGTGTCGGTGGTGATGCCGAGCACCCGGGCGCCGACGTCCCCCAGCTCCGGCGATGAATCACGGAACGTGCACATCTCGGTCGTGCACACGCTGCTGAACGCCGCCGGCATGAACGCGAGGACCACCGGCCCCTTCTTCAATTCGTCGCTCAGGCGAACCGTGTCGCGGTCCTGGTTCGGCAGCGCAAAGTCGGGCGCCTTCGCACCCACATCGATCGACATTCGAGTCTCCTTCCGCCGTCGCCGACGTCGGCGCGGCCACTGAAACTATATTTCAGAGACCTCGCGCCCAGGCCGACCTGAAGGTCGGCCTCTACGCGTGTCGTCGATCAGAGACCCGTCGTCAACGCCAGTTCGAGCGTGGTCGATTGCCCTTCGCGCAGGGTGAGCGGCTTGCCCGCCTTGCGCAGCTCCTCCTGAAAGCTCGGCACGAACTGCCGGCCCTGCTCGATCCAGTCGAGCGCGATCACCGTGTAATTGCCTGGCGGCAGGCCCTTCACGTGGAAGTAGCCGTCCTGATCCGGACGCACCGTCCGGATGAACCGCTGCGGTGAGACGCCTGCCTTCAGTCCCGCCGGCAGCAACACCGCCACGTAGTCTTTCGCGAGCGCTCCGCGGCTGTCGTTCACGTGACCGGTGAGATCGGTAAGCTTGTCCGTGAGGACGATCCTGATATCGTCGATCGCGGTACGGGTGGTCAGATCGATCGGGACATCGGTGACGTCCTCGCCGTCGACCGTGACCGACTTGATCGTCCAGCCTGGCGGCAGCGGCAGAACCCGAACGAAGCCCTTCCCGCTCGCGCCGGCCAGCTTGAACGTGTTGTCGTCGTCGAACGTACCATCGGCGCCGGTCACCGTCCCGGAGCCGAGGAACGGCATGCTTTGCGTGGTCTGCTGCTGCACGTTGACGCGCGGCGGCGTCACGCCATGCGACGCGCTGCCTTCCCAGACGACGCGGCCGCTCAGCGTGGCGCCTCTGGTCGTGGCGACGCGAACGTTGAGCGGTTCGCCGGCCGCCGTGAAGGTGTAGCTCGCGAACTCACCTTCGACACCGAGACGCGCCGGGCGCACCGTGATCTGGTGCTCACCGGGCGACACGTTGGTCAACGTGAACGTGCCATCACCGGCGGTGCTGCCGGCACCCGAGGAACTCCAGCCGTTGGCGCCGATCTGGGTGACCAGCGAGATCGACATGCCCGCGAGCGGGGTGCCATCCGAGCCGACGACCACGCCGGTCACGCGGGTCATGCGCTGCGCCGTCACCTGAAACTGAACGTTCATCTCCTGGCCGATGCCAAGCGAGACCGTCTGCGCTTCCTCACTGTTCGCGGTGCCGGGATAGAACGTGGCGGCAAACGACTCCGCCGGTGGGCCGGGCGCGCCGATGCCAATCAGCACTGCGTTGCCGGCGGCCTGCACGACGTAGTCGCCGGGCATCAATCCGAACACGCGGAACTGGCCCAGATCATCCGTCGGCGCCCCGCTCGTGGCGGTGAGGCGGCGCTGGCCGTCGTTCGTGTAGGTGTAGCGCATCGCCTGCACGGTCACGCCAGACACCGGTTCGCCGAATTCGTCGGTGATGCGTCCTGCGATGACCGCACCTTTCGGCAACGTGATGTCGATCTTCTCGACCTTCTCCGCATCCGCGACATTCACCTGGGTGCCCGGTTCGAATGGACGCCGCTGACCGTACTGCACCGTCACGTAGCCGCCTTTCGAGGCAGACACGGTGTAACGCGCGGCCGGCAGATCGGTCACTTCCCACCGGCCCTGTTCGTCGGTCGTCGACCCTCGCCGGGGCAAAGGGCCGCCCGCTTCGGCGACCGCAGTCAGATTCACCTGCGCCCGCCGCAGCGGCGATCCGTCGGCCGCCACGACCCGACCTCGCATCACCGCCGTCCCGCTGGTCGCAGCCGCTGACGTCGCGCGATCGCGAACAGGCAGACCAGGCCGAGGCGCTCCCGCGGGCTGCGCGGTTCCACTCGGCGCCGCCGGGCCACCCTGACCGGCCGGCGGCAGAATCTGTGGGAAGGTCGGCGAGGCGAACACGAACAGCAGAACAGCGGACAGGAATCCCGGGGACCGAGTCATGGAGGCCTCCGTGATGTGAATGTGCGGGACGGCGAATTAGAAATCGGTCGAGAGCTTCAGATCAAGCGTGACCTTCTCACCTTCGCGCAGGGAGAAGCCCTGGCCGGCTTGTCTCACGCGCTGGATCAGCGCGGGGTCGTACTGGCGCCCCTGCTCGATCGAGCTGGCGGCAACGGCCACATAGCGGCCGACCGGCATCGCCCGGACGCTGAAGTGTCCCTGGTTATCTGTCTGGAGCTGCCGTACGAACCGCTGCGCCGAGATCCCTTGCGCCAGTTCCTCCGGCACGATCAGCACCGCCACCGACTCGCCCGGCGGATTCAGTCCGGCACTCACCGTGCCGCCGACTTCCGTCACCTTGTCGGTGAGCACGACGGTCACGTTGCTGGCCGTGCCGCGTCGTGTCGGATCGAACGGCACGTCGGCCATGTCGACACCATCGACCAGAACGGACTTGGTCATGTAGCCGATCTGCTGCGGTGAAGGTCCTTGCGTGCTGTCGACGGTGACGCGCAGAAACACCGGACCGGTGAGGCCGGTGAGCGTGAACGAACCGTCGGCGGCGACGACACCATCGCTGGCATCGCGATTGGCGGGAGGCAGCGCGATCGATCGCGATGGTTCGGCCAATTGCGGCACCACGCGGATGCGCATGCCGTTCGCCGGCTGCGCCCCTTCGATGACCACATGGCCGGAAATCGTCGCGCCTCTGCCGGTGACGATGCGGATACCTTCAATGTCGCCGCCCACCGTGAGCGGAACGGACGCGAATTCCTGGTCCGTCGGCCGCTCGCCAGGCCGTGCGAAGGGTCGCGACCGGACGTCCAGGAGGTAGTCACCCGGCGTTACGCCGGCGATGTTGAACATCCCCTCCTGGTTCGTCGGCGCGGAGCGATTCATGTTCAGGCTCCCGTCCAGACGCAGCATCACCTGCGTGCCAGGCCCGGCCGGCCGTCCCGCAGAATCGACGACGAATCCGCTGATGCGCGCCAGGCGCGACGGCACCAACTGCAGTTGCGCGGTCAGTTCCTGCCCGACGCCGACGACGATCGGCTGCGCGTCCGCGGGATTGCTCGTGCCCGGATAGTAGGTGGGCGCGTAGCCTTCGTTCGCCTGATCGGTGTTCGCACCAGGGCCGGTGAAAAACACGCCGCCGGCATTCGCCGAGACCACCATCGACAGCGCCTGGTTTCGCGCGGTCGCGCTGATGACGTATTCGCCTGGGTTCAGCCCGTACAACCGGAACTGACCGAGATCGTCGGTCACCGCTGAACCGGCGCCAGGCATCAGGCGCCGCTGGCCGTCCGGCTGGTACTGATACCGCAGCGCCTGCACCTGCGCCTGAAGTACCGGCTCTCCGTACTCGTCGGTGACGCGGCCACTGATCGCGCTGGCGCGTGGAAGGACGACGTCGATGCCGGTGACCTGTTGCTCGTCGGTCAGTTCGACGTAGCGAATCGGCCGGCCGGGCACCGCCTGGCCGTACGAGAGGTTCACGTAGCCAGGCTTGCTGGCCGAAACCGAATAGCGGCCCGGCAGCAGGCCGACGAACGAGTAGCTGCCCTGGTCGTCGGTGATGCTGCTGCGCTGCGCACCCGGCGCTCCGCCGAACAAGCGGACCTGCGCCCGCCGCAGCGGAAGACCGTCCGCCGAGGTGACCCGTCCGCCGAGAGATCCCTTGCCGATTTGAACGGACTGCGCCGGCGGCCGATCGCGCGCGGGTGTCGGGCGCTGAGTCCCTGCTGCGCCACCGACAGCCGCACCAACCGCCTCCTGCGCGTGCACGGCCGGGCTGACCAGCAGCAGCGCGACGAGCGCGGGGAGGAGCCATCGGGGGAGACGCATCCGGTGTATTAGACGCCACTCGGGCCGAGTCGGGCGGCCCGCCATCGTGGGGACGTGCGGCCAACGCCACGTCGCCGACGCCGTATATGCAGGGGCGGACCTTCAGGGCCGCCCACGGCCGAAGGCCGGTGGGTCACCAGGTATCGGGACGGTCGTTACCGCGCGTTGACCGAATAACCACCATCGACCGCAAGCCGGGCGCCGTTGATATAGCTGGCGCGGTCGGACGCCAGGAACGCCACGGCGTCGGCCACTTCCGCCATCGTGCCCCAGCGACCCGAGACGATGCCCCATTGCCGGCAGGTCTCGTCGAGGAACGCGAGCGCGTTCTGCCCGTTCTGCACGGCCGACGTCTGTGCCCAGGTCTCACGCCATTCGGTCGCGATCAGGCCGGGGATGACCGCATTCACCGTGATCCGCTCCGCCGCCAGATCCTTCGCGAGGTACGAGGTCGCCTGGTTCATCGCGGCGTTGTTGATCCCGTGCGTCAGCGCCGGGCCAAGGGCGCTGATGCCGGCGATGCCGCTGACGTTGATGACCCGTCCGGTGCCGTCGCGCGGCATCAGCGGCAGCACCGCCTGCGTCACGCGCAGCATCCCGACCGTCTTGGTGTTCACGTCGTCCACCCACTCGGCGTCGGACCAGGTGATCTGCCGCTCCTGCCGCTTGATCGGTCCGCCGGCGTTGTTGACCAGGATGTGCACGACTGGAAACTCGCGTGACGCAAGGTCGACCGCCGCCTTGACCGAGGCAGCGTCACGCACGTCGCAGGGAACCGGCAACGTCTTCACGCCACACCGTCGGCGAGTCTCAAGGGCCACGGCATCGAGCGCGTCGGCACCGCGCGCGAGCAGCACGAGGTGCACGCCCTCCGCCGCAAGCGCCTCGGCGATCGCCCTGCCAATCCCTTTGCTCGCCCCCGTCACGACCGCCACGCGATCTCTCAATCCCAGTTCCATGGTTCCATCATCCGCAGTTGATACCCGCGCTCACCACCCCCGTCTCGCACCTCCATCTCGCACCCCCGTCTCGCACCTCCGTCTCGCACCCTCGTCTCGCACCCTCGTCTCGCACCCTCGTCTCGCACCTACGTCTCTCCGCCGGCGAGCTT
>DATJEU010000030.1:0-29977 GCA_035496255.1 Vicinamibacterales bacterium
CGTCGGAAATCATCCTGACGTGCACACCAGCCGACCTCGGCCGCTGACGGTACTTCCGGTCGCTCGCTGGTGCGAGACGGGGGGCGAGACGGGGGTGCGAGACGGAGGTGCGAGACGGGGGTGCGAGACGAGGGTGCGAGACGGAGGTGTGAGACGGGGGTGCGAGACGGGGTGCGAGACGGGGGACGGTGCACGGCGGCCATCTCTCACCCGCGTCGCTCTCGTTCATCAACCCTCCCCCGTGTCCTTGGACGACGGCTTGGCGATGTCGGGGCCACCGCCAGCAGGGGGACGTCCTGCGCGACGCAGCGCGTCGCGCAGGAGGTATTCGATCTGGGCGTTGAGGCTGCGGAGATCGTCGTTGGCCCAGCGCTGGACAGCGTCGAGTACTGACTGATCGATCCGCAGCAGGAAGGATTTCCGGTCAGCCACGGGACTACTGATAGATCGTGCCCGTGTTCACCACCGGCTGGGCACTGCGTTCGCCGCACAGCACCACCAGCAGGTTACTGACCATTGCCGCCTTGCGTTCTTCGTCGAGGTGCACGATGCCCTTGCCGGACAGCATCTGGAGCGCCATGTCCACCATTCCGACGGCGCCTTCGACGATCTGCTGGCGAGCCGCGATGATCGCGCCGGCCTGCTGCCGCTGCAGCATCGCGGCGGCAATCTCTGGAGCGTAGGCAAGGTGGCTGATCCGCGCCTCGAGTACCTCGACCCCCGCCTTCGCGAGGCGGTCCTGCACCTCCTCTTTCAAGTGATCGGCGATACGTCCGGCCGTGCCGCGCAGCGATTCCTTCCCGTCCTCATGGGAGTCGTACGGATAGCTGGTTGCCAGGTTGCGGACGGCCGCTTCCGTTTGCACCTTCACGTAATTCTGGTAGTCGTCCACCTCGAACAGCGCTTCCGCCGTTTCGACTACACGCCAGACCACGACGGCCGCGATTTCGATCGGGTTCGCGTTGGCATCGTTCACCTTCAGATGCGCGCTCTCGAAGTTGCGGATACGCAATGACAGCCGTTTCTTCGAATACAGGGGGTTGACCCATCGCAGGCCGGCCTGCTTCGCGGTCCCGACGTAACTGCCAAACAGTTGCAGCACCACGGCCTGGTTCGGGGCGACGATGAAGTTGCCCTTCAGAATCAGGATCGCCAGAAGCACCGCGATGACGAATTCAGCAGGGAATCGCCGGGGCGCCCCGTTGACGACGGTCAGGTAAACGCCCAGGGCGAGCAGCGCAAAGGCGCCGAAGAACATCACCCAGCCGGAAAACCCGTTGTTCAGCCGTTCGCGAACCATTGCCGTTCCCTCCTGACTGATGTCGAAGTGATATCAGTGTGGAATCATATACGGCTGAGGGCGTGGGAGGTTCACTCAGGGTTCGGATCGTAAAACCAGTCCACGGCGACATCACGATGACCGGCGGAAACCGGGAGGGCCTCATGAGGGGCGTCGGCCCGGAATGCCACCAGTTGTCCCGCGATCGGGCTCACCTCGATTGGTGTGTCATCACTTGGGCACACTCTGAGCGCACCGCCGGAGAAATCGTCGTTGAGGAACACGACAATGGTCACCGCGCGTCGTGACGCGTTCGGCCAGCCCGAGACCTCGCCGCGGTCGCGATGGCGCCGGTAGAACCCTCCCGGCTCGTAGCGGAGGAGGCCGGTCCCTTCTCGTTCGCCAAGCGGGCCTGCGAAGGCGGCTTCCAGCTCCGGCCGCAGGCATTCGATGCGCACCTCGAGCTCGACGAGCAGGTCGGCGGCGATCTCAATGCCAATCGCCCGTCGCACCTGTGGCCGTTCGGTGATTGTGCTGCCGGCGATTGCGGCTGGCTCGCGCACCCCGCTGTCCATTGCCGCACGCAGACGCCGACAGAAGCCGGGCTCGAGAAAGTCGGGTTTCAGAAACACGTCGGTTATCATGCCCGCTCCGCATGCATCCCGAGCTCAAGGAAGTCATCGATCTCCATAAGGCGATCGTTGCCGAAGCCGGCAACGCGCTCGTCGGATACGACACCGAAAAGGCGCTTGCCAACGTCGTCCTGCTCTCCGAGATTCCGACGACGTACGACAAGGATCAGAAGCGGCAGGTCAACGCCGGCAACCTGCTGCTGCGCGGCGTGCCGGGTGTCGGCAAGACCTTCTTCGGTGTCATCCTGGCGGCCATCAGCAATGCATCGTTCGCACGACTCCAGGGGCGTGCGGACCTGCAACCGACGGAAATCGTCGGCTTCCAGATGATCAACCCGGCCACGGGCGAGTTCATGACCGAGTTTGGTCCGCTCGCGTCGGCGGAGGTGATCCTGCTCGACGAGATCAACCGCATTCCGCTGAAATCACAGAGCGCCTTTCTCGAGGGACTGCAGGACCGGACGGTCACCGTGGGCAAGACCACCTACGAGCTCAAGCCATTCAGCTTTGCGATCGCGACGATGAATCCGGTGGAGCTGGGACAGGGCACGTTCCCGTTGTCGGAAGCGGCCGCCGACCGGTTCGCGATCATCGTCAACGTCCCGTACCTCCCGCCGTCGGAAGAAGAGAAGCTCGTGAGCTTCGACTTCAAGCGCGTGCGCCTGAACCCGCTGATGTCGAAGGAGCGGATCATCGAGCTGCGGAGTGTAATCACGCGCGAGGTCTACATGCACGAGGCGCTGGCGAAGTACATCCGCCGGCTCGTCGGCGCGTCCCGTCCGTACAACGCGGAGACGTGGGTCTATCGTTCGCCCTCGGACCTGGTCGAGCGCTGCGTCGATCTCGGTGCGTCGCCGCGCGCCACCATCTGCTGGGGCCGCCTCGTGAAAGTGTGGGCGCTGCTGATGCACGAGCGCGCAGAGGTCTACCCGGAGGACGTGCAGGCACTTGCGCGCTACGTCCTCGGCCACCGCGTGTGGCTCGGGCCGCACGCCGCCAGCCATGGCGTCACCGTGGAGAACGTCATCGACGATCTGGTCGATCGGGTTCCCGTGCCATGAAGAGCCGGGATCAACTCCCAACGCCCAACGTCTTACGCCCGGCCAACTCCCAACCGTCCGCTCGCGGCCCGTTGGGTGCCGGGAGCCGGGAGCTGGCAGCTGACAGTGAAGCGCCGCTCGTCAATCTCGATGAGATCGCCGAGATCGAGCTCTTCATCCTCAAACGGATGAAGGAGTTCACGATGGGCGATCACCGCAGCGTCTTTCATGGCGCCGGCTTCAACTTCGTCGGTACGCGTGACTGGGAGCCCGGGGACCGCCTGTCGTCGGTCGATTGGGCGCAGTCGTCGCTCACCAACTTCAGCCCGATGGTCACGCGCGAGTTCGACCAGGACAGCAACGCCGTCGTGATGGCGGTCGCCGACGCGTCGCTGTCCACGCGGTGCGGCGTCAACGGGGTTTCGATCGCGGCGGCGATTGCGCGCGCGGTGGCGGCGGCCGGACTGTCGGCGCTGTTCTTCCAGGACCAGTTCGGCCTCATCACGTTCGACGAGCAGTGCCATCAACTGAGCGCGGCGCGCGCCCGGATCGGTCGCCCGCACGTGCTCTACTGCATCGACCTGTATCAGCAGCGCGCCGCCCTCGATCCGGTAACCGATCGCGACATCACGGCCACCATCGCCGGGCACTTGCGCAAGGCATCGCTGGTGCCGGTGATCTCGGACTTCCTGTTCCCAGAGGCGTCGCGGATGATCGCGGCCCTCGCCAAGCTCAATGCCGTCCACGACGTGTTTCTGCTGATGGCGGATGCCCGCTTCGCCTACGAGATGCCGCGCGTCTCCGCCGGCTGGATCCGCACGTTCGACGCCGAGACCGGCACGACTCGCGTGTTCTCGCGTCGCGAACTGCGGCGGCTGGCGCAGCGCGTCGACGACTGGCAGCAGGGCATCATGAGGCTCGCCGGCGACCACGGTCTCGACGTCGTCCGGGTCGGCCTCGATCGCTGGGAGATGGAAGCGGCGCTGGTGGAATTCACCGCCGAACGGCGGCTCCGGAAAATGTGACGAGCAGATGGAAGACATGACACCCTCCCCAAGCGGCGCCACGACGTGCACGACGATGACGACGACGGTCACGACGAACAGCAACGTCACGTTCGGTCGTGTTCGTCGTGGCCTCCTTTTCCTGGCTGCGCTTCTCGTCGGCGTGCAGGCGTTCGCGCAGCAGACGGCGCCGAAGCCGGGCGAAGTGGAGACCGCGCCGATCAAGTGCTGGTGGAAGACGGATCGCACGTCGATCCGCGTCGGCGAGCGCTTTGGCCTGACGCTGACCTGCGCGGTCATCGATACGCGCAACGTCACCGTCGTGCCGACGCTGACGCAGATCGATCCGGGCGCGCTGCAGATTCCGCCGTTCGAAGTGGTCGGCGGGTCGCGGCACGAGGATGTGCTGTCGGCGCCGTGGCGGTATATCCAGTACGACTACAAGGTGCGGTTTCTTGGCGAAGGGTTCTTCGGCCAGGACGTGGCGATCCCGCCGTTGACGGTGACGTACGCCATCAAGGCGGCGGCGGGCAATGGCGCGGAAGGGCGCGACCTCTCCTACATTCTTCCGGCGTTGCCGCTGCGCGTGATGTCGCTGGTGCCACGCGACACCGCCGATATCCGCGATGCCGCCACCGAGACGTTTGCCGACGTCGAGTCGCGCCGCTTCCGCGCGCGCGCCGCATCCATTGTCGCCATGATTCTGTTTGCCGCGGCGGCGGCCCTGTTGCTGCTCGCGGTCGTGCGCGTGATCAGCCGGGCGCGCGTACGCCGGCCGGGTGCGGTGCGCACGCTGCCGCCGGTTGTGGTCCTTGGCGGCGTGTCGCGCGGCCTGCGGACCCTGCGCGGCGACGTGGGACGCGAAGGATGGACGCCGGCGCTCGCCCGGCGGGCCTCGGCGCTGCTGCGTGTGGCCGGAGCCATTGCGCTCGGTCGGCCACTTGCGCAGGCGCCGGTCGATCGCGCGGCGCCTGAACGCGACGGGCAGGTATTCGTGAACCGCGGCCTGATCCGCCGCCGCCGCGCGGCGATTTCGGGCGCGGTGACGCCGCAGGTCATCGACAAGGCACTCGGCAACGGTCATCTGCCGTCGCCGGCAAGCCGCGCCGCGCTCGAGCAGATCGGCGGCGCGCTGCAGGCGCTGAGCGCCGCCGGCTATGGCCGTCAGCCCGAGCTCGATACCTTGACGCTGAACACGGCGCTCGACCACGGCACCGAGGCGGTGAAGCGACTGCGCCTGCGGTCGCTGATCCCGACACGCGCAAGCTTCAGTTGATTGTTGACTCCTGACTCTGATTCCTGCTTCCTGCTCTGATGGAACAGATCCTCATCACGGTTCGCACGACGCTCGACGAGCTGCTGCGCCTGCGCTGGAACGAACTGCAGTTCGGCGAAGCGCGGAACGCGCTGCTGCTGTTCACGGTGCTGGCCGGGGTGGCGATCGTGACGCTGCTGCTGCGCTACGCGCTGACGCGCCGCCGCAGTGGCGATGCGAGCGCGCGGAGCGCGGCCGCGCAGGCTGGTGCCGCCGTGGTGTTGCCGGCGATCGTGCCGGGGATGCGGCGGTCGGCCTGGTCGATCGTCCGTTACCTGCCCATGCTCGTGTTCCTCGCCGGCGTGCCGTTCTTCGCGTTGGCGATCGCCGACCCGCACACCGGGTTCGCCCAGGAGGACGTCTCGTATCCAGGCCGCCGTATTGCGCTGCTGGTGGATGCGTCCACCAGCATGGTGATGTCGTTCGGCACGCAGAAGATGAAGACGCAGGGAGAATCGGCGTTCTTCACGGCGGTGTCGGCGGCCGAGACGTTCATGAAGCGGCGGATGAATGGGCCGTATCACGACCTGATCTCGCTGATTCAGTTCGGCAACGAAGCGTACGTCGTGACGCCGTTCACCACCGACTACGAGAACGTTCTGCTGAGCGTGCGATTGGTCGGCGATCCGAAGGAGTGGGGCCGCTTCAGTGACTGGGGGACGACGATCATCGAGGGGATCGATCAGGCGCTGCAGTTGTTCAAGTCGTTCGACTTCCTCAACGCCTCGGGCAACCTGATGATCGTGATCACCGACGGCCGCGATTCCGAATTGAACCGCATGAACCGGCCACTCGAAGCGATCGTCAACGAGGCGCGCCGATCGCACATTCCGGTCTACATGATTCGTGTGGCCTACAAGATGCCGTTCGGGAAAGTCCTGCAGGACACGATCTGGCAGCCGATCGTCGAGCGGACGGGGGGGCGCTTCTACGCGGCGCCCGATGAAGAGTCGATTCTCAACGCCATCAAGGAAATCGATCGCCTGACGCCGGGGAAGATCGAAGTGCGTCAGTACAGCGTGCAGCGGCCGCGGTATGCCGGCTTCGCGCTGATCGCCGTCGCATTATGGAGCATCGCGGCAGCCATGAAGCTGGGATTCAGTACGTTCAGGAGCTTTCCATGAGAGGAATTGCAGGGTTTCTCGTCGGGGCGCTGGTACTGGCGGCGGCGGGCGTCGCGGCACTTGGTGCCGGCTCGTTCGAACGCGACCTCGCTGACGCGCAACAGCATGTCGCGACCGATCGTTTCGCCGACGCCGACGACCAGTTGAAAGATGCCGAACATTACGCGGCGTACGCGCGCTGGATTCCGCAGATCGGCGCCCGCGCGGAGCGCGACCTTGCGACCCGTCGCGCGGCGCTCGAGTACTGGAAGAAGGACTACACCGGCGTGCTGCCGCGCGAGGCCGATCCGGTCGGCGCCGTCGACTCGGCCAACGTCGAATTGCAGCAGGTGGTCGCCAACGCCTCCTATCGTGCGGCGCAGGGCAAGATGACGGACAAGGCCGCGGCTCTCCAGGCGCTCGATGAATCGATCGGCAACTACATGGCCGTGCTCAAGAGCGACACGTGGAATCCCGACGCGGCGTTCAACTACGAATACCTCGTGCGGCTGCGCGCTGAAATCGCGCAGGGCAAGAAGAAACCGGCCGGGAAGCCGGAGAAGACCGACAATCTCGGCGAGCAGGGGCAGCCGGCGCAGAATTCGAGCACGAAGAAGTTCGAAATCTACGTGCCGCTCGAAGGCAGCGAGCGGCAGGAGTCGGGCGAAGCCGGCAAGGGCGCGCCGATCCAGAAGAAGGGATAGAGCGGATCCGCGAACGGTACCGCCGGTCCAGATGCTTCCATCAATCGACTTCAGCACGCTGAGCGTCGCCACGCCGCTGTACTTGTGGCTGCTGCTGGTCCCGGCGGCGCTGTTCGGGCTCTGGATCTGGCAACTGGCACGGCGTCGCGCCGACACCAACCGTCTGGCGCGGACCCGGCTGCTGCCGGTGCGTCAGCGCTTCGGTCTCGTCGGCGATCTCGGTTTCTGGCTGGCCGTCATCGTCGCTTCGGCGCTGTGCATCGTCGCGCTGGCCGGTCCACGCGCGCGTGTGTCGGTGATGCAGCGCGCAAGCACCGACGTCGTCGTACTGCTCGACGGCTCGGCGTCGATGTACACAAGAGACGTCTCGCCCGATCGCTGGCGGCGGTCGGTCCGGTTCCTGCGCGCGTTCGCGGAGGCGCTTGGCTGGCGCGGCGATCGCGTCGCGCTGGCGCTGTTCGCGCACACGGCCGCGCCGCAGGTGCGACTGACCAAGGATCCGAACGCGCTCTTCTTCTTCCTGGATCATCTCGGTGACCATTCACCGTTCCGGCTGGAAGACGCGCCGACGTGGGACACCAACATCGAGGAGGGCCTGCGCTGGGGCCTGCGGCTGATCGAGAAGGACGAGCAGTTGTTCGGCAAGAGCCGCAACCCGAAGGCGTTCGTCGTCATCACCGACGGCCAGTCGTGGAGCGGATCGGTGGCGTCCGCACTGCAGGAGGCGCGACAGCGCAATATCCCGGTCTATGTTGTTGGCGTCGGCACGACCGCGGGCGCGATGATTCCGAATCCGCCGAATGCGGACGTGACGCAGATCGTGAACATTCGCGCGGTGCTCGACCGCACCTCGCTGCTGCAGATCGCCGTGGCGGGCGGTGGCGAGTACTTCGAGATCGGGCACGAGCCGGATCGCGACGTGGCGTTCCGCATCATCGATCGACTGCAGCATCGCGACGCGCAGCGCCAGCAGGTCGATACCTATGAGGAGTTGTACTGGCGTCTGCTCCTCGCTGCCGGCGTCGTCCTGTGTGCCGGCACGCTGCTGCTGCACACCCGTACCGAGCTCGCCGGACAGATCGTCGCCGCGGGCGGCGTCCTCCTGTTGTTGTCGTCGTTGATTTGATCCCGGGCGGGTTTGCAGACCCGCCGCTACGAAGATCAATGAGAGCCTTCGTCATTCGCCGATGAGTTTGCCGAATCCTGCGTGGGGATTGTTTCCGAACTTTGAGACGTGGCACTTGGAGTTGGGATTTGGGAGTTGGAATGTGAAATCGTTTCCCGACGGTATGGGGCATGCAAATTACCGCCGGCGTGCGTGGAGGTCAGCCGTTTCCGCGGGTAGCGTCGGCACTTGTCGCAGCGATGTTCCCGTGTCTCGTGGCCGCCTGCGGATCGACGAGCGTCACGGAGCTCACCAGTCCTTCCGGCGAGCGTTGCCAGGCGACGCTTTCACCGAGCGCGCAGGCGCTTCCTGCGGCGGGAGGCGCGATCACCATCGGCGTCGCGACCACGCGCGACTGCTCGTGGACCGCCACCAGTGATGCATCCTGGATACGGTTGAGCCCGGCGTCAGGCCAGGGAGAGGCAACGGTTACCGCAAATGTGGACGCGAATCCCCAGATCGTTGCGCGTTCGGCCAACATCTCGGTCAACGGACAGCGGGTTTCGCTGACGCAGGACGCACGTGCGTGCACATACGACCTCGCGTCCAACACGACGCAATTCGGCGGCAGTGGCGGTACCGGTCGCGTGGACGTGACGACGATTGCCGGATGCACGTGGACCGCGACGACGAACGCAGATTGGCTCCACGTGACCGGCGGATCGCATACCGGCAGCGGGTCCCTGAGCTTCCAGGTTGACGCCAACGACGGCAGCGGGCGCGAGGGCATCATCACGATCGGTGGACGCAACCTGCTGGTCATGCAGGGAGCGGTTGCGACGCCGGCGCCGCCAACACCTTCACAACCGCCCGCGCCCACGTGCACTTATTCGCTCACTCCGGCTTCGCGCAGCATGCCGGCAGCGGGCGGGACAGACCAGTTCCAGGTAATGACGCAGGCGGGCTGCACGTGGACAGCGTCGAAGGACGCGTCAGCGTGGCTCGCGCTGGCAACCACGTCGGGAACGGGAAGCGGCACTGTCGGCTACACCGCTCAGGCCAACCCAACGACAGCGCCGCGCTCCGCGACGATTACCGTGGGCGACCAGATGTTCACGCTGCTGCAGACCGCAGCGGCATGCACGTTCACGCTGGCGCCGACGTCGGCCGACTTCACACCGGATGGCGGATCCGGCCGGTTCACGGTCACCACGTCGTCCAATTGCGGCTGGACCGCGGCTGCGGGCGCGCCGTGGGTGACCCTGCCGAACAGGTCCGGCACCGGCAGTGGTGACGTGAACTTTGCCGTGCAGGCGAACGCGGCCTCGACGGCGAGATCGACGACCATCACGATCGGAGGTCAGACGTTCACGGTCAACCAGGCCGGTGTGGCGTGCACCTACACAATCAATCCCGCGTCACTGAACATCGCAGCGGCCGGCGGTGAAGGGCGCTTCACGCTGACGACCCAGGCGGGATGTGCGTGGACCGCGACGGCAGGAGCACCCTGGGTGACGGTGACCACACCGTCCGGCACCGGGCCAGGTGACGTGGTGTACACGACGGCTGCCAACAGCGATCCCGCGGCGCGTTCGACGACCGTTACCGCCGGCGGCCAGGTGCACACGGTGAATCAGGCGGGCGCACCGGCACCGTGCACCTACACCCTTGATCCGACGTCCGCGTCGTATATGGCCGCGGGTGGCAGCGCGACGTTCAAGGTGATGACTCAGCCCGGTTGCACATGGACGGCGTCGACGATGGCCCCCTGGATTACGGTGACGAGTGGGGCGGGCAGCGGGACTGGTGACGCCGGTTACACGGTGCAGGTCAACAGCACGGGCGCGCCGCGTACCGACACGATCACCGTTGCCGGCCAGGCGTTCACCGTCTCGCAGGAGCCCTGAGGACGACGACCGTTTCCACATGCGCCGTGTGCGGAAACATGTCTACCGGCTGAACGCTCTCGATCATGTAGCCGTGAGGTGTCGCCAGCGCCAGATCCCGCGCTAGCGCCTCGGGATTGCACGACACGTAGACAATCGTCCGCGGGCGAAGGCGTCCGAACACGGCGGCGATCACCTCCGCTGAGCACCCCTCCCGCGGTGGATCAAGGACGACGACTTCCGCCGGCCGCAGCGAGCCGAGCGCCGCTTCCACGCGTCGTGCGACAAAGCGGCAGCGATCCTCCGGGATGCGATTCAGCCGCGCGCTGGCTTCACCGTCAGCCACCGCGGCGCGGTTTTCCTCAACGGCGGTTACCCGTGCGCCGCGAAGGGCAAGCGGCAGTGCGAAAAGCCCCGCGCCGGCAAACAGGTCAAGCACGGTCGCATCCGGCGGTACTTCATCGAGGACGAGCTCGACGAGCCGTTCGGCTGCAAGGACGTTGGTCTGGAAAAACGCGGTCGGCGAGATCAGGAATGAAGCCCCGGCAACCGAGTCGCGGAGTCGTTCGGGTCCGGAAAGCCGGCGCGTATCACGCCCGAAGATGGAGGCATCGCCGCGCGGATGGATGTTCAGGTGCAACGCGGATGGTGCGCCGTGTTCATCCATCGCGCGGCGCGTCGCCGTGCGAAGGCGCCGGTCGCGCTCGTTCGTCACGACCAGCGTCGCCGCCACTTCCGGAGTATTGACACCAACGCGAACCGCGATGCCGCGCAGGACGCCGTGGTCCGGTGCCGTGATGCCGGCACGGGCAAAGGCGTCGAAGAAGCCGAAGGCCACCTGATTGCCACGGTCGTCATGGACCGGACACTCGTGCACCGGAATCACTCGCCGTGTCGCGCGCGCGTAATGTCCCATCATCAGCCTGCCGGGACGTCGCCCCGCGGCAGGTCCATTGCCGAAGACGAAGTGAACCTTGTGCCGGTAACCCCACGGGTTGTCGGGCGACGTGCCAGGCACGGTCGGCCGCACTTCCGGTGTGCGACGGACGGCGGCTTTCAGCAGGCGATCGACGAGTGCGCTCTTCAGCCGAAGCTGCTCGGCGTACGCGATGTGCTGCCAGGAACAACCGCCACATGGGATATGGAGCGGCATCGCGTCAGGACCGAAGTGCGCACAGCGCGGTGTGACGCGATGGGGAGACGGTCGAAGAATGTCGACGAGCGCGGCACGCGTGGCATCTCGTGAGGCCAGCCGGACGCGGACGCGTTCACCGGGAATGGTGAAGGGGACTGCGACGCCGCGGCGTCCGGCGCCCGTTCGATTGCGCTCAGGGCGACCCGAGCGCAGTCGAGGGTCGCTGGCGATGCCATCGCCGGACGCGTCGAGGAACTCGATGTCGACGTCGGCGGTGTGGTCAGGCACGGAAACGGTTGCCGGCGGCCGACTATCGGCTACCGCACTGACCACTGACCACTACCGCACCGACCACTACCGCACCCCGAGCAGTTCCACGTCGAACACCAGCGTGGCGTCAGGCGGAATCACGCCGCCGGCGCCACGACGGCCGTATCCAAGGTCCGCGGGAATGGTCAGCGTGCGTTTGCCGCCGACCCTCATCCCCGCGACGCCTTCGTCCCAGCCGCGGATCACCTGGCCGGCGCCGAGCTTGAATTCGAACGGCTCGTTGCGATCGCGCGAGCTGTCGAACTTGCGCCCCTTGTGATCGCTGTTCGATTCGTCCCACAACCAGCCGGTGTAGTGCACTTCGACCGCGCGGCCGGCAACGGCCTCAACCCCGCTGCCGACCTGCACATCGTCCTTGACCAGTGCCGTTGGTGCGGGCATTACTTGGCACCCGTGTAGCTGATTCGATAAATGCGGCCCTTCGCATCATCGGTGACGAAGATCGAGCCATCGGGGCCTTGCGCGATACCCACGGGGCGATGCGCGGCCTGCACCCTACCCTGCACAGGATCGGGTCCGGCAAAACCGGCCGCGAAAATCTTGTCCGGCCCCGACGGAAGCTCGCCCTTGAACGGGACGAAACGGATGTTGAAGCCGTCCTGCGGCATCGGCGCGCGATTCCAGGAACCGTGGAAGCTGATGAACGCGCCGTTGCGATATTCGGCCGGGAACTGCGTGCCGGTGTAGAACATCAGTCCGACCGGGGCGTTGTGCGCCGGGAAGACCGCGATCGGCTTCTCGTATTTCGCACAGTCGCCTTCCTTCGTGCCATCACCGCCGTACTCCGGATTGAGCAGCCGCTTCTTCGTTTTGAGGTCGTAGAAGCAGTACGGGAATCCGAAGTTGGAACCCTGCTTGAGGAGGTGCATCTCCTCCGCGGGACGAGTGGCGTTGTCCTCCGCCGTGAAGTCCTTCGCGTCGATCGTGTTCAACTGATCGCGGCCGTTCTGCACGTCATAGAGCTGATGCGCCACCGGGTTCCACGCGAGCGCCGGCGTGTGGCGTTCGCCGGTGCTGAAGCGCGCCGAGGCGATGTGCTTCTGACCCGGCTTGTTGGCGTCGTACTTCCAGGTGCCCCCATACAGTTCCATCGCCGTGCAGGGGTTCTCACCGGCGACGTTCGGCCGGCGATCCTGCTGCTGCGGCTGACAGGCGTTGGTGGGGGAGCCGACGTGCACGAAGAGTTCGCCCTTCTCGCCAAGCGCGATCGACTTCGCTGCATGCGGACCGGCGCGCGGGATGTCGCCCACGATCACTTCCGCCTCGCCCTTCGGCGTCAGCGACGTGCCATCGAGCTTGAAGCGGACGACGGAGGTGTTGGAGCCGACGTAGAGATAGCTGTTGTCCTTGCTGAGGGCCATGCCGGTGCCCTGCAGGCCGGGACCGAACTTCTCGACGGTCTCATAGGTGCCGTCGCCATCTTTGTCGCGCAAGGCGAGCACCGCCGGCGGCTGCGGCCCGGTCGGCGCCGCGGCGAGCGGCCCGCCGCTCGCCGCGAGCACGGTGTAGATATCGCCCTTCGGCGTGACCACGAGGTGGCGGGTCGGTCCGAGATTGTCGGCGACGACCTTGGCGCAGAAGCCCTGCGGCAACGTGAGGCCGGCGTTGTCCGGATCGCACGCCGGCTTGGCGGTCTGGCGCTGCTGCGCCCACAGGCCCGCGCCAGCCAGCGCGACAAACGTCACGATCAGTGCTTTTCGCATCAATCCTTCTCCCGTCGGGCCGGTCCGCCCGTCTCGCGTAGGGCGCGATCCGCCCTTTCTCGTGTAGGGGGCCGCGAAGCGGCCCCGCCGCAACCGAGAATTATACGTGGCGAGTCGTGGCACTGCGGTTGCTGCCGGATCGGTGTGCTCATCCAGCGGGTGATCGTCGCCGGTGCCGGCCTCGCGGGACTTGCCACGGCGTTCGAGCTGGCACGTGCGCGCATGACCGTGACGATCGTCGACGCGCGCGACCGCGTCGGCGGCCGCATCTGGACGCTGCGCACGCCGCTGGTCGGGGGCGCGTTCGGGGAACTCGGCGCCGAATTCATCGACCAGGACCACCGCCGCATGCGCGAGCTCACATCGCGCTTCGGAATCGATCTCGTCCCCGTCCTGCGGCGCGGGTTTACGCAGCGGTACCGCGGCGATGCCGGACGCTTCGAGGTGAGCCGCTCCGGCGCCTGGGAAGACCTGCGACAGGCCCTGGCGCCGCTCGTGCGCGAATACAAGACGGCGCACGGTGCGCCGGATGCCGTAGGCGTTCGTGAACTGTCCACGTTCTCGGTCCGCGAGTGGCTGCGTCGCCAGGACGCGTCCCCACGCGTGCACGGCATCGCCGACGCGATGCGCGGTTTCTTTCTCGCCGATCCCGAGGACCTTTCGGCACTGCCGCTGGCCGCCGAACTCTCGCAGGGTGCGTCGCCGGCGCAGACGCCGATCTATCGAATCGCCGGCGGAAACGATCGCCTGCTCGACGCGCTGGTCAAGGCGACGCCGGCGAAGGCGCTGCTCCGGCACCAGCTACGCGCGATCCATCACGCGACCGATCGCGTCATCTGCACCGTCGTCGACGACACCGGCGTGCAACAGGAATTGGATGCAGACGCGCTGATCGTGACGCTGCCGGCGGCCGCCTTGGCCGACGTCGGCATCACGCCGCCGTTGCCCGAGCCGCAGTGGCGGGCGATCCGATCGCTGCGCTATGGGTGCGCGACCAAAGCCGTGGTCCAGACCGACGCGGACCTATTCGGCGGCCGCCCAGCGCGCGCCTTCGCGACAGACACGCACGCCGGCGCCTTCTGGGACGCGAGTGAAGGGCAGCCCGTCGACCTTGCTCAGTCCGGGCCCTTCGACGTCGCTCAGGACGAGCCCGCATCGACGCGAGGTATCGTCAGCTTTCTCGCCGGAGGTTCAGCGAGCAGCGGACTGGCCGCACGCCTGCGCGACGGCGCGGATGCGCTGCTGTCGGATTTGTGCTGGCTCCGCCGCGGCGGACCGAACGTTCACGCGATCGCGCACGCCGAATGGTCCTGGGAACACGACCCGTTTGCGCGCGGCGGTTACGCCTATCTGGACCCCGCGTTCGATCCCGCCTGGCTGCCGCTCCTCGGCCGCCGCGCCGGCCGCTTGTTCTTCGCCGGCGAACATACGAGTCAGGACTACCAGGGCTACATGGAAGGCGCGCTCGACTCAGCGGAGCGCGTTGTCCGCGAGCTCCGCATTTGAAATCCCAAATCCCAGAACCTGCTTCTAGCCCTGCGCGCTGGAAATTGCCTCCGCTCGACCCCAGACGCCCGCGCGGCGAGTAGGCGCTGACTCGCGGCGACATCCGTCACACGGCACAGAACGACAGCCTGACTCGTGGCAACGAGAACGCGGTGCGGAACTCGCCGCGGAAAACTCGCTGCAGCCAATTTCCAGCTTCGGCGGTGTGATGGCGATGGCGTAAGGGACCGCGATCCGGCATGCCCAGCCGCGACGCAATTGGGAATCAGCGCTCACTGAATATTGCTCACGGCTGGCGTGTGCGGGACGCATGACGGCCCATGAATTCCTTTTCTTTCGTCGTGTCGTCGTACTCGTCGTGCCCGTCGTGGTTTCTCTTGTGACACCATACGCGCATGGCAATACGACGCGCCGTTCGCATCGTCCTCGGGCTGATTTTCTTCGCCATCTTCATCTCCATCGCGGGCACGCTCGCGTTGTACTTCGCGATGTCGCGAGGGCCCTCAGTGCCCGCCGCGGCGGTGCTCGAGTTGCGACCAGCGGGCGAACTGCAGGAGACGTTGCCGGACGATGTCGTCGGGCAACTGTTTGGCAGTGACGTGAAGACGGTGCGCGGACTCGTCGACAGTCTGCGCAAAGCCAAACGCGATCCACGCATCAAGTCGGTGCTGCTCATGCCGGGCAGCCTCGACTCGCCGTACTGGGGCAAGGTGCAGGAACTGCGCGACGCCATCCTCGATTTCCGGCGATCGGGGAAGAAGGTCACGGCGTTCCTCGAGTACGGCGGCGACCGCGAGTACTACCTGGCGAGTGCCGCGGACCGGGTCTTCCTGCTTCCGACCAGTCCGCTCGACCTGACCGGCGTCACCTCGTACGAGATCTTCCTGCGCGGCACGCTCGACAAGATCGGTGCGTATCCCGACTACCTGAAGATCGGCCAATACAAGACGGCGCCGAATCAGCTCACCGAAAAGCAGATGACGCCCGCGCACCGGCAGATGAGCGAGGCGCTCAACCACGACATGTACGAGCAGCTGGTTCGCGGCATCGCGAGCGCGCGGCACAAGGGTGAGGACGACGTGCGGCGGCTGCTCGACGAGGGGCCATTTACGCCGGAGGAAGCACTGCGCGACGGGTTGGTGGACGACCTCGCGTACCAGGATCAGCTCGACGATCGGGTGACCGAGCTGCGCGACGGTTCCAAGCCCCTGAGCCGGATCAAGGGCGATGACTATGAGCGTGTCAGCGCGGAGTCAGTCGGCTTCCACCCGAAATCGCGCATCGGTGTGCTCTACGCGTCGGGCGTCATTACCTCCGGCAAGAGCGGCTACTCGCCGACCGACGGTGCGGTGCTCGGTTCGGACACGATGGTCGAGCAGATCCGCCAGGTGCGCGACGATTCATCGGTCAAGGCGATTGTGCTCCGCATCGACAGTCCTGGCGGCTCGTCGGTTGCGTCGGACGTGATCTGGCGCGAGCTGATGATCACGCGCGATCAGAAGCCGGCGCGGCCGCTGATCGTGTCGATGTCCGACCTGGCGGCGTCCGGCGGTTACTACATCGCGACGCCGGCGCAGGCGATCGTCGCGCAACCGGCGACGCTGACGGGATCGATCGGGATCTACGCCGGCAAGATTGTCTCCGGCGGTACGCTCGAAAAGCTCGGCGTCACCGAGGAAACAGTGAAGGACGGGGCCAACGCCGACATCTACTCGCCGTTCACGCCGTTCTCCGCAAGTCAGCGCGACAAGATGCAGGGCTACATCCAGGACTACTACCGCAATTTCATCGAGAAGGTGGCACAGTCGCGGCATACGACGCCGGAAGCGATCGATGCGATCGGGCAGGGGCGCGTCTGGACCGGCGAGCAGGCGAAGGCACACGGCCTCGTCGACGCGCTGGGGGGGCTCGATACCGCGGTCGCACTCGCCAAGCAGAAGGCGAACATTCCGCCGGACGAAGACGTGGAACTCGTGACCTATACGCCGCGGCGCAGTGTCTACGAGGCGATCACCGATTCGCTGCGCGGTCAGAGCGCGTTCAGCCTGGCGCAGACGTTTCTGAGCGCGCCCGACGCGCGCGCGCTGGCGAACCTCTCGGCGCCGGTACGATTATTCCGTCGCGGCGAACCGCTCGCGCTGATGCCGTTTACGTTCGTGCGGTGATTTGATTTGGTAATTTGACGCCTGTAGGGCCGGTCTTGCTTTTCAGACCGGCCGCGCCGGCGGGTCCACAAAGCAGGACCCGCCCTACAGGTACGCGGATCCGCTAGATCTGATTCTGCGCCGTCACGCGGCGCAGCACGTCCTGCTTGACCTCGATCTTCATCTTCTCCTTCACCTTCGTCATGTAGGCGGTGAAGAAGCGATTGCGGCGCTCGGTGAGGAGCTGATCGCGGAAGGTTTCCTTCTCTTCGCTCAGCTTCTGCGGCGTGACGTCTTCACGCGACTCGACGCGGACGATCACCGTGGCGTCGCTCGTGCGGATCGGGTCGCTGACGCCGCCGACGGGCAGCGCGAAGGCGGCAGCGTCCACCTCCGGGCTGACGCCGATGTCAGGCAGCGCCGCGCCGCGGGTGATCAGGTCGGTCTCCTTGGCGTCGAGTCCCTGCGCCTTGGCCGCTGCGGTGAAATCCTTCGCGTTCTTCAGCGCCGCCGCGATTTCGCCGGCCTTCTGACGGCTCATGTCGGCGGCGCGCGTCTTGATCACGTCTTCGCGTACCTTGTCTTTCACTTCGTCCAGCTTCGGCACGTACGGATCCTTCTTGCCTGAGAGCGTGACGAACACCGGTCCGCGCGACGAATTCACCGGCTCGCTGACTTCGCCGTCCTTCAGCTTGAACGCCGCCTGCGCCACCTGCGGCGCGGCACCGATGCCGGGCACCGGATCTTCGCGCTGGAAGAAACCGGACTCCTGCACCTGGAGTCCCTGTTCCTTCGCGACCTTGTCGAGATCCGCCGGCGTCTTGATCTGTCCGGCGAGCGTCTGCGCCTTGTCGGTGATCTGCTGATCCGCCATCTGCGTCTGCAACTGGTTCTGGATCTGCGCGCGCACCTGTTCGAGCGGCGTCGTCTTTGCCGCCTGGTGTTCCGTGACCTTGATGATGTGGAAGCCGTACTGCGTCTTGACCAGGTCGCTGATCTGGCCAGGCTGCAGTGCGAATGCCGCATTTTCGAACTCGGGCACCATCCGTCCCCTGGCGAACAGTCCGAGATCGCCGCCGGCGTCCTTCGTGGTGTCTTCCGAGTACTGCCTGGCCAGCGCGGCGAAGTCGGCGCCGGGAGCCTTCGCTTTCTGCAGGATCTCTTCGGCCTTCTTCCGCACCTCGTTCTCGTTCTTGCCTTCGGTCTTCAGCAGTATGTGGCTGGCGCGCACCTGCTCGGGCGTCTGGAACTGCTGGATGTTCTCGTTGTAGTAACGGTCGACGTCCTGCGGCGTGACGACGACGCGCTGGCGCGCCTGGTCGCGGTCCAGCAGCAGGTACTTGACCTTGCGCTGTTCGCCGATGCGGTACTCGGCTTTGTGCGCGTCGAAGTATGAGGAGATGTCCGCGTCGCTGGCCGTGACCTTGTCGCGGAACTTGTCCGCTGTGAGGGCCACGATCTTGAGCTTCACCTTCTCGTTGCGCTGCTTGTACTCCTTCTCGACGTCCGCGTCGGAGACGGTAATCCAGTCGGTCAGCGCCGAGCGCAGCTTCGACAGCAGCAGATCGCGCCGCACGCTTTCTTCGAACTGCGCCTTGGTCAGCGGCGGCCGCTGCATCCGCAGGAGCTGCTCGTACCGCTGCTCGCCGATGAACTTGCCGCCTTCCTGCAGTCCGGGAATCGCGAAGATCGCCTGCGCCAGCTCGTCGTCGCTGACGGTGATGTGATGGCGGTCGGCCTCGATGACGGCGACCTCGTCGTCCACCATCTGCGCGAGAATCTGCTGGTCGATCCCGAGCTGCCGTAGCAGCTGCTCGTTGATATTGCCGCCGAACTGCTGCTGGTACTGCTGCAGTTGCTGCTGGTATCGGCTCTGGAAGTCGCCGGCGGTCAGATCGTGACCCTCGACTTCGGCAATCACTTCACGCGGCGTTGCGCCGACCGTGTTCCCGTTGGTGTCGAGAAAACTGGGAATGTAGAAGGCGACGAACGTCAGCACCACCAGGGCGAGGCTCCACTTGAGCCACCCCTTGTGCCGACGCATGCGGTCGAGCATGGTCATGAGCGAGTGTCCTACTGGGCTTCAGTCGTTGGTCCGAACGGTCGATCGTATGAAAGCCATGATAATATTTCAAGCGTTTAGAAGGACTTAGCGGCCCTCCCCGCCGCTGTCGCGACCTCGCCTCCTTCGAGCGTGAAGCCAGTTTCCAAGACTGTTCTCGGACCCCGTGCCGTGCGCGGGCCCCGTCGCCCGGACCTTGCGGCGCGCCTGAAAGGACGCGCCCGTGCCCTTCGTACGCTCCTCGACGGGCGCGAGGCGCTGCTCGACGCGATCCGGCAGGCGAACGCCAGCCTCGATCCGGCCAAAGTGGCCGGCTGGCTCACGCATGAAGCGGCCGGGTGGGTCGCGGCCGACTGCTGGGCCGTCATCGCCCGCGACTCGAATGACCTGCTGGCGGTCCTCGCCGAGGAGGGGCTTGCATCTGGAGCGGGATCATCCTTGTGGTCCGTCGCCAACTGGGTGATGCGCAACGGGGTGGAGTTCACGGCGGCCGACCTTGCTGCGGACGGCCATAGCGAGCCAGGGGCGGCCGGGTCGGCACTTGGCTTCCCGCTGATTTGCCGCGGCCGCACCATCGGCGTCCTGGCCGCCGTGGATCCCGTGCCGTCGAAGACACCACCGGCGATTCCGCCGTCACTGCTGCTGGCCATTCGCGGGCTGCTGGAACCGTGCGCCATTGCCTTGGACAACGCGATTTCCCTGCAGAAGGCCGAGACGCTGTCGGTCATGGACGACCTGACACGTCTGTACAACTCGCGCTATTTGAACCTCGTGCTGCGACGCGAAACCAAGCGGGCGTCGCGCAATGGCCGCCCCGTGTCGCTGCTGTTCCTCGACCTCGACGGTTTCAAACAGGTCAACGACACCTGGGGACACCTCTGCGGCAGCAAAGCACTGGTCGAGACGGCCGCCGTGATCAAAGCGTGCGCCCGCGAAACCGACGTGGTCGCCCGGTTTGGCGGCGACGAATTCTCTCTCATCCTTCCCGACACCGGTCGCGAGGGCGCCATGTCAGTGGCGGCCCGCATCCAGGAGCGTATTCGCAGCGCCGTGTTCCTCGCCGCCGACGGTCTTTCTGTGCATCTCACCGTGTCAATCGGCGTCGCTACCCTGCCGGACGTTGCAGCATCGGCCGAAGAATTACTACGAGCGGCCGACGTGGCCATGTACCGAGTGAAGGCGTCCGGTAAAGACGGAATCTACTTCGCAACGACGACTTAGGAGTTTCGACATTGCCTCTCGGCTCGTTTTTCTCACTGTTTTCAAGTGATTTGGCCATCGATCTGGGAACGGCCAATACCTGCGTTTACGCCCGCGGCAAGGGTATCGTGGTCAACGAACCCTCGATCGTCGCGATCAACAAGATCAACGGCCGAGTCGAGGCGGTTGGCAAGGACGCCAAGGAAATGCTCGGGCGGACGCCCGGCAATATCGTCGCCATCAAGCCGATGAAGGACGGCGTCATCGCGGACTTCGAGGTCACCGAGAAGATGCTGACCTACTTCATCAAGAAGGCGCACAACCGCAACGTCTGGGTGCGCCCCCGGATCGTCATCGGCGTGCCGTCGGAGATCACGCAGGTCGAGAAGCGCGCGGTCAAAGACAGCGCCTACCGCGCCAAGGCGAGCGAGGTGCACCTCGTCGAAGAAGCGATGGCGGCGGCGATCGGGGCGGGCATGCCGATCACCGAGCCGAGCGGCAACATGATCGTCGACATCGGCGGCGGCACGACCGACATCGCCGTCATCTCGCTCGCCGGCATCGTCTACAGCAAGGCGGTGCGCGTCGCCGGCAACGAAATGGACGAGGCGATCATTCAGTACATCAAGAAGACGTACAACCTGCTGATCGGCGAGCGCACCGCCGAGCAGATCAAGATGGAGATCGGCTCGGCCTTCCCGCTCGAACAGGCGATGACGATGGAGATCAAGGGACGCCATCTGATCGAGGGCGTGCCGAAGACGATCACCATCACCGACGAGGAGATTCGCGAAGCGCTCGCGGAGACCGTCAACGTCATCGTCGACGCGGTTCGCGTCGCCCTCGAGCGCACGCCGCCGGAACTCTCGGCCGACATCGTCGATCGCGGCATCGTGCTGACCGGCGGCGGCTCGCTGCTGAAGAACCTCGACAAGCGGCTGCGTGAGGAAACCGGGCTGCCGCTGGCGATGGCCGAGGACCCGCTGTCGTCGGTGGTGCTGGGCGCGGGCAAGATGCTGTCGGACTTCAACCTGCTGAGAAAGATCAGCATTGATTGATGACTCCCAACTCCCAACCATCCAACTGCCAATCGGGAGTTGTGGCGTTGGGCGTTGGACGTTTTCGCCATGGCAGTCCTAGACATCCGTCAGCGGACAGGATGGCTGTTCGCAGCCATCGTCCTGGGTCACATCATTCTGATTTCGGCGCAGGTGAACTCACGACGCGGCGTCCCGATTCTCGAGGAGGTCACCTTCGGCTCCTTCGCCGAAGTGCAGCGCGTGGTCACCGGTATCGTCGGCAACGTGCGCGAGGGCTGGCAGAACTACTTCGCGCTGCAGGAAATCCGGCGCGAGAACGCCGACTTGAAGCAACGCAACGCGCAGTTGGACGTCTGGATCCAGGAGGAACGCGCGCGGGCCGAGGAGTCGCGCACGCTCCGCCAGATGCTGGGCCTGCGTGACCACACGGAGGTGGCGCTGGTGGCCGCCAACGTCATCGGCGCGAGCGCCGACGCGTACTTCCGGACCATTTCGATCGACAAGGGCAAGGACGACGGCATCCGCCAGGATATGGCGGTCATCTCGCCGGCGGGTGTGGTGGGTCGTGTCATCATGCCGACCGCGCGGGCCTCGAAGGTTCAGCTACTGATCGACCGAAACGCCGCCGCAGCGGCTCTCGTCGAGCGGTCCCGGGCCCAGGGCGTCGTGGTCGGCGAGGGTACCGCGACGGTCTCAATGGACTATCTGCCAGGCTCGGCCGACGTCAAAGCCGGTGACCGCGTCGTAACCTCCGGAATCGACAGGATTTATCCCAAAGGCTTCGTCATCGGTCAGATAGAATCATTGCAGCGTGGCGCCGGTGAGTACTCCGGCGTGGTCATCAAGCCGGCGGTTGACTTCACGTCGCTCGAGGCTGTCTTCGTGGTGACGACGCCGCCGCCGCCGGACGTGCCGGGATCGTCGACGGGCGCAACGGCGCCGCGGGTGCAGTCGAAGGACGCCCAGTGAAGATCGCGGGCGCGTTTGTCGCGATCGCCCTGGCGCTGGCGATCCAGACGACTCTGACGCGATTCGCTGTCGTCGGCACCAGCACCGTCGATCTGGTGCTCGTCGCGGTGATTGGCGTGGCGCTGACGACCGGGCCGGTGGGCGGCATGGTGTCGGGCACGGTGGCCGGCCTGATTCAGGACGCGCTGTCGAGCGGCGTCGTCGGGATCGGCGGGTTGGCCAAGACGCTGGTGGGGTTTCTCGTCGGCGCGATCGGCCAGCAGTTCATCGTCACCGCCGCGTTGCCGCGGCTGGTGATGTTCGTGGCGGCGACGGCCGTCCACGCGGCGGTGTTCATCGGGTTGTACGTGGCGCTGGGCCTCCGGGTGTTCGAATCGCCATGGACGGCCGTGGCGTATCAGGCGTTGGGTAACGCGTTGGTCGGGTTGATCTCGTTCGCGGTCGTCGAATCGCTTCCCGGCGTCATCGAGCGGCGTCGCGGCGGCGGACGCCGGCGGCGATAGATCGCACATACGCAGCAGGAAAGTAGTGATGGCCGTAGCTGAAGATCGTCGACGCATCTCGAGCCGCCTTGTCGTGCTCCAAGTGGGGATCGTCGTCGTCTTCGCGGCGCTCGCCGCGAGCTTCTGGGTTCTGCAGATCGTGCAGGGTCAGAAGTACAAGGAGATGGCGGAGAACAACCACCAGCGGACGCTTGCCCTGCGCGCCCCGCGCGGCGTGCTGTTCGATCGCAACGGCAAGGTGCTGGTCGACAACCGCGACTCGTTCACGATCTCGATCGACCGCGAACGAACGAAGGACCTCAATCACACCATCACGAAGCTCGCCGAGATCACGGGGCTCGATGCCAAGGCCATCAGGCTGATCGTCGATCGCCACCGCGGTGAGCCGACCTACCGGCCGATCGTGGTCATCGAGGACGCATCGCTGGAACAGGTCGCGCGGGTTCGCGCGCATCAGCTCGATTTCGAGCTTCCCGACGTCGTCATCGAGGAAGTGCCGACGCGCAAGTACCCGGAGTCGATGGCCGCGCACCTGTTTGGCTACGTCAGCCAGGCGAACGATTCGCAGCTCGAGGCCGACGAATCGCTGCGCAGTGGCGACATCGTCGGCCAGGCAGGAATCGAGCGGGTCTACAACGCGGATCTGAAGGGGCAGGACGGCGCGCAGGTCGTGGTCGTCAACAGCATGGGCCGCGAGATCCGGACGCTCTCGCGCGAAGATCCCACCGAGGGCAAGCGGATGCAGCTCACGATCGACTACGACGTGCAGCGCGCCACCGAAGAGGCGTTCAACACCGTCACCGAGGCGGGCCTGACCAACGCCGGCGCGGCCGTCGTGCTCGATCCGCGGACTGGCGAAGTGCTCGCGTTCACCAGCCGTCCTTCGTACGACCCGAACGCGTTCGCGTCCGGGATCGACCGGGCGACGTGGAGCGAACTGAATTCAGACGAGCAGCACCCGCTGAACAACCGGGCCACGCAGGGACGGTACTCGCCGGGATCCACGTTCAAGATGGCGGTTGGTCTGGCCGGTCTTGAAGAAGGCGTCATCGACCAGAATTTCACCGTGCACTGCGGCGGCGGCGCGAATTTCTACGGCCGCTATTTCAAGTGCTGGAAGAAAGGCGGCCACGGCACGGTCAATCTGAAGCAGGCGATCGCACAGTCATGCGACGTCTACTTCTACACCGTCGCCAACATGCTGGGCGTCGACAAAATCAACAAGTGGGCGACGCTGCTTGGTCTCGGCGTGAGCAGCGGAATCGATCTGCCGGGCGAAGTGACGGGCCTGGTTCCGTCCACCAAGTGGAAACAGGAAGTGCGCCACGAGAAGTGGTATGCCGGCGAGACGATTTCGGTCGGCATCGGCCAGGGCGCCGTGTCGGTCACGCCGATCTCGATGGCGGTGTACATGGCGACGATCGCGAACGGCGGGACCCGCGTGACACCGCACCTCGTGAAAGCGACGGACGATGGGGGCGGGTGGAAGCCGGTGCCGGCACCGGCGCCGCAGTCACACTTCGACATCGACGCCGACAAGCTGCAGGCGATCCGCGACGGCATGTGGGAAGTGGTGAACGGCAGCGGCACCGGCGGCCGCGCGCGCATCGCCGGCCATGACGTGGCCGGCAAGACCGGGACCGCCCAGGTGATCTCGAACGCCGGACGCGCTGCGGCCCGCGGCAAGAGGGACCTGCGCGACAACGGCTGGTTTGCCTTCTTCGCACCGCGCGACAACCCGCAGATTGCCGGTATCGTGTTCCTCGAGCACGGGATGCACGGTCCGAACGCGGCATCGGTCGCCCATCACATCCTCGACACCTTCTTCGCGAAGCAGGACGGCCGGCCGTTGCCGCCGGCGCCGACGAAGGAGGACATGCGCCTCGACTTCGCCGACCCGCTCGGCGGCGGTCCACGCGAGTACCCCGATCCGCCGGCGCTTCCCGACGAACCAATCGGGCCACCGCAGGCGCGGCGCGAGCCGGCGAAGTCCGCCGTGGCGCCGGAGCAGCGTCTGGCCGAGGCGACCCCATCAGCCGCGGTGATCAGGTAAGCGATGTTCGAACGGCGCCTTTACTACCACGTCGACTGGGCGATGCTCGGCGCCATCATGGTGCTGTGCTGCATCTCGGTCGCCCAGATCTACAGCGTGCAGGGCGGCGCCACACGCATCTATTACACGCAGATCTACGGGATCCTCATCGGCATGATGGCCCTGCTGGTGTGTCTGGCCATCGATTACCGATCGCTCGCCGACAAGTCGCACTGGCTGTACGGCGCGATCCTGCTTGTCCTGCTCTACGTGCTCTTTTTCGGCGCCGTCCGTGGAGGGTCGCGGCGCTGGATCGATCTCGGGCCACTCAACGTTCAGCCTTCTGAGTTCGCCAAGGCCACGGTGGCCCTGGTGCTCGCGAAGTTCTTCGGTGACCGTCAACGCGGGGCGCCGCAGCGCGGCGACCTGCTGATCGCGGGAGCGATTACCGCAATTCCGTTTCTCGTGATCGTTCGCCAGCCGGACCTCGGAACCGCAGCGACGCTGCTCCCCGTGCTGTTCGCGGTGGCGTATGTCGCGGGCATGCCGATGCGCATCTTCGGCATCCTCGCGCTGATCGGCGTGCTGGTGGCGCCTGTCGCGTGGAAGTTTGCGCTCAAGGACTACCAGAAGGAGCGCATCTCGACCTTCATGGACCCGTCGCAGGACGCGAAGGGTGCCGGGTATCAGCAGATTCAGGCCCGCATCACCACCGGTTCCGGCGGGCTGACGGGAAAGGGGTTCATGCAGGGCACGCAGGGTCAGTTGCGTTTCCTGCCGGTGGCACACAACGACTTCATCTTCTCGGCGCTCGCCGAGGAGCACGGGTTCGTCGGCGTCATCGTGACACTGGGGTTGTATTTGTTCGTCATTCTCAGGTCGATCGAGTCGGCCCGTCTTGCGAAGGACCGGCTTGGCGCCTACCTGGTGCTGGGAGTGCTGGCCAGCTTCACGTTCCAGGTCGTGTACAACGTCGAAATGGCGGCCGGCTTGTTGCCGGTCAAAGGTCTGACGCTGCCGCTCATGAGTTACGGCGGATCCTCCATGATTGCCACGCTGGCGGGATTCGGCCTCACTCTCAACGTGCGGATGCGACGGTTTACTAACTAGGGCTTCGGGCTCCGGGCGTCGGACTTCGGGCCTGCCCGAAGCCTGTAGGCCGTAGCCCGCAGTCCAGAAAGACATCGAGCCGTAATGCCGTTCACGCTTCTGCCGGTCCTGTGCAGCATCACCGTGATGCTCGGGATCCGCCTGTCGGCCGCAGCGCCCCAGGCTGAAGCATCTAGAGGTGAACGGCCGCGCGGCTCGCGACGGAGCTACGGGCATGAGCAAGGAGATGATCATCTCCTCGAGCGCCCACGAAACGCGTGTCGCGATCCTCGAGGACGATCAGGTAGCCGAGATCTTCATCGAGCGCGAGCGTTCGCGTGGCGTGGTCGGCAATCTGTACAAAGGCCGGGTATCGAAAGTTCTCCCCGGCATGCAGTCGGCGTTCGTTGACCTCGGTCTCGAGCGTGACGGCTTCCTCTACGTCTCCGACGTCATCGCGACCTTCGAGGAGTTCGATCGGTTGGAGACGGACGAAGACGATTCGCCACGTGGGGCGAATTCTTCGGGTGCGCCGAACGGGCCTGACCCTGCGGCGAGCTCAGGGTCATCCCGAGCGCAGTCGAGGGATGACAGGGCCCGCTCCCCGGGCCGCGGCCGTCGCGAGGACAAAGAGAAACAGCCCGAGCCGAAGATCGAAGAGCTCCTGAAGGAGGGCCAGGAGATCATCGTCCAGGTGGCGAAGGAGCCGCTCGGCACCAAAGGGGCCCGGCTGACCTCGCACGCGACGATGCCCGGACGGTTCCTCGTGTTCATGCCGACGGTCGATCACGTCGGTGTGTCCCGCAAAATCGAATCGCGCGACGAGCGGAGCCGGCTCCGCGGTATCGTCCGCGAATTCCGCGAGCAGCATGGCTTCACCGGCGGCGTGATCATCCGCACCGCGGCCGGCGGCCGTGCCAAGGAAGACATCGTCTCGGACCTCGCCTACTTCCACAAGGTCTGGACCGAGATCCGGCAGAAGGCGGAGACGTCGCGCGCCCCGGCGGTGGTCTACCAGGAGCAGAGCCTGGTGGCCAAGCTGCTGCGCGATCTGCTGACGGACGACTTCAACGCGATCCGGATCGATCACGCCATCGAGCACAAACGCGTGCTCGAGCTGATCGAGCGCATCATGCCGTCGCTAGCGCCGAAGGTGAAGCTGTACGAGAAGGAGTACCCGATCTTCGAGGAATACGGTGTTCAGGCGGAGATCGACAAGGCGCTGCGCAGCAAGGTATGGCTGAAGTCCGGTGGTTCGATCGTCATCAACCAGACCGAAGCGCTGGTGGCGATTGACGTCAACACCGGCCGCTACGTCGGCAAGAAGACCGCCGGCCGGCTGGAGGACACGATCCTCAAGACCAACCTGGAGGCGGCGAAGGAAATCGTCCGCCAGGTGCGGCTGCGCGATCTCGGCGGCATCATCGTTCTCGACTTCATCGACATGGAGGAGAAGAAGAACCGCCAGAAGGTGTTCCAGACGGTGGAACAGGAGCTGCGCAAGGATCGCGCACCGTCGAAGGCGCTGCAGGTGCAGGACTTCGGGCTGGTGATCATCACGCGCAAGCGCGTCAAGCAGAGCCTCGAGCGGGCGCTGACCGAACCGTGTCCGTATTGCGCCGGCGCGGCGGTGATCAAGTCGAGCGCGACGATCTGCTACGAGATCCTCACCGAAGTGAAGAAGATCTGCACCGACCTCGACGGCCAGAGCCTGGTGCTGCGCGTCAATCCCGACATCGCCCGCGCACTGCGCGACGAAGAGCGCGCCGTGTTCAAGGACCTGAAGCAGTCGCTCGGCCGCGAGATCGCGATCCGTCCCGATGCCCAACTGCACCACGAGCAGTTCGACCTGATGGCGATTGGGTAGATGGTAGTCAGTGGATGGTAGCCGGTAGTCCGTGGTCGGTGGTCGGCGGGCGTTCGTGGATGGTCGTAGGGGCGGGTCTTCAGACCCGCCCTTTCGCTTTTTGTCCATAGGGCCCGGCTTCAGCCGGGTCTGTTCTTTTTGCTTGACAGATAATCTACTAATTACTTAATAGTTAGGATGTGCGAAAGCCACATCCGACGTTGACGCCGCAGGAGCTCGCGATCATGAAGGTCGTCTGGCGCAAAGAGGAGGTCACCGTGCGTGACGTCCACGATGCGCTCAGCGAGCAGCGGCCGATTGCCTACACCACCGTGATGACGCTGATGCGCATCCTGCAGGAGAAGGGTTACCTGACCCGGGCGACGCAGGAGAAGGCGCACATCTACCGGCCGGCGAAACCGCGGCAGCAGGTGATCGGCGGGATGGTGCGCGACTTCCTCGACCGCGTCTTCGACGGCGCATCAGATGCGCTGCTCGTGCACCTGGCCAGGGACAACAAGCTCACGCCGAAACAGAAACGCATCGTCCAGCAGCTGCTCAAGGAGCAGGACGAGGAGGAGTGATGAGCGGCCTGTTCACGCTCGCGAACGTCGTGGCCTACAACGCGCAGATCATCGGAATCGTGGCTGTCGCGGCACTGCTGTTGCGTCTGCTGCCGCTGCCCGCCGCCGGCGCGCGCTATGGAGCGTGGCGTTTCGCGGTCGTCATCGCTCTGCTGCTGCCATGGATGCTGCGATCAACACCACCCCCGCGGATGGTGTCTGCATCACCCGTGATCGAAGCCGCGGCGGTCGACGTGTCCAGCGATGCCGCGATTGGCGCGCCGCTCCTGCTCGCGCCGGAGCCGGTGTCGCAGCCGATACCGTGGGCGACGGTGCTGCCGGTGGTCATGGCTGCCGGAATCGCGTTGCGGGCGTGGTGGCTCGCCATCGGGTTGTGGCGCCTGCGTGGGTTTCGCGTGCACGGCGCGAACGTCGACGACGAGGCGTACGCCGAGCGGCAGCGGATGCTGAAGGTGCATGCCCGGATCGCCAGCGTCACCGGCCTGAAGCAACCGGTCACATTCGGCGTCTGGCGGCCGGTCGTGCTCGTGCCCGAGTCGCTGTCAGCGGCGCCCGAGAGTCAGCGGCTCGCCGTGATCACCCATGAACTGCTGCACGTGCAGCGCCGCGACTGGTGCTGGCTGCTCGGCGAGGAACTGCTGCGGACCGTGCTGTGGTTCCAGCCGGCGATCTGGTGGGCGACCTCACGCATCCAACTCGCGCGCGAGGAGCTCGTCGATGAACTGACCGTTCTGGCGACCGGAAACCGGAGAGCCTACATTGAAGCGCTGCTCGCCTTTGCAGACGGCGGACGACTCCGTCCGGCCCAGGCGTTCGCCCGGCGACGCTTCCTCTTCACGCGAATCGTCCGTCTATCGAAGGAGCGTGTCATGTCCGCACCGCGCATCATCGTCTCGACCGCAGCGATCGTTGCCGCCGTCCTCGGCGCCGGATGGTATGCCGGCACGGCGTTCCCGATTCTCGCCGCGGCACCCGCCGTGGCGGCGACCGATCAGCCACTCGATGCGGCGTCGCCGGCGGCTGCCGGGCAGGCGGACGTGCAGAGCGCGGTGCCGCGCGATGGGAGCCCTGCACCGATAGTGAAGGTGCCGGCGCCGACGATAAGTGGCCCGGACGTCTTCATCAGGGACCTGCAGGAGCGTGGCCGCGCTGCGACCGAGCATGCGAAGTTGTTCATGCCGCCGCAGGGTGCGCGCAACGGTGGGGCGCCACGTCCGGGCCCTGCGGTGTCGGCGGGGTCGCAGGCGACGAACCCGCCGGCGACGAAGCCGATTACCCCGGAGAATCCGATTCCCCGTCGGCTGTCGGCACCGTCGATCGACTACCCGGCGCAGTTGCACGGCTCCGGCGCGCGCGGGAGTGTCGTCGTGCGCGTGGTGCTGGATGCGTCCGGAAGCGTTTCCGAGGTCACGCGCGTCTCGTCCAACGTAGTCACTGCGGATAACGCAGGCATGGGCCCAGCGATGCAGGCGTTTCTGACGGCCGCGGTCGACGGCGTCAGGTTGTGGCGGTACGCGCCGCCGGCCGAGGCGCCGATTGCGTTCTTCGTGCAGGTCGCATTCTTTGAGAGTGGCCCCGCCCTTACGAAGCAGACTGAGTCGCCATCGCTGATTCCGCTGCCTGACGGCGCATCGCCAAGGCCCCTCGACCTCGTTGCGCTGCAGGCTCGTCTGGCCGTACTCCGCGCCGAGCAGGAATCGTTGGCCCAGCGCCTGAACGAACGCCATCCAGACCGTCTCCGCAACCAGCAACAGATCGCCGAGCTC
>DATJEU010000031.1:0-3286 GCA_035496255.1 Vicinamibacterales bacterium
TCGCACCGGCCGCGATCGTGGCCGATCGCGGCCGCGTGGTCAAACTACTGAACGGTGATCCGCGTCGCCGCCGTGGTGCCCTTGATCTCCTGCAGCACCGGCCCCGTGCCGAGCACGTCCGCCGGCCCGTAGAGTCTGAAGTCCCACGTGCCGGTATAGCTGCTGCCGTCCGGCGCGACCCGGTTGATTTCATCCTGGTAGAAGATGGCCACGACGCTCCCGTCGGGCGCCGTCACGGCCCCGAAGTGGTGCAACTTGACGCTGCCCTGGGTGGTGTGCGTCCACACGCCGAAGCAGAAGCCGACCGGGGCCGGCTCGATCTTCTCTTCCCATTCCGTTCCATCGGCATGCCAGGTTTTCATCGTCTCGGCGAATTCGAACGAATCCGGCGGCCCCGGGGGGATCACCGGGACGGGGATAGGACCGGCCGTTGAGTACGTGGCGGTGTAGATCACGTGCCACATGCCGACGATGATGGCGGGGTTTCCGCCGTTGTCGCCGCCCTGCTGGATGGGCGGCATGGCCGCGTGTGCGGTCAGGAACGCCGTCGGAGCGGATCCGGTCGTGGCGGGAACGGCGCAACCGGCAGCGGTGGCCTCGCTGGCGCTACCCAACAACCCCATCACCGCCAATCCGATAAGAACGGCCAGGCGACCGCTCCACGACAGCCGAATATCGCTTCCTCGTTTCATACTGACCTCCTGCAACGCCATCGAGTGGCGCAGGCGCGGACGCTAACACGCCAGGCACGCGCGGGATCTTGAGGTTTTCTTGAGAAAAGGGGTCGTCGTACGTGAGGATGTAAACTGCTGAGGGCGCGGGACCTGACGATGCACCTGAGGAATGCGCGGCGTCGTTTCGGCCGATGCGAGCTCGACGTCGTCGGCCTTCGCCTGCTGCGCGATGGCCGGCCGGTGAAGATCCAGCCGCAGCCGTTGCGAATGCTCGTGGCGTTGACGGATCGTCCGGGCGACATCGTCACCCGCGAAGAACTCCGGACCCTCATCTGGGGCGACGCCACTTTCGTCGAATTCGACCAGGGTCTCGGCTACTGCATGCGCCAGATCCGCCTGGCGATTGGCGACGACGCCACACGGCCGTTCTACATCGAGACCGTCAAGGGACGCGGTTATCGCTTCATTGCGCCGGTAATCGAAGAGTCCGTCGGAGATATCGCGCCAGCAGCCGATTCACCCGCCGCACAGGAAACGAACACCGCATCGACGTCACCACGCGGCGAATCGACCGATACGAACACCCGGAGGGCCGGTGGTCGTCGTCCTGTCGCGGTTGCCGCCGCCGCCGCCGTCATCGGCCTTGCTGGAGTCGGGTGGTTCGAGTGGCCCCGAGACGCGGGCGACCCGGCTCTCTATACACAGGTGACGAATTTCACCGATGCCGCCGTCGCGCCTGCGGTGTCTCCCGACGGCAGCACGATCGCGTTCATCCGTGAGGTCGAACCCTACTACCCGATACTCGGCGAGGTCTACCTTAAGCGGCTGCCGGGTGGCCAGAGCGTCCAGTTGACGCACGACGGCTTGCCCAAATACGGAGTCGCGTTCTCGCCCGATGGTTCGGAAGTCACCTATACCCTCGCGACTCGCGGTCAGTGGAACACGATGGCCGTCTCCGTTCTCGGCGGCGAACCGCGGCTCGTCCTGTCAAACGCGTCCGGACTGTCGTGGCTTGACGCGCATCACGTGGTGTTCTCCGAGTTCGTCGGAGGGCTTCACATGGGTGTCGTCACTGCCACCGACACACGGGCCGACCTGCGTCGCATCTATCTTCCGGCGCACGAGCGGGGCATGGCGCACGAGGGGGCGGTGTCGCCCGATCGCCGCTCGGTGCTCGTAGTCGAGATGGGACCGTCTGGCGCGTGGCAGCCCTGCCGGCTCGTTCCATTCGAGGGCAGCGCCGCGTCGTTTCAGGTTGGACCTCCCGGGCACTGCACGTCGGCTGCGTGGTCGCCCGACGGCGCGTTCATGTATTTTTCGGGGGACGCGGGGAATGGAAGCCATGTCTGGCGTCAGCGATTTCCGCACGGCGGCCTCGAACAAATCACGTCGGGCCCGGACACGGAGATTGGGATCGCCATGAGCCGCGACGGGCGGCGCCTGCTGACGTCTGTCGGAAACGAGGAAAGCGGCCTGTGGGTGCACGACAAAACGGGAGAGCGCCAGCTGTCGAGTGAAGGCCTCGCATTCCAACTCGCGTATTCGCGGGAGGGGCGCGAGGTCTTTTATCTCCTCGCCGGCAGCGGGCCGCAGCGGTCGAGAGAACTGTGGAGCGTGGACGTGGCGTCCGGCCGAAGCCGCCCCGTCATTCAGGGTTTCTTCATGAGTACTTACGACGTCGCGATGGACGGCAGGACCGTCGTCTTCGGCGTCAAGCCGGCAGCGGGCCCTTCTGAAGTCTGGCTGGCGCCGATGGATCATTCGGCCGCACCGCAGAAGCTCACGGCATCGGGAGACGACGCTCCGTTCTTCGGGCCTGACGGACGGATCCTCTTCCGCGCATCCGAGGGACACAACAATTACCTGTTCGAGATGGAACGGGACGGCAGCCACCGAAGAAAGGTGCGCGCCGCTCCGATCGTCGAGCTCGATGGACATTCCGCGGACAGACGGTGGGCAGTCGCGATGGTGCCGGCCGAAGGGGCGCCGCCGGTCGAAGTGGCATTGATACCGCTCGACGGCGGAGCCGAACGGCGCGTCTGTCCGGCCACATGTGTGGTGCGATGGTCGCCGTCAGGCGATCGCGTGTATATCCAGCCGGTTGAGGATTGGAGGGCCGGCGCGGCTTTGATGTTCGCGCTCGACACCGGTGAGTCGTTGCCGCCGCTCCCGGCTGGTGGAATCGGTTCGGTTGCTGACGGGCTCGGCGTCTCAGGCGCCACTTCGGTGAGCCTCCCATACGCAGGTCAAACCGCCGTGCCCGGACCGACGCCGGATTCGTTCGCGTACACCCGGACGGTCGCGCACCGGAATTTGTTCTGGGTAGCTCTCCGGTGAAGAAGATCAACTCCCAACTCCCAACTCCCAATTTTCAACAACTAAGAATTTGGGAGTTGGGAATTGGGAGCTGGGAGTTAAGAGGAATCTCCTTAGGAGCCAGTCGGCCTTTCCTGCATCACACCAAAGGCCTCCTCGAGCGCGATCCCGACCTGCCCAAGCAATCCGTCGTCGAACAGACGTCCGACGATCGTGATGCCGTGAGGCACGCGCCGCGGCGGGTTGAATTTTGGAAGCGGGTTCGCTGGATCCGGCGCCCAGTCGCTTCGCGCCTC